>JBOGMU010000133.1:0-10115 GCA_050746865.1 Candidatus Acidiferrales bacterium
TTCGCTCGCAAGTCGGCCAAACTTAGAAGGATGCTGCAGCATCACCTTCGCTTGTTGCTCAAGCAGTTTTAGATCGGCCAAGGTACAGGCGCGTGGCACGTTCGGCGTTGCAGCGAGCAACTGTTGCCGGAGATCCTCTGGGGTGCGCCCCCACAATGCGAGTGCTAGCGCCGGCAAACGCTCGTGCATTTTCACATGATCGCTGCTAAATGATTTCCAGCCTCGCGCTGCTTCGAATTCGTGCTCATCCATCGAAACCTCCTACCGATTTTTCAGCAGGCATCCCGCAATGACCATTCGCTGAATCTCACTCGTCCCCTCATAAATTTCGGTAATCCGCGCGTCGCGATACGCGCGCTCAACCGGATATTCCCGGCTGTAGCCGTTGCCGCCATGAATCTGGATCGCCTTGTGCGCCACACGAGTAGCCATTTCGCTAGCGAAAAGTTTCGCCGATGCCGCCTCCATCGTCACACGCGATCCGGTGTCGAATTTCCACGCCGCGCGACGTGCCAGCAAGCGCGCCGCATCGATTTCCGTCCCCATATCCGCCAACATAAACTGAATCGCCTGAAAGTCCGAAATCGGATGTCCGAACGCCTGCCGCTGTTTCGCATAGGCGAGCGCCGCTTCGAAAGCGCCCTGCGCAATCCCGATCGCCTGCGACGCAATCCCGATTCGCCCTCCATCGAGCGTCGAGAGCGCCACCTTATACCCTTCGCCTTCGTTGCCGAGCCGATTTTCCACGGGCACTTCGCATCCTGAGAAAATCAGCTCGCAACAAGCCGTCGCATGAATTCCAAGCTTCTTTTCTTCTTTGCCGACGGAAAATCCAGGCGTCCCGCGCTCCACAAGCAGAGCCGTAATTCCTTTCTCGCCCAACTCCGCCTTCGTGTTTACGTAAACGAGGGCCGCATCGGCCACGCCGCCGCCCGTGATCCACGCCTTCGTACCGTCGACCACGTACCGGTCATTTTTGCGGGCAGCCTTCGTAGTGAGCGCAGCTGCGTTCGATCCGGCCTGCGGCTCGGTCAATGCAAAACAGCCAATCTTCTCGCCCCGAGCAAACGGCGTCAGAAATTTCTGTTTCTGCTCGTCCGTCCCGAAGCGCAGCACTGGATCGCAGAATAGCGAATTCTGCACCGAGAGAATCACAGCCGTCGAAGCGCACGCACGCGCGATCTCTTCAATCACGACGGAGTAAGCAACGTGATCCATTCCCGCGCCGCCATATTCCTCTGGAATAGCAATTCCCAGAAGACCTAACTGAGCGGCCTTGCGCAGAATGTCGCGCGGAAAGCGCCCGGTTTCGTCCAATTCTTTCGCGTGAGGCTTTACTTCGGCCTCGGCGAAATCTCGCACCGACCGCTGTAGCAGCTCATGTTCGGGACTTAGGTCAAGGTTCATGATTTAGTCTGTCTAGTCAGTGCGGCTACATATGCCGCGCATCCAATCTGGCCCATTCTACTCTCTAGCCGACTTTCATCTCCTTCGATTTGCTTGCCATGCTCGCGCACATTGACACATAACACGCGGGTGCTATAGTCGGCGCGATTGCTGCGGCAGTTGGTGTAGCAGTAAGCTCTAGCGAGGCGCAGCAGCGGGAAATCGGAGGGAATTAATCATAATGACTGGCAAAGTTTTGGCGTTCGTCTTTGCAGTTTCGCTGTGCGCTGCACCGGCTTTTTCGCAAAACGACAAATGGCTGCCCAATGACGTAAATCGTCCGGTGCCGAGCGCTGTTACCCCGGGCGCGACTCCCGGCGCCGCACCGTCGGACGCGACAGTCCTTTTTGACGGAAAGGATCTTTCCGCCTGGCAGGGTGCAGACGGAAGCGAGCCGAAGTGGAAAGTCGTTGATGGCGCATTCGAGATCGCGCCCGGAACAGGGAATATTCACACGAAGCAGGCGTTCGGCGACTGCCAGTTGCACATTGAATGGAAAGAACCTTCTCCCGCGCGCGGAATGGATCAGAGCCGCGGCAACAGCGGCATCATGCTCATGAGCAGCTTTGAAGTACAGGTCCTCGATATGGACGGAAACAAAACCTACGCGGACGGTGGCGCAGGCGCGATCTATGGGCAATATCCGCCGCTCGTCACAGCGTCGCGCAATTCCGGGGAGTGGCAGGCCTATGACATTATCTTCCGCCGTCCGCGCTTTGACGAAAACGGCCATTTGATCAGCCCCGCGCGCGTTACTGCGCTGCTCAACGGAGTGCTCGTGCAAGACAATACGACGCCTTCAGGCCCCACGGCTTTTCACGACAGGCCCCCGTATTTGCCGGGCCCGGAGAAATATCCGATCACGCTGCAAGATCACGGCTCGCCCGTACAGTATCGGAACGTCTGGATCCGCAACTTGCCCGACCCCGTGCCCGCGCTTCATTATGCGGCCGATGTGCCGATGGACACTTCATCCAGCGATTTAGCCGCGTATGCCGGCACATACGACGTAAACGAAAACTCTAAAATCATTGTCGAGGTCTCCGGTAGAGGCCTCATGACGCGCCGCGAAGTCACCGGTGGAAGAGGCGGTCGCGGAGGACGCGGCCAGGCGCCGCAATCTTCACCGTCAACCGATGCCGCCGCAATGCCGACGCCTCTTCTCGTGCCGATCAATGAAGATTCGTTCGTGGCCGAATGGTCTGGCAATGCCTCGCGCGTCACGTTTACGCGTGATCCCAAGCACCAGATCACCGGGCTCGTTATGCAGAATGGCGATTTATTCTTTTACGCAAAACGCTCTGACCAAACGGCGCCTGCCGCGCCTGCGTCGGTTACAGTAACGCAGCCACAATAGGGTGCCCGCAATAAAAATGATTGAAGCGGCAGAGGCACAAGCCCTCCTGCCGCTTTACGTCTCTCGCCTTATGCGGATTCGATTCGTTTTTTGATTTCGCGCTCATATTGCGGAAAGTAGCGCGAGATTACTGTCAGGTCGAAGCTTTCGAGAATCGATTCCTTCGATTCGTGTTCGAGCAAAAACTCGAACGACAGCCGGATCAGTTCTTCAGGTGGAACGTCGCCATTCGCGAGCCGCGCGTAGTCTCTGTCCTCGAGCGCAACCCGGTGCGTCGACTCGGTTTTGCCTTCAGTCACTCGAACCGCATAAGTGTTCCCACCCGCATTTTTCACTTCAATCTTGGTTGCCATTTGCATTTCGTTCGCACGGGAATAGCTTCCTGTACTCAACGATAGCAAACGATCGTAGACGATTCGCAGCTGCCGTGCGCGTAAATCACGCGATCGCAGCCTCGGCAGGCTTTGTCTCGCCGGCCTTTTCGAGGATCGCCTGCAATATGCCGGGAATTGCGAAAACAGAGCGATTGTTCAGCGCGGCGGCGTGGGCGCGATATCGCGCGAGCGTCGCCGGTTGAATCGTGGGCTGCGCTCTAGGGGTGCTGTTGGGATTGGTAAGCTTCCAAAGAGCTTGGCGTCGTGCTGGAGAATTTTCAAGGCATCGAATCCGCGGTCGCGCATCTGGGCTGGCGGTTCGGTGCTTTTCTATCTCTTACCAGGCATACGCAGCCAGCACTTGCGGCTGGCCGGAGTTCTGCCCAATTACCGTCGTCTTCAAAACGATCTGCAGGTTCTTCTTCTTCCAATCGCCCGGTGCAAGTGCCGCAGCAGCTTCGAGGCAAGTCGTCTCCATCAGGCATTCAGCAGAAGCCTCAGTACCGAAATGGTGGATACCGGCGACGGTGACTACGGAGTGGCCTGTCGTTGCATCGGTGACGCGAGAAATAATCCCATAGTCGACAGAGTCGCCGCCCGATGTGAGCTGATTAGAGACTTCCCATTCCCGTGAGGAGGGGTGTCGCGTGTCTGCGATATATGCGGAAGAACCATCGTGTTCGAACGCGAACCGCAAACCATTAGCGAGCCGCATTGTCCACTGATTGCTGAATGCCCCTATCAGCACTACCGGGCCCTCTTTCAAATCATCCAACGTAACATCCTCGGTAGCCCTTACTCGAAAATCCTCGGCTTCCCGGCCCAACACCCGCGAAACCATCGAGAGCGCCACGGAGTCTCCAAGCGAGACGACGTGAGGGATAAAACCTGCAGTCTGCGGTTCGAACCCGGGTCCCGCCGACGGTGGAACGGATGCCGTGCCGGAGCGAGATGGCAGACGCGCAGGATTTGGAATGCAGACAAGCGCCGGGCCGTTCGCGGAAATAACAGGCGCCCAAAATCGGTCCAGAGCTGTTTGACGCGTGCTACCTAGCAAGAAAATGCAAATTGCCAAGCATGGTGTTATAACGCCTCCGGCCAAAAGCCAATGCTTCGTATTCCATGGGCGCTTTTCGTTCGCAGCCGCTGCTGCGGCAGGCATCTCGTGCCGCGCACTGTCATATGAAAATCTGAACTCTGGAACGTAAGAGCCGCGCTCAAATTCGATCCGCATCTCGCGCTCGTGCCCAAGCGCTTCGTAGTATTGCGTGATTCGTTTGCGGACTTCGGCAGCGGTTACGCGAACCACAGGATCGGTGCTCGTATCGTAATCCGCATCGCGTCCGAAGACGGAAACGCCAAGCATCCGTTCTTTCAGGCAATCGGTCTCCCGAGCCAGGGCCTGATTCACCGTATAGCGGAGAAAGTCCGGGAAGCGCTTGCTGTTTCTAAAGAGGGAACTGGCAAGGATTCGCTCGAGTTGCTCTTTCACCATCTCTCGCTGCGTGGCGGAATAAGCAGGGTGCGCAGCCGCGGCAGTATTCCCGTTTCCTGTTAAATGAGAAGCCTTTGTTGAAGACATTCGCCCCCCTAGGTCCCCCAAAAATTGGCCGGAGTATAGCTCCGTTTCACTCTGTGAAGCAAGCGCACGCAAACAGCAATCGATGGCGCCGGGTACTTCCTGAGTATCGATACCTCCCTATACCAGCCCAGTCTTCCTAGATAACTTGTTTTTAACATTGGTCTTATCTTTTCTACATCTGCTTTACCGCATGGCGCTTGACGGAACTAGATGTAATTAATCTACACAACCACCATCAGGAACGGATGCGGCCGTGTGGGCGGTCGGCGCGCCTTGTTTCATTGTCTTGAGGCTGAGCCGTCCGGCTTGCTCGTACTTAGAGAGGCCGCACCGAATTCGGATGTGGAGGGTAGTGTGATCAAGCGAATAGGGGTGGTACTTCTTCTTGCTGCAGCTTTCCTCTTTATAAATTCTGCGCAAGCCCAGACGGTCGCCGGCTCGATCATCGGCACTGCGGTCGATCAGAGCGGCGCAGTCGTGCCCGGTGCCACGGTGATGCTCACCGATCAGGCGCAGGGCGTAACGCGTAATGTAACGACCGACGCGAACGGCGTTTTTCGGTTCCCGAACCTTGCGCCGAGTACTTATACGGTGACGGTAAACGCGAATGGCTTCAAACAAAGTACGACAACCGGGATCGAATTGGGTACCAGCGACAACCGGGACCTTGGGAGAGTCTCGCTGGAAGTTGGTGCGATCAGCCAGGAAGTTACCGTTTCGGCTGCGGTTACGCCGGTG
Source organism: Candidatus Acidiferrales bacterium (assembly GCA_050746865.1). Lineage (GTDB taxonomy): Bacteria > Acidobacteriota > Terriglobia > Acidiferrales > UBA7541 > Palsa-295. The sequence goes on from JBOGMU010000133.1 coordinate 5,498, forward strand.
CAAACGTCGAGCAGTGAGAACAGCACTGACCTTACCGGCTCGGAATTGAATGCGCTGCCTCTGCGCGGGCGCGATCTGTTCGGTTCCATCAGGCTGGTTCCGGGGGTTGTCGACACCAATAACGGACGCGATGTTACAAATCCTGGCGCGATCGGTGGGATCACGATCGATGGCAACACGGCAGCCAAAAACTTCACGGTTGATGGCATCACCGATATGGATACTGGATCGAACGGTACTCTCCACTACGAGCCTAATATGGACTCGATCCAGGAAGTAAAGGTACTCAGCTCAAACTACCAAGCCGAATTCGGCCGCAACTCCGGCGGAACGATCACCGTCGTCACGAAGAGTGGCACGCAGCAGTTCCACGGCAGCGGCTGGTGGAACCATCGGCATGAGGGGTTCAACGCGAACGATTGGTTCAACAAGCAGAACTTCAATCCAGCGTCGGCAAACGAAGGAATCATCCCGCGGCAGAAATATCGTTACAACGTCGACGGGTACAGCATAGGTGGTCCCATCTATATCCCCGGCCACTTCAACACCGAGAAGAAACGGCTTTTCTTCTTTTTCTCGCAGGAATACACAGGGCAACTAGCGACGAACGCTCTTCAGACGAAGACCGTGCCGACTCCGATCGAATACGGCGTTGGCACGACCGCGGCGGAATGCACCGACTCTGGCGGCAACGCGTTGGGCGCGGGTTGCGCGGACTTTAGCCAGACGGTTACGTCTTCTGGCGCGCACCTTAAGCTGACCGATCCGACCACAAGTGCGTCGTTCCCGTTGAACTCTGCTGGCGTTTGCTGTTTGATTCCGGCGAACCGCTTCGCCGGGCAGGGCGTGGCGATGCTTCAGTTCTTCCCGCTGCCGAACTTCACCCTCACGGGAAGCAATGCGAACCAATATAACTTTATTGCACAATCGCCCGCCACTCACGCTCGCCGCAACGACACACTACGCGTCGACGTCAACCCAACCTCCAAGCTGACGGCGTATTTCCGCTACATCAACGATCACGATGATATGCAAGCCCTGTTCAACGATATCAGCTGGATCGGCAACGAGCCGCGTGGCAACGGGCAGAGCGGCAATCCTGTGAACTTTAAGGACCACCCGAACCCGGGACACGGCTACGCTGGTTCAGCGGTTTGGACGATATCGCCAACGCTCGTCAACGAAGTAACCGTCGGCGAGAGCTGGAACACCTGGTCCTGGTATTTCGACAATGCGTCGCTGCTTGAGCGCTCGCGCAACAGCCAATATAATCCTGGTCTCGATCCACCGACATTGTTCGGGTTCAACACGACTCCCAAAGGCGTGAATGGCTATAACAACCTTTTGCCATCTTTCACTTTTGGAAGCGACTTGCCGAACACCGTGGCGTACGGCGGCACCGGAGGAGTTTCCGGCACGGACAATTATTTCAACGCGAACACGATTTGGAGCTACGAAGATAATCTCAGCAAGGTCGTGGGCAACCATCAGTTCAAGATGGGCGTGTACTATGAGAGGAACACAAAACTTCAACCGGCCGGCAATTTGTTCGCCGGCAACTTCAACTTCGGGACGGACTCCAACAATCCTCTGAACGCAGGAAACGGGTTCGCGAACGCGCTGCTGGGATATTTCGATTCTTACAACCAGCAGAGCGCGCGAACGGTGTTCAACGTTCAGTATCAGAACTTGGAGTTCTATGTTCAGGACAACTGGCGCGTTACTCGTCGTCTTACGCTAGATCTCGGTATTCGCTTCTATCACCAGACGCCTCAGGTCGACACTAACAAGACATTTGCGGAGTTCAATCCGTCCCTCTATAGTGCGTCTACGCTCCCGCGGATCTATATCCCAGCGTGCACCATCGCTTCCAGCGTTAGCAGTCCGTGTCCTGCGGCAGATTTGCGGTCCGTAGATCCTGCAAATTCGAGCGTCTTCCTGCCCAGCTCCAATATCGGCGCCTATGTCACCGGTTCTGGCAGCTATTCGGATGGTATGGTTGCCATTGGCACGAACAATCCCTACACACAAAGCTGGCTTGCCCCAGGACCCCGCATCGGATTTGCCCTTGATGTGTTCGGCAACGGCAAGACCGCTTTGCGCGGCGGTTTCGGTGTCTTCTTCAACCGGTTGGATGGGAACCAAGTCTACAACATGTCCGGTCAGCCTCCCGTAGCGTTCACTGAGGCCGATAACCAGGATTCGATTTCGAATCTAACTTCGGTCTCGACTGGTCCGAAATTCGACGTCAACAATCTGACTGGTGTGATCTCTCCCGGAAGCGTGAATTTCTACGGGGGCCAGGTTCCTTGGGATACCGTTCGCAATGGCAGCTTGGGCATCCAGCAGGACATCGGCCACAACACTGTGCTCGACGCTTCGTGGGTCGGAAACTTCGGTCGCCACTCCGCCATCCGCAAGAACCTGAATCCGGTGCCGCTCGGCGCAGACTTTGCCGACCAGAGTTCAGTCACTGGCAAGGGCTTGACCCAGAACGGCAGCGTCCTCGAAAGAGTGGCGTATCCGGGGTGGCAAGATATCAACCAGGAGTATTTCGGAGGTTATTCGAACTACAACGCATTTGACTTTTCGGCACAGCGGCGCCTTTCAAACGGGTTCCTCCTCGGTGTCTCCTACTCCTATTCCAAGGTGCTGGGCGTAACCTCATTCGACCCTCTCGTGCCCAACAACGATGCGCGGAACTACGGCCCAACAAGCACTGACCGTCGGCAGAACCTGATCATTAACTACTCGTACGCGCTGCCTGATCTCGGCAAAAAATTGGAAAGCAGAGCGATCAGCGCCATTCTCGGCAATTGGACGTTCTCAGGGTTGTCCACATTCCAATCGGGACCGCCGATAACGGTCTTGGCTTCGGCCGGGTCAGGTGAAGATATAACCGGTTCCGTAAGCGAGCAGGCCTCGTCATCGAGTGGTGAGATTTCGCGTCCGAATTATTTGGGCGGTGGAGCGAATCTTGCTGTCTTGTCGAACTGTACAACATGGAACGCCACACCAATGGCGCCGGGCACTAAGTACGTCTTCAACCCATGCGCCTATACCGCACCGACGCAAGGTACTGCGGCCGGTTGCGGCCCGACCTGCCTTGGCACGGAAGGTCCGGGCCAGATTTACGGCAAAGGCTTAAACAATTTTGACTGGACGCTTGAGAAGCGCATCCCAATCGGCAAGAATGAGCGCCGAGCGTTCAGGATCCAAGTTCAGGCCTACAACGTCTTCAACCATCCACAGTTTAATGCTTGGAACACCACGGCGACGTTCAACGCTACGTTTAGCGCAACGAACCCACTGTTGGTGACCGGTGAGACCGTGAATAACAAGAAATTCGGGCAGGCGACGGGTGACACTGGCCCACGCATCATGTCCTTCAACCTCCGCTTCGAGTTCTAAACGGAGCATGTTTCCGTGGGCCACCAGCGCCCTAGACCCAACAGGCGCAGGTGGCTCAGCTTTAAGAATTTAGGGGGGATTGGGGGCAATTAAGGGGAATTAAGACGAATTTAAGGTGGCAAATTGGCCTTTTTGCGTCAGAGTGGCTGACGCAGATGCTGCAGATAATGCCACTCGATTAGAGGCGTGGAGTGGGTTAAGGCGCGTAAACTTTACCCATTTTTTTTGTTCTGCTGTGACCAACCGGAGGTGGGGTTTGAAATTCGGAAAGCTTGCAGGATGTCTGGCGTTGGTATGCGCGGTGAGCTTGTTCTCATACGTCGCAGCGCAGGAACCGGCGCAACAAGAAGAGGGTGCGCAAAGCGCTCCCGCAGCGCGGGGACGGGGGCGCGGGGGCCGAGGAGGTGCTGTTCAAGGAAGAGGGCCGAATTTTCCGCAACAAACACGCAAACTGGCGAATCCAGACGTGATAGCCCACGGCAAGGCGCTTTTCGTAGTGAACTGCACGGCCTGCCACGGCGCGGATTTGCGCGGCGGCGCGCTGGGTGGTCCGAATTTGCTTCGCTCGCAGATTGCATTGAGCGACCAGCATGGCGAACTTATTGCGCCGATCGTTCGCGGCGCCCGCCAGGATAAAGGAATGCCGGCATTTACGTCGCTTGGCGACGACGACGTGATCGCCATCGCTGAATACATTCATAGCATGCTTGCTGAAATCGGCCGGCAAGGCCGTCCGCCGGGCACAGAGGATTTGACCGTCTTGAACATACTCAAATATGGCGACGCTGCCGCAGGAAAGACGTATTTTGCCTCCAAATGCGCCAGCTGCCATTCCGTTACGGGCGATTTGGCGGGAATAGGCTCCAAATATCCTGCGGATGGACATGATCTCCAGAACGCTTGGGTTTCCGGAGGCGGTGGTGGCGGGCGCGGTGGCCGCGGCGGACCAGCTGCCGATGCGGGTGGTAAGCCGACCACTGTCACGGTCACGATGCGCAACGGCCAGGAGATCGAAGGGACGCTCTTGCAGCAGAACGAGTTTGTCGTAACGCTCGTCGAACAGAACGGGACTCGGCGTACGATCGACCGCGATGCGCAAGTTGCAAAAGTCGATGTCCACGATCCTGACGACGCGCACAAGAACCTGGTGCTGACGCTGAAGGACAGCGACATGCATAACGTGACGGCCTACTTGGCCACCATCAAG
>JBOGMU010000134.1:0-4473 GCA_050746865.1 Candidatus Acidiferrales bacterium
GTACACCATGGCCGGATTGGTGCGTTGCGGATTCGCGAAGGGCTTTGGAAAACGAAGCACCCGGTTAAATCCGGCATCGGCCACGAACAGATCGCCGGTTCCCGGCTGCACGGCCAGAGACGACGGCCCATACATGTCAAAACGCGCCGTGCTGCTACGGCTTGGCTGGCCTAGGATCAGGTCCGCAGGCGCGCCGCTCTGAACGGCATGGGCATCTTTCCAAGCAAGAATCCGGTTGTTTTGGCCATCGGCAACGTAAAGATGCACCGGTCCATCACTCGAATCGGTGGCTACGCCTCCCGGCAGTTGCAACTCCTGGCCTTGTACCAGATTCAGCGCATTCTGATATAAATCCGGCTGGCCCAGCGCCCGGTAACCGACGTTCGATAGCTGCGCCTTCGCAAAACCGCCAATCCATAACAGGGAGGCGGCGGCCAGCGCATAACCAGCGGTGGAGCGGGCGCGAAAAGAAAAAATCATTGCGGTACAACGATCGTATCGCCGGGCAGAACCCGAATATTCTGCTCTATGTGCTCGCCTTTAATTACCTGCGAGTAATTGAACGGGATGCGAACATCTTTGTCGCCCTCGTGCCGCAGCACATAGATTTTCGTCTTTTTCGCGAAGTCCGTGACACCTCCGGCTTCAGCCAGAACTTGTAGAATCGTCATGGGATAATCGAGCTTGATTGGCCCAGTTCGCCGCACCGCACCGATCATGTAAACCTTCTTGCTATTTACTTCCCGGACGACTACCGTTACTTCCGCCGCAGGTATGAATTTCGCGAGCCTTTGCTCCAATATCTTTTCGAGTTCACCCGTCGTAAGGCCGGTAACTTCCACTTCTTTTACCAACGGAACCGTGATTTTCCCATCCGCCCGCACCACGACTCCCTGCGTTGAGGCTTCCGGCTCTTTCCAGACATCCACCTCAAGCACATCACCCGCGCCAATCCGGTATTCCGGAGGAACTGTCGACGCCCGCTGAGATACTGGCGGACTTGCCGTCTGATTTCCTTGAGCGAAAGCTCCAGCGCCACACGTTATACAAAACGCAAACACACCGCACCACACGCCGCGCGGCGCGAATCGAGAATGGATTATCCGCATCATGATAGGGAGCGCAACCTTAAGCATTATCTCATACTTCCCCATCAAAACCGGCCATTTTGCCACACAAGGTCTCCGGCGCGTAGTACGTTTCCCCATCCCCCACGTTGTGAACGGGAGTACCTCCTGGATCTCAGGTACTAGTTTTAGGGATAGCCTTATTCCTGGGACTTTCGCAAATGGAAAACCGGCTTGTGCGATCTGGATTTACTAGTCGATATGATTTATATTTGGAGTGTTAATTGATGGCACAGCGTCTCATTGATACGATCGTCTTAAGTTTTTTTTCGATCTGCTTTGGCTGTGCTGTCTTCGCCTTGCGGCAGCTCCGGGGATAGCGGATTGGCGGGAACCGCTAACCTATGACAAACTCCATTACAGTCGATGTGGAAGAGTTCTTTCACCCGGCCGAAGTGTCTGAGCTGGTTCCTCAAAATCAATGGGATACCATGCCAAGCCGGGTGGAGCCGGCGACGCGGCGCATCCTTGAAATCTTCTCAAACGCCGGCATCAAGGGTACGTTTTTCATCCTCGGCTGGGTAGCTCATCGTTATCCGCACTTAATCCGCGAAATCGCCGAAGCCGGCCATGAAATCGGTTGTCACAGTTATTACCATCGGTTGATTTACGATCTCACGCCGGATGAGTTTCGGGCGGATACCGAGCTCGCCGTAAAAGCGATCGCCGACGCTTGCGGCATCCGTCCGCTGGCTTATCGCGCGCCGAGTTATTCCATCACCGAGAAATCCTTGTGGGCTTTAGACGTTCTGGCCGAATGCGGATTCACGCGGGATTCCAGCATTTATCCGATCTCTCACGACCGTTACGGAATCATCGGATACAGCCGTCATGCCCAACTGGTTGCCACCAGCGCCGGGCCGCTGCTTGAAATTCCAATCGCCACGGCAAAGCTTCCGGGCGGCTCTGTCACGCCCGTCGGGGGCGGCGGGTACCTGCGTTTGTTGCCGTATCGCTATACGGCTGCCGGTATTCGCCGCCTTAACCGTGAAGGCCATCCCGCCTGCATCTATTTCCATCCCTGGGAGATCGACAAAGATCAGCCACGCCTCGACTGCGGGTTTGTCGGACGCTTGCGAACTTACACGGGAATCAGCGGCATGGGAAAGAAGATCGCGCGGCTACTGAAGGATTTCAGTTTTTCCACCGCCGGCGAGGTCTTCCCGATCCCGTCCGAATATCCGCTCTCCTCGCCCAACCTGGCACCGCCCGCGAAACAGCCCCGATCCGAAACGCCAAACCCGGTCCGTGCGGCGGTATAAAGCGCCATTTCACTGGCATACAATTCAGTTATGGCAAGCCCTACCGGCACAATGGCGGGCGTTGGGAGTTGCTCGAAGGAGATCTGGTTGAAGTGTCCAGCCCCACGCCGGAGCACCAGGACATCGTATTCAATCTCTTGGCGGCGCTGAAGCAGTATCTTAAGGCACAACCAAACGGCCGTGCCCACCAGGACGTTGAGTTTGCTCTTAGCGATCAGGACCGTCTCCGGCCGGACGTATGTGTGCTGCTGGGAGAACGGGCCAACCTCGACCCGCGTAAAGTACCGATCCATGGCGCGCCGGATATCGCCGTGGAAGCGATCTCGCCCACGGAGCGAACTGGCGACACCCGCCGTAAGGTGCTCGCCTACCTGAAGTCTGGAGTTCAAGAGGTATGGCAGATTTATCCGGTCACGCGGGAAGCGCTCGTTTATGCCGGCGCCGGGCGGCGCGAGCTTCAAAACAACCAGAGCCTTACGACGGACTTGCTGCCCGGATGGAGTCTACCGGTTGCGGCGCTGTTCCATTAGGCCCTGAAGCGCTGTCTACTTCCCTTTCCCAAGTGGTTTGATCGCGACTTCTTTGAAAAATACGATGTCGTTGTTGCTGTGATTCTGCAGCCCGAACCAGCCGGTGAGGGGGCGCAGTCCGCGCTGCGGCTCGAAACTGAACTTCTTCGGCGGCACTGGCTGGCCTTCCGTGTAGTCGGTCACTTTCACGCCGTTCACAAAGACGATCGTCCGCAGGCCGTCGAGCGTGATGTCCATGGTGTTCCATTCGGGGCCAGGCTTGCCCGGACGCGCTAACGGCTTGGTCAGAGAATAAAGCGTGCCGGTGACATGGTATTCGTTCTCGCCGCCTTTTTCCGGCTCGTTGTCGATCTGCACTTCATAGCCATAATTCACCGGCATCCAGGCTTCGCGCGGCTCGACCGGGATACGCACAAACACGCCCGAATTGTCATTGTGATCCCGCATTTTGAAAACCACGTGCAGAACGCAGTTCCCGATCTTCCCGCCCTTCCAGTACAGCAGCCCCATTCCGCCGTGCGTTTGGATCAGCCCGTTTTCCACCGTGGCGCCGCCCGGCCCGACATGCTGCCAGCCGTTCAGGTCCTTTCCGTCAAAAAGCTGCTTCCACTCCGCGGAAAAAGCAGCCGTCGAAGCGCAGCATGAAATCGCTAGCGCCGCAATCAGTGATTTAAACATGGGTTATTTTGAGGAACAGGAAATATCGTATCACCGGGCCCCCGTCTTTTTGGCCTTGGTCTTCCACTCCGAAACAAACGTGTCGTCGAGCGCCAACCGCTCGCTTTGGAACACAAACATCCCGATGCCTTGGTGTTTCTCGAGAGAACCCGTCAGGTCCCGCTCTCCGGGCGATCGAGGCACCAATTCCAGCATCAGCGGAACTTCGGCGCCGTTCACCACGAGTGAATAATATTTGAGACCCAGCACGAAGTAACTCGAAGGCGCATAGTGTTGCTCGAAGCGAACGATCCGCCCATGCACGATAGCGCCCCGCGGCGCCAGGATGTTCCCACGATGACCCTGGAGAGGCTGCAGTAACTGTCCTTCAATCGGGTCGCCCGCAAATGCGTTCTCCGAGTCGATTGTCGAGCGCAGAGCAATCCGCAAGGTCTTTCCAGACGGAATCGCTAGCGATGTTTTGACCGGTGCGGAATCATCCACGGCTGGCGCCTTTTCCGATGCGGGATCGCCAACCGGCGGCGCCATCTCCGGCCTGAAAACGGATTCGCTCTGAAACGCCCGGCAGGAAGCATAAGCGCTCCGGTTTTCGGACCGCGCGCCGTCCGTGTCCCAGACCTTCAGAAGCGTCAATTGCGGAAGCAGCAGCCGGGAACCACCGATCTGGAAGGGCTGATATTCAATCGTCGTCTCGATGCGGCACATCTGCGATTTCGCCGGAGGCTGAGGAACTATGATCGTCATCCTGCCAAGTCTCGAGTTGCTGGGATCGATCCAAAACTTGCCCTCATAAGCCATCATCCCCAGATCTTTTGATCGTGGGCCTATTTTGAGCCGGTAGTGACTACCCGATAGCGGCACTTGGTAGCTGTACAC
>JBOGMU010000135.1:0-10031 GCA_050746865.1 Candidatus Acidiferrales bacterium
CATCTGACCGTCGCAGGCATTCAAGCTCTCCTTGATAATCTCGAGCGATTTTGCTACGACCCGCATCTCGTGGTGGCGGTTTCGCGATCCATCTCCGCCACGCCGGAACAGCGATCGATGCTGGACGAGATACAGAAAGGCGCTCTTTCTGAGGCTGAAATTCAGGAAGTGGCAGATGCGGAGCCCGATTCAGGACGACGAGTAACACTTACGCAGAAAATCGCAAAAATGAACGTCGTGCAGCGGCTTACCACCGCGCTAAAGGGCGGGCGGGAAGAACGGATGTTCCTGATACGGGATCCGAATAAGCTGGTTCAGCGCTGCGTCCTGCAGTCGCCACGCCTTACAGATTCCGAAGTGGAACTTTTCGCTGCGCAGACAAACCTTTCTATCGAAGTGCTCCGCAATATTTCGATGTCACGGCTGTTTATGAAGAACTATATGACGGTCAAGAATCTCGTTTTTAATCCAAAGACTCCTCTCGATGTCTCACTGAACTTGATGAAGCGTCTGAACGCAACGGATCTGATGAAGCTGACTACGAATAAAAATGTGCCCGAAACGCTCAGGAGCTCTGCCGTCAAACTGCATCGCAAACGTAAAATGGGTGGGTCGGGCGAATAAGATCCAGCGGGGATTCACTACGAATTCTTATGAGCCGCCACTTTCTCTAGAATTTCCGCGGACAAGACGCGCATCTCATCATGAACCAGACCGTTTGAAGCAAGGATGGTTGGCCCGCCAAGACGGTATTCGCTTCCATCAAGCGCTTCAACTTTTCCGCCCGCTTCGCTGACGATCAGACTGCCGGCAGCGGTATCCCAAGCATTCAGGCCGAATTCCCAGAATCCTTCGAAGCGGCCGCACGCGACCGAGCAAAGATCTAGCGCGGCGGAGCCGTCTCGCCGAACACCATGCGACCGCAGGGTAAAACCCCAATAGAAATCCAAATTTGCGCTATTGTGGCGCATGTGCGTGGGAAAGCCCGTCGCGACAAGGCTAGTGCCAAGCTTCGGCACTGGCGACGTGTGAATCGGTTTGCCATTCAGCCGCGCGCCTTTGCCGCGAATGGCACTGAAGGTCTCATTCAGCATCGGATTCACGACCACACCGACGACTGGCGTTTCTCCTTCATACAATGCAATGGAAGAGGCGAAACAAGGATACCCGTGAGCAAAATTCGTGGTTCCGTCGAGGGGATCAATGTACCAGCAGGATTTCGCGCCTGTTGCCGCTCCCTGGCTGCCCTCTTCGGCTACGATCGCGTGATCGGGAAATGCTTTTCGGATGCGTCCCACAATAGCCGCTTCCGTTCGGCGATCGGTGTCCGTCACAAGATCGACTTCGCCTTTGTATTCGATCCTTTTGGGCTGCTCGGCGCCCGCTCGAATAATCGCAGCCGCTTCGGCCGCTGCTTCCAAGGCGAATTCAAGATATTCATTCATACGTGAGCGAACCGTCGCCGCGCTAAAGAGATTACCAATGCCATGGACGGTTTGTCAGCGGAATCTGTTAGGCTTAGGGCGAATTTCGCACGCGGACTTCGTGAGGGCCGCCAAGCGTCTACTTCGTAGTGAAATATTCTTTGCGGTAGCTGAGTGTATACGGCCCGGCGACGCGCAATCCAACGTGGCGGTCGCTGCCTGGCGGCGGCGTCGGTTGCGGATAATAAGCAAGCAAGTATTGCGTCCGAAGCTCGCGATTGATTTCGTCGAACATTGACTGAATCTGGCTCACGTCGTCGAGCATAAACATGCTTCCGCCCGTGCTGTCGGTGATCGTAATCAAAGCATGTTCTCCAGCAGTGTTGCGCCCATTCTCATTCTTCACGGGACGAACCACAATTGTATAAAGCAACTCACCCGACGCGATCGCAGCCTGGCGGGCTTCATTGAAATCTGCGCCGCTGGTCGTTTCGCCGGCGTCCGTCACCATCACGATTGCACGCCGCCGATCCCGCGGCCTATGGGTGAGAGCATCAGAGCCGAGTACCAGCGCGTCGTAAATGGAAGTTCCATCGCCAGGCTGTATACGCCGCACATCGCTTTCGAGGCGGGAAATATTGTCCGAAAAAACGCCGATTTCCGTCACGGCATCCGAAATCTCAAAAACTGACAGAGAATCCCCGGGTCGGACCACCTGACGAATGAAACGGGCGGCTGCTTCGAGCTCGAATTTCAGATCTAGATAGGCGCTGGCGCTCGAATCGATCATGAGGGCGAGATCGACGGGCCGACTCGTTTGCGCTTCGAAACGCTCGATCTTTTGAGGTACTCCCTCTTCGAAGAGAGAAAAGGCGCTTTCGGACAAATCCGCCACCGGCGTGCCATTCTTATCCATAACGCTTGCAAGGATGCTTACGAGATTCGTCTGCGACTTGATGACGGGCGCTTGGTCCTGCGCTGCGGCAGAATTAGACGGTTCGGCGTCGGGCTTAGGCCGGAAGGGATGCCATTTGCCGTCGGCCTGCGCAGTTTGGGCCATTATGGATAATCGGAATCGGCGGCCAAGCGCTTTGCCGCGCGACGTCATCGCGAGGGTGCAGACCAGGGCGGCGCATATCACGGTCAAACGGCGGCCGAGCTTGACGGCAGTCGAGATCGTCTTGCCGCCGCAGAGCACGCTAACCCATTCGCAGCAGCCGTGCCCCACCGCCTGGTGGCTTCTCATCTAGGCTTCAGATTCATCTTCGCGTGAAATGGCTTCCTCGCGGATGGCCTCGCCCTCAGCCCACACCGCACCGCCCACGAAAAACTCCTTCTTCCAGATGGGCACGGTACGTTTCAAGGTGTCGATGGCATACCGGCAGGCATCGAACGCTGCGGCGCGGTGCGCCGAAACAACGGCAATCAGAACGCTTGTTTCGCCGACTTCGAGGCGTCCGAGGCGATGCACAATCACGAGACGGCGAATCGGGAACTTTTGGCGGATCTGACCCCCGATTTCACGGATTTTCGCCCAAGCCATAGCTTCATAAGCTTCGTATTCCAGGTAGAGTGTTTGCTGGCCCTTGAAATTATCCCGAACGAAGCCGTCGAAAACGACGAGCGCACCGTCTTCGGGAGCCTTAAGTGCGTCGACGATTTCCTGCATGTCGATAGACTTCCGCACCAACCGAAAAACATCGGCGCTATGGTCCTCTCCACCGCTGACAGGCGGCAGGAAAGCAACCTCGTCGCCGTTCGCTAGCTCTGTTTTGGGATCTGCATATTCCTGATTCACCGAAGCGGCAATCGAAGGGCGAAATTCGGCAAATTTCGGGAAGCGGCGCCCATAGCGCTCCAAGAGGTCCTCGAGTTTTGTTCCTTCGGAAACGTCGATGGTTTCCTCCGGCACACCGACAATTTCTCTCAGTTGCCCAAAAAATAGGGCCCGTACTCGCATTGCGGCATTCTATCGCGCTCGTCCGTTTGGAAGAAGGCGATCTATACCTGCGTGATTACTCTCGTGTTGGTTCAACCACGAAGCTAGCTAGCTTCGTTGCAGGCGGACGAACCGATCGCCGACCGGTGGAAGCTCCGGAAAATCCGTGTAGGGTTCGGATTGATACCAGTAGGCCACCGAATAGAAGTTGTCGGCGCGATCATTTGCCGTGCCATGTTCGATGGTGTGCTTCAGATAGCGGTTGAACGTGACCGGATTATCGGAGTGCCAGCGGTAGAGGCAATAACGGCCGCCGGTGCGTTCGGCGTCCACGATGAAAGGCGCGCCGTTATGACGGAATGAGAATGGAACGGCGCCGTCTACGCCGCCGAAGTCCCATGCTCCGTTAAAATAATCTTCTGTGCCCGTGCCGGTGATCGCAGGTTTGGATTCATCGTCGATGAAGACCATATCGTCGCCTTCGCCCATCCAGCCGTCGGAATTCTGCAGGACACCGAGAGTAACTCCCATCAGATGACCTTTTCCACGCGTCTCGACAAAGACGTAATTGTTCTCTCCCAATAAATTTTGGCCAGCGAATGACTTCATCGCGAGATTAGGCGCTTTCTGGCGATATTGCGCGTGGAAATACATGGTGTCATCCGGGAGAGCAGGAACGAGCTGGTAGTCGATATTCGAATAAAATGCGCCGATCTGCGCCGAACTTTCGTTTGTGACGGTGATGCGTGCAGAGCGACGGAAGGGCATGGCGAAATAACTGTTTAGTGCGCGAATAGGCGAGCAGCTGAGGAATTCTGACTCGTAGTTGAAGAATTGCGCGAGGTTGAGTCCGAAGAAATCGCCAATGGGCGTTTCGACGCTTGGCTTCGGAGTTCCTTCCCAATACATGCGCAACACGATTTGTTTGAGCAAATCACGATTTCCGCTTCCGATTGTGAACCACACGCGCGTAATTACACCGGGACCACTGGAGGAGAAAACTTCCTGCGTTGCCCCCGCAGGAATTTGGTTGCGGTCGGCATTAGCGCCTGTTGTGTCGTAACTCGACTGCTTCAATGATCTATGGTTCTGAGCGCGCGCGTAGTGCGGCAGTGCTGTCGCGGACTGCTGTTGAGGAGACTGAGCTACGAGGGGCGGACCGGCGACTGCGCCGAGTCCCGCGACACTAGCGAGGCGCTGAAGAAAACTGCGCCGAGGAGAAACGATGCGGCCTGGCATGAGGAGACTCCTCTCAGCTTTAAGGCTAACGATGACCGGCGCATGGTAACACAGCGAATTAGGCTCTTAGAAAGTGCTGCAGTTTTTTCATGGCAAAAAATAGAGGCTATGCCCCAGTCGCACGTGGAGGCTGATTGAATAGGATAGGAGTGTATGCTGAAGCCTGCCTTTGCCCCATACTGGCGCCGTGCACTTCTACTGTTCTGCCTCATTGCTCCACTCGCCGCGACAGCTGACAACATTCGCGTCCGTTTCGCAGAAGGGGTTTCGCGAGGATTTTTGATCGTCACGGATCTCAGCGGGCATAAGATCGGACAAGGTGACGACGAGCAGGTGCTGCACGGCCATGAAATACACAATCGTCTGACGATTCGATTTAAGGACGGTTCGCTTTACGAAGAGACGACCGTATTCACGCAAGACAAAGCCTTTCGATTGATCAGCGACCATCTGATTGAAAAGGGACCGTCGTTCAAAACTCCAATCGATGGGCTAATCGACGCCTCCTCCGGACAAGTCACCGTCCAATATCTCGGCAAAGCTAAAGACAAAACGTTTCACAAGAAAATGAAACTGCCGTCCGATATCGCCAACGGGATGCTTTTCGTCCTCGTGAAAGACTTCGATCCAAGTTCGCCCAAGACTAGCATCTCGTATTTATCGCTGGGGAAGCATCCGAGGCTTGTGAAACTCGTATTCACTGCAAAGGGGAAGAACCCATTCGAAGCCGGCGGAGTGCGTAGAGATGCGATCCACTACGTCATGCATATCGATATCGGAGGCATAGCGGCAGTTGTGGCGCCGCTCGTCGGCAAGCAACCGCATGATACGGATATGTGGGTGATTGGAGGTGACGCGCCGACGTACGCCGGCTCGGTAGGGCCGCTATATGGAGATGGGCCTGTGTGGAAGATCAGCTTGGTGAGCCCGGAGGAGGCATCGGCTAATGCTAACGAGCCTGAACGGAAATAGGGGCTACATTTTAGATAAGGAGACGACCCGGTCGCAGGGGAAGCATGCTTCGGCTGGGGCGATTTCGCGGAACTTCTATTCACAATGACTATCAGTCACATCGATTGTTGTGTTTTGCTGCGGGCAGGTTAGCTCTGGTCACCAGAGGAAACTTTCGCGCGTTAATTTTCCGTGGGCGTTTGGAGGACTTGGTCGACGACTATCGTGTCGAGCGGGAGCTTACGAGCTTCCAAGTGGAGACCTTGCTGATCAAGAGCATCGAAGAGTGAAATGGGCGTGCCGGCGAGTAGTTGAAGAGCTCGTGGCGGCAGGTTGACGCCAGCGTTTGCGCCTGAGCGAACTAGCAGAATGTAATAATCTTCCTGCGTTACGTTGAGCGTAAAGTCGTAAGTTCCCTTCAGCTCCGTCATGTTTACAACCGGTCGATCCATATATAAGGCTAACTGTCGTACAAACTGGTCCATGGTGAATCTGTGAAATTCAAATCGGTCATTCGCAAAGGTGTACGAACTGCCATGTCCGAGGTCAATTGAAACGCCGGCGGCACTGCCTGCAGCCGCAACATTCACCGAGCCGTTTGCCCCAGACGATGGGGCGTCTTCCAGCGATTCGGTGAGTTTGAGTGGCGACTTTCCCAGCGACAGTGCGTATGCGGGTGCGTCCTTGGTCTCATGATGGACTTTTAGACCAAACCGATCCGCTAGAAGCGATTGAAGCATTTCAGGTATCTGGTCAGTTGTCGCACCGTCAGGGAGCTTAGCGCTTATGTCGAAGCGAGCAGATGCCATCCAGTCCGGACCGGAGACCATGTTCCATTGTACGCGGTACGCCATCGCGATTAGGTTCTTGAGACTTTGCGAAGCCAGGTGAGCTTGCGCTCCATCCATGTGCAAACCCGAGTTGACGCGGTCCGGCGTGGAGGACTGTGACGGACGAATCGAGGCGACCTCGAATTGGAGTCTGGCGGGTGGCTGATTCGGAGCGGCAGCACTCTGATTTGTGGCCGCAGCTTGTCCAAACGCGAGGCTTGCCGCAAAAACCCCGACAGCGAATGCGCACAACGATCTCATGTGTTCTCTCCGAATCGGGACGAGTGAGTCTACAGATTCTAATACGATTCTGATCCGGCGATGTTACAGGAAGAACGAAGAGATGCAGGGGCATGCGGAGAACAGGACGTGTAGCGGGTCACGGCGAGACTGGGCCGGCTGGGAATCCTAATGACCCTCCCCAACCGACCCAAACCGAACTCAGTCTAGGACGCAGCCTTCGGGACGTCGACCCAACCATGCTTCTTGCTGCTCTCCAGTTCGGCTTCGAGAATCGTCAATTGGCGCAAGCCGTCGGCAAACTGGGGATATTCGGGTTTTGCCGAAGGATCGAGGATCGACTGATAGAACCGGCGGAGCATCTGCTTAAAGGTGTCGTCGTAACCTTCGCTATGACCCTGCGGAATATCAGCGAAGGTACGGGCGTCGCCCTTGAGCAGAGATGGATCTTTGATCATCGTCTCATTGGCCGCACCACGTTTGCCGATCCAGAGCTCGTCAGGGCGCTCTTGATTCCATGCAACGCCGGCTTTCGTGCCATAAACTTCAATTCTGAGATGATTTTTGCGACCTGCGGAAACCTGGCTTGCTGAATAGCAGCCGCGTGCGCCATTGTCCATACGGAAGATAACGGTGCCCATGTCTTCCGTATCGACAGGGTACGTGGTGTAGGCGTCGGGGGGAAGCGCCTTGCCGGCGAAGGCTTCTATCTGGCCCTTTGGCTTACGGCGAGTTTTGTAGAACGTATACAGATCGGCGCAGACCTCAGTAATGCGTTTCCCGGTGACGTGCTCGGTCATGTCGCAAAAGTGAGAGCCGACGTCCGCCATGCATCGAGACGCGCCATTTTCTTTCGACTCAATGCGCCAGTTGTAATCGGTATCTAAAAGCAGCCAATCCTGCGAATACGTGCCCTGAACGATGATGATTTCGCCAAGTTCGCCCGCCTCGACCATACGCCGCATGTGTTGCACGAGGGGATAATAGCGCAAGTTGTGAGCCGTGCAATTCCTGAGCTTCTTCTGGGCGGCTATCTGCACGAGTTCCGCCGCCGCCGCCGCAGTGGTCGCCAGAGGCTTTTCACAGAGAACATGTTTGCCTGCCAAGAGCGCTTCCTTTGACATGGGTGCATGAAAGGTGTTCGGTGTGCAGATCTCGACTGCGTCTATCGATGGATCGCCCAACACACTTTTAATATCTGCCTCGCAGCGATCCACGCCGAATTCGTCTGCATATTTTTTCGCGGTGGGAAGGTTGGGATCGACGATCGCGGCGATGTCCACAAATCCTAGGCGGCGAATTGCTTCCAGGTGAACCCGGCCGACGAAGCCGGTTCCAATCACAGCGGTGCGAAGTCTCTTAGCCATTGGGTTTATCTCCTTTTAGAATTTCACGGCGAGAACCACAGGACATGCTCGCCTGGAATAAATTCATTCGCGCGCCAAACAATCCTCAGTGGATCAAGGGCGCAGCAAGCGTGCGCCCCTACGCCTTTATTGAGTATGCCATCTCAACTGATTCCGAGGAGCTTACGATTCGCGGCGTCGTCAGTGCCCGCACCGGCGAAATCGTCGAAGGCGCGCGTGGCGGCTTCGATGATGTGCTTCTTGATGAATGGTGCGCCCTCGCGTGCTCCCTGTTCAGAGCTCTTGATGCAGCATTCCCATTCCATGACGGCCCAGCCAGGAAAATCGTATTGCGTGAGCTTCGCGAAGATGCCGGCGAAATCGACTTGGCCATCACCCAGCGAACGGAAGCGGCCGGCACGATTCACCCAGGATTGGAAGCCCCCGTAAACGCCCTGGCGTCCAGTGGGATTAAATTCGGCGTCCTTCACGTGGAACATCTTGATGCGGTCATGGTACAGGTCGATGTACTCGAGATAGTCGAGCTGTTGCAAAACGAAGTGGCTTGGATCGAAAAGCAGATTGCACCGTTTGTGACCATTCAGCCGATCGAGGAACATTTCGAACGTCGCGCCGTCGTGAACGTCTTCGCCGGGATGCACTTCGAAGCAGGCATCAACGCCATTCTCGTCAAAAGCATCGAGGATCGGCTTCCAACGCTTGGCGAGTTCGTCGAATGCGGTTTCGACGAGCCCCGCCGGGCGCTGCGGCCACGGGTAAAGATACGGCCATGCGAGTGCGCCACAGAAGGTGGCGTGGTGCGGCAGAGCGAGATTCTTTGAGGCCTTTGCCGCCATGATGACCTGTTCGGTGGCCCATTTCTGGCGAGCCTTCGGATTGCCGCGAACCGATTCAACAGCGAACCCGTCAAAAAGCGAATCGTATGCGGGGTGCACCGCAACCAGCTGCCCTTGAAGATGAGTAGATAGCTCGGTAACCTCAACACCATTTTTCTGAAGCATGCCGCGCAAATCGTCACAATACGCTTTACTCTCGGACGCTTTTTTTAAGTCAAAGAGGCGGCCGTCCCATGTAGGAATTTGCACGCCTTTGTAGCCGAGGCCAGCGGCCCATTTAGTGATCGAATCTAGAGTGTTGAACGGGGCTGAGTCTCCTGCAAATTGGGCCAAGAAAATGGCGGGCCCTTTGATAGTTCGCATGCGGATCTCCTCGCTAAGTTTGTGCGACAGGTCGGCGATTGTACCACCGCCGGTGCAGAGGAATCACCAGCGAGGATGAAACGTGTTTGGCGGGGCCTACGTCGAAGTTGCTACAGGCTTCGCACCCGGTTCCTTCAGCGATCCTGATTTTATGGTTGCGCAGACCTAACCGTGATAGGCTACGCGGCCGGAGCAAACCTTGAATACCGTTATTTCCACGATGGCGCAGACGGATACACGTACGTCTTCGGACGCGCGCAAGTATCTTCCTTTGCTGATGCTGCTTTTCGCAGGCAGCGGCTGCGCCGCGCTTATCTATGAAGTGGTGTGGTATCAGCTGCTGCAGTTGGCCATAGGATCGACATCCGTCTCGCTGGGCATCTTACTGGCGACGTTTATGGGCGGATTGTGCATCGGCAGCATCTGGCTGCCACGGCTGCGATTGCGGCAACATCCTCTGAAGATCTATGCCGCGCTGGAATTGGGAATCGGGGTGTTTGCGGTTCTCGTGCAGCTGAGCCTGCCTTATCTGAATCGCGCCTACATTTCCGGCGCGGAGCACGGGTTGCCGGGCATGTTGCTGCGCGGATTGCTAGCCGCGATTTGCATGCTCCCCCCGACGATTTTAATGGGCGGCTCGCTGCCTGCGATCACGCGATGGATCGAAGGTTCTCCCGAAGGCGTTTCATGGTGGGGCTATCTGTACGGCGGTAATACGGCGGGTGCCGTTTTTGGCTGCTTACTCGCAGGATTCTACCTCTTGCGCGTCTTCAATATGGCGACCACGACGTACGTTGCTGTGGCTGTCAATCTCGCAGTGGCGGCTCTGAGTCTGCTGGTGG
>JBOGMU010000136.1:0-3283 GCA_050746865.1 Candidatus Acidiferrales bacterium
GCTCAGGATACAGGCGGACTGACTGAGCGCCAGAAAGGCGAGCAGCCGTCGGGGAGAGTTCTCCGCAAGCGCGCGGATCGCAACATAAAGCGCGGTCACAATCGCGAGGTAGGAAAGTACCGGAAACAAACTGTCCGTGCGCGGAAACAGCGGCACGATCAACTTGGCAACCAGCAGTGCTCCGAAATGTCCGTTGAGTAGAAGCGCGGTCGGAAGTGCCGGACCGGTTTCAGCTGCGTCTGCAACCCAAGCGTGAGCCGGGCAAATTCCCTTGCGAAAGATTACGGCAATAACCAGGAGCGCAAACGCTGCGGTTCCGCCTGGATTTTGGCCCTTCAGGCTATTGATGGAAATGACGCCTGTGCTCGTCGAAATCAGTCCGACGGCCAGCGCCAGGGCGAGACTTGACAGCAGAAGACCAGCCAGCGGACGCCATGCTCCCGCACGAAACCACCCTGCCCACAAGAAGGGAACCGTAGACAAAATCCATGCTGCAAGCAGCACAAGTAAATTTCCAGTCGAGTACGCCAAGAGCGTCGAACCTAGTAGGAATAGGATTCCGCCGATCGTCCCCGTTGTGCAATCACGGCGCGGCAGCAGCATAGTCGCGCCGAAACTGAGACAGGAAAACAGCAGCATCAATGCTTGGTACAAGGACTCGCCCAGCGGCGCGTCCGCTAGAAGCACCGCGCTTCCAACGATTGAGGCGAATGCCGCTATACAACCGACGATGCGCGCGTGTCGGCGATAACCCGTTAGAAGGACAGCGGCGAACCAAGGGCCGCCAACGGAGACGCTGGTCAGAAACGGCCTATGGAGAACCCACCCAGGCAGGGACACTAGTCGTTCCCCTGTTTCGCCGGATCGTGCAAGGGAATCGGCGTTGCATTGCCCGGCCGGATCGTAATCCAAGTCATTCCGACGCGATCGCGTTTTGCAAGATAGGTGGAGGCCTGTAGGAGAGGATCGATCACCCAGCGGTCCAGAATTGTATCGAGGTGGCCGCGGTCGAAAGCCCAGCGATAGAGCCACAACTGGACTCGCTCTGGGAGCAGTTCCTCGATTTGCTTGCCGGTCGGCGACACCTCGCCGCCAATCGCCGAGTGCATTTGGTGATAGTCATGAAGCATCGATGGCGTGCGCAGAAACTGCATCGTACGGACCGTGGCGTTTCCTAAAATATGCGCCACTGCGAGCCATTTCCATCCGAACCCAATCTCAATAAACACCACGCCCACTTGCGTCAAGGTGGCATAGGCAAGCGAAGTCTTGGCATCCGCGCTGGCGCGTCCAACGATGGTGCCGTGGACTGCCGTAGCCACGCCAATCAGTATCACCAAAGCGGAAGCCAGGACTGACCTTGCAAGCAGCGGTTGCGCTCGCAGCAGAAGGTATCCGCCCGCATGGATGGAGATCGCTCCGTAGAAGATTGCACTCGATGGCGTCGGCCCCTCCATAGCTCGCGGCAGCCATCCCGAAAAAGGAACCTGCGCGGCCTTCCCGGCCGCCGCTAGCAGAAGGAGAAGACACACGATCAGGGCCTGTGCGCCCGTCAGACTCGGGAAACCGCGATCAAACGACGCCGTTCCGGCCCAGTGATGCAGCGCGAACACGGCTACGAACAATCCAATGTCACAGGCACGATATATGCCGAAAACACGAAGGCCGTTTTCCACAGGCGCTGGCCTAAGCTGAAAAAAACCGATCAACAAGACTGAAGTGATCCCCACCAGTTCCCAGCCAGCGGCGAGCAGGTCAAACGAACCCGCAGCGAACGCTACGAGGGACCCAAAGGCGAAGAGGTGCAGCAAAAGGAAAAACCGCAAAAATCCCGACTCGCGATGAAGGTAGGTCGTCGAGAACTGCGCGATGAGTCCCGATAGCACGACCGCCAGAGCCAAGAAAGGTAACGAAAGTCGATCTCCGATCAGCACCAGCGGAAAATGGTAGTCTCCGACCGCAAACCAATTGCCGAACGCGACCGTAACGGTTGACCCGGGCGCGACGGTCCAGACGAGTGCCGCAACTCCAAACACGCAAACGGTGAAAGTCAAACCGGTAATCCAGGAAAGGAGGCGTTCACCCGGAGTCCAACCAAGCAGCCACAGCAGTGCAAACACGGCAAAGACCATACCCGGAGCCACCACCACAAATGTCAGAATGGCTTGCGAAAGACTCACGCCGCTCCGTCTCCTGCCGTCGTTTCAAGCGTTTGAATCCAAGCCATCGGAAGGTGCTGAAGTTTGCCGGTGTACCATTCGTGCGACGAGAGCGCTACCGGCAGGCGCTCCAAAGCCTCATGGAACTCCTCAAATCCACTGTCCCTCCGCACATAGACGCGTCCCGAGACCGGATCGATCGTCGCGAGTCGAATCCAACGATTCTCGACAAGTTGCTTCAGTGAAGCGCTCGCATTGATCAGCTTCTCGACCCTGTCAGGCGTCGTCTCGATTACAAAAAGAATTCGCACAGGCTCATGTATTTCAACCATCTGCCACGGCAACCCAGTGCGCAGGTCGCTGGCGTGACCGTCCATCACCCCCATTAAGCTGGTGACATTGTGCGGAAGCTTCGTCCCGCATCCATACCGGTCGTTGTCAACGAACGAAAAGTAGTACTCAAGGCTGATCCCCGCGCAGACCGGCACAGCTGCTGCCAGCAGCGCCGAGAGGCTGTGATCGTCGGGATCCTGGCTGGCATCATAGGAAACAAGAAAGGCCCGACGATCGAGAAATAGTCCGCGTGTCAAGCTGCGGCGCCCGATGATACAGACCGAATTCGTGCAATGCCCATACTCCGGACGTGGTTGCGCGAGATGTTCGCTGCGCTCCTCCACGTGGCGAAGCGACCGGCCTGCGTTCGCATCTGCGTAGGCCGACTCGAATCGCCGGGCACGTTCCCGCGCGTTTTGCGCTCTGGCTTGATCCAAGGAGTTGCGAATCGAGTCCAAGTCCGGCAGATGGGTAGCCGGAACCGCATCGAGATCGAAGAGTTCCACGTCATCACTGCAAGTATCGTGGTAGCCGCCGACAAACCATGTATCCTCGGGAATGTCGATGCCTTCCTTCCGCAGGCGCTCGCGGACCTCCAACCGATTGGCCATTGCTGCAAAAAGCCGCGCGTTCGGCCCCCCACGACGCCCTCCACAGGCTCCGCAGTCGTGGGCCGACTCGTGCGGATTGTTGAGGCTGGTCGATCCGTGACCCAGGATCAGCACTAGACGAGCGAATCCGCGCGTGAGACCGGCTGGGCGCAACACACTGGCGACGCGTTCTGTCTTTTC
>JBOGMU010000137.1:0-2782 GCA_050746865.1 Candidatus Acidiferrales bacterium
TTTGACTTCGAGAACTACGGCCACCGTGTTGCCGCCTTCATGGGGGTTAAAACTTCCCCCTTTTTTTGTCGATTAGAAACTCAGCTTACGCTGCAAATACAAGGCTTAGCTTTGATTCTAATCGGCAGATTGTCGATTAGAATTTGCTCTATCTATGGGCCTGCTGGCGGCTGGCCCTGATCGAACTGGGCACAGTTTTCACCTCGATATTATGCCACAGCAGGGGCGCAGACTCGGTCACAGAACGCAGTGCTATGCGTGTCGTATTCAAAGACGTCGAGCAGCGCGAAGGGAGTACTGTGCGTGGATTGCTCAATTTGGTGATGGTTCTTCGATGTGGTCGATCACGAGAAGGCGCGACGCAAGTTTGCGTCGCGCTCCGTGCTATACTTGTATAGCGAGGTGACATATGTTGGCCATAAGGCTTCCGGTGTCAATCGAACAAAGATTAGAGCGGCTAGCGCGGCGAACCGGGCGTACGAAGACGTTTTACGCGCGCGAAGCTATTCTCGAACATCTAAACGATCTGGAAGACCTTTATCTGGCCGAGAGCGTTCTTGAGCGCGTCCGCAGCGGTGAAGAACGCACGATTCCTTTGAAGACCGCTACGAAGCGTCATGGCTTGGAGCGTTGAGCTGGCCGAGTCCGCGAACCGAGAGATCGGCAAGCTGGACGCGCGGCCGCGAAAACGAATTTTAAAATTCCTTAATGATCGAGTGGCCCAGCTCGATAATCCGCGAAGTATCGGGCAGGCTCTGCGCGGCTCAAAGCTCGGCGAGTTCTGGAAATACCGCGTGGGCGACTATCGTTTGATCTGCAAAATCGAAGATGATCGGCTCGTAGTTCTCATTCTCCGCGTAGGGCACCGTAGAGAAATCTATCGATAATGCAAAAGCACGCAGCGAAGAGTGGCTGTGCCACACAATTGGATTCAACAGCAAGGGCAAATTCAAAAGCTGCCTGCTTAA
The DNA here is from genome assembly GCA_050746865.1 of Candidatus Acidiferrales bacterium. Classification (GTDB taxonomy): domain Bacteria; phylum Acidobacteriota; class Terriglobia; order Acidiferrales; family UBA7541; genus Palsa-295. Next base: position 969 of record JBOGMU010000137.1, read on the forward strand.
AGAGCGGGGCGGCTTCTACAAAAAGCAAACCAGATAAAGCAAATTCAAAGACGCCCAGCGAGAAGCGCCCGCGAAAGGCGCAGGCACTCTTCGCATGCTCAGGGCAGGACGGTGGCCGCCACGAAGGCGAAATCAATTCAACGGCAAATTCAAAAGTCCGCAGCCGGGAGTGGCTTGCCACGAATGGCGGGGAGTTTTTTCATCATCAGGCTTCATTCGTGGCGGAGGGCGACCATCTTATTCGCAGCGCATAGCGCCGACTGGATCGACGCGCATGGCGCGGCGGGCGGGAATCCAGCAGGCGACGAGTGCGACGGCGAGAAATAGGCTTGAGGTCACCGCGAATGTAACGGGATCATTAGCGCTGACTCCGAATAACTGGCTTGCTAGGATCTTCGTAGAAGCTAAGGCTGCCAAAACGCCAACCACGATGCCCGGCACGATTAGGTAGAGACCTTCGCGCGTTACGAGCCACATTACACTGGATTGCTGCGCGCCGAGTGCCATGCGGATGCCGATTTCTTTCGTCCGCCGAGAGATGCGGTAGGCGAGAGTGCCGTAGAGGCCGATGCAAGCGAGCAGCAGCGTGAGAACTCCGAAGCCGCTCGACAATTCGGCTATGGCTCGATTCTGACGGAGCGTGTTATTCACGACTTGCTTGAAGAGTCGGATGCTTGTGACGGGTATGCCCGCGTCGATGGATTTCACGGCGGGGCGGATGGAGGCCGTGACTGAAGTGGGATCGCCGATGGTGCGAATCGCGATGTCGCGAGCGAAGGCCCAATTGTCCGTTTTTGGGTCTGGCACCTGGAAAGCGGCGCCGAACTCCATTGGCGGAACGGCGTCGCGGAGCGAATAGTAACGAGCGTCGGCAGCAACTCCCACGATAGTCATCGCTTCTTTGGGATTAAACGGCCATCCGAGCGAAAATCTCTTCCCGACGGGATTTACTCCGGCAAAGAATTTGCGAGCCATCGCCTCATTGATGACGGCAACGAGCGGTATGCCCGCGCGGTCGCCCGGCTCGATATCCCGCCCGAGTAGAATCGGAATCCCCTCGGATTCGAAATAATGCGGGCCCACGAGTTCTTTTTTGAGCAAATCGCTCTGCCGTCCGCGCCGGCCTTCAATGGCAAAATTGCTGGTGGAGATGCTGCCGGAAAATGGGCCGTCTGAATCCAGCGTGGCATATTGAACACCCGGAATCGCCTCGAAGCGTTCAATGAGCTGTTGATAAAGCTGCGGAGTCTGCTCCGGTTTATAACCGGCGGTCTGGACATTGATCGAAACGAGCATCAGGTGGTCCTGATCGAAACCGAGGTCCTGATTTGCCAAATTCTGGAGCGTGCGAACGAAAAGTCCAGCGCCGATGAGAAGAATCAGCGAGCCCGCAATCTGAAAAACGACAACTAAATTGGGAAGAGCGACGCGCAAATGCGCGTTTGACGCGCCTTTAATCTGATTTGCCAAATTTGTTCGCCCGGCGCGGAGGGCAGGCGCCAGTCCGAACAGAATTCCAGTGAGCAGCGTGACGCAAATCGAAAACGCCAAAACTGTGCCATCGAGGTGGCTTCCGAGACTGCCGAACGTCCCAGTGACGAAAAGAACGAGCAGTTTTGCCATCCACTGGGCCGCTAAAATTCCGACTATCCCACCAATGCCGGCCAATAACACACTCTCGGTCAACATCTGGCGGATCAATCTGCCTCTGCTTGCGCCGACGGCGAGCCGGACCGAAACTTCGCGCTCTCTGGCGGCTGAACGCGAAAGCAATAGACTCGCCACATTCGCGCAGGCGATCAGCAGGACAATGC
>JBOGMU010000138.1:0-24568 GCA_050746865.1 Candidatus Acidiferrales bacterium
GCTTACATCTGTATCAAGGAAGGCATTGTGCGCGGCGAAATCGAGGAAGGCGTCTTCCTTTCCGAACGAGACATCATGAAGAGGTACGCCATCGGACGCACGCCCTTCCGGGAAGCCTGCAACCGCTTGCATCACGAGCATTTGCTGGAGGTCGTGGCTCACAGAGGCTACCTCGTTCCGCGCATGAGCTTGCAGGAGGTGCGGGACCTGTTCGAAATCCGCGTCCTTATCGAGGGATCGTTGGCCGAACTCGCGGCCGTCAGGGCAAACGCTCGCGAGATCGATGAACTGGAGCGCCTGGCAACCGAGGTTTTTTCGCTTGGCACCATGCAAGGCGACAACGGCCGAGCCGAAGTAAACACCAATTTTCACTTGCATTTAGCCACCATGGCTCACAACGGCGAACTCTTGCGGCTGGAAAGAGGCGTCCTCGAACGCACACGCCGCCTCGATTACAGCGTCGCCCGCTCGATAGGCGCCCAACGAATGGAAATGAGCCTTCAGACATTGCATCAGCCAATTGTCGATGCCATCCGCAGGCGCGATCGAACCGCAGCGAGAAACGCCGTCATACATGACATCCAGCAAGCCCAAACGATTTTGGTAGGCCTCGCCGGCGTCGCTCCCGCAACGCCAGATGCCGTAGCCGCCGGGTAGTTCCCTTCGCCTCAATATATCTAAAATATTTTGTATTGACACAAACCTCCAATCGATAGTATATGCCGGTGCAAAGGAGGGTCTATGTTCCTACCTGGGGTGAGAACCAAAGTTTGTCTAATCGCGGCGCTGACGCTGGTCTTATGCATTTGCAGTTACGGCCAAGGCGGCGGCAACGGCGCAATTACCGGCACCGTGAGCGATCCAACTGGCGCGGTAGTGCCCAACGCCACGGTAACCGTCACACAGCAAAGCACTGGTATTAAACGTTCAGTAATCACCAACGCGGATGGCGCCTTCGACATACCGGCCCTGCCGCCAGACACGTACAACGTCACGGTAGAGGCGTCGGGATTCAAGACGACCGCGCAGCAGTTCGCCCTGCTGGCCGACCAGCAGCGCGCGATCGAAGTAAAGATGGAACTGGGCGCGACATCACAGCAAGTAACGGTGGAAGCTTCGTCGGTGATGGTCGACAGGGTTACGCCGGTTTTGAGTCAAGTGCTCGAGCAGTCGCGCGTTATCAACCTGCCGTTAAACGGGCGCAATGCCGCCGACCTCACGCTGCTAGTACCTGGCACGACTTCCGCGAACGGCCATGGCGTGCAGCAGGGCAATACTAAACAGGTGCCCGGCGCAGAATCTATCTCCGTGAACGGCGCACGCTCGGATCAGATCAGTTACAACCTGGATGGCGCGAGCAACGAAGACTTGATGAGCAACACAAACAACCCGTTTCCGTTCCCTGACGCGCTTCAGGAATTCAGCGTCCAAACTAACAGTTTTGACGCGCAGTACGGTGCGAACGTCGGAGCCGTCGTAAACGTTGTGACGAAGTCCGGCACGAACAGTTGGCACGGCGACGCGTTCGAATTCGTGCGCAACCGCGCCTTTAATGCAAGAAACTATTTCGCGCCCACCAAGGACCCGCTGAAGCGCAACCAATTTGGAGGAACAATCGGCGGCCCGATCAAAAAAGGCCATAGCTTCATTTTCTTCGGCTACCAGGCAACCCGCCTTCGCACCGCCAATAATGCGGGCAATGCTACCATCCCCACGCCGGCAAACCTCACAGGCGATTTTTCCAACTATTTAACAAACAATCCGGGCAATCCGAAGGGCGCACCTATTCAGATCTTTGATCCCACGGCCGGCACGCCATTTGTCGGAGATACCGGAATACCGGTGGACCCCGTTGCGGTGGCGTTCGCGAAGTACCTTCCTATATCGCAAGCAGGGATCGACGGCAGGGTCACATTTCCCACGCCAGATGTTGAGAATTTCAACGAATATGTTACTCGTTTTGACCAGATCGTCCGAGGAAAAGACAAGCTGTTTGGGCGCTTCTATCTTGACCGCTACGTTCATGCACCACCTTATGACGGGAAAAACCTGTTGACCGACGGCACCGGTTCGACAGTTCAGACGCAGAACTACGGCATCGGATACACGTGGATCGCGAGCCCCACGATTGTGGATAACACCGTAGTCAGCTTCGAGCGCGCTGCCTCAGTTCGGACACAGGGCGGAAACGTTCCTCAGATGAATACTTTGGGGTCAAACATCTTCCAGCTTCCGCAATCACAAGGAGGGATACGAACCTTCAACGTAGCCAATGATTTCAATCCGGGCGGCGGTGCTTTCACGGACGGCAAGTTTATTCGCAATACATATGGCGTCCGCAATCAACTCGTCTGGTCTCACGGAAAGCACACATTTTCGTTCGGCGGTGATTTCGAACACGATCAGTCGAATATTCGCAATACCGACCTCGAGAATGGAAGCTGGAATTTTACCGACGACACGTCAGGGCTTGCGATGGCCAATTTTGTAATGGGACACTTGCGCTCGTTCACGCAGACTTCGGGAGACTTCTCGGATTCGCGCGAAAACGTCATTGGTGTCTTCGGAGAAGACAATTGGAATGTGCATCCTCGTCTGACGTTGACACTCGGCCTTCGCTGGGAACCCCAGGGCGTAATGAAGGAGATATACGGACGCACCGAACAGTTCCGGCCGGATGCATATGCCGCTGGAGTGCACTCCACAGTTATTCCGTCTTCGCCTGCGGGCCTGTTCTTCGTTGGCGATTCCTATAACGGGATCGGATTCCCGCCAACGGGCGAAAAAGGAGACTACAACAACTTCGCTCCCCGCGTGGGTTTCGCATACGACGTCTTCGGAACTGGCAAAACCGTAGTCCGTGGAGGCGGCGGAGTGTTCTATTCAACTCGTTTACCTGGTTTATTCCTCAATGACGCTTCGATCAGCCAACCCTTCAGCCTCAGGGTCGACCTCGTCGAGCCAAACAGCCCGAACAACCTGATCCCGCTCGACAACCCTCTTCAGTCCGTGCCGGGTTTTGCTGCCGGATTCCCGCAACGCTTCATTTTGAGCAAGGTTCCCAAGAACGTGGCATACACGCCGCCCGTGGCGGTATTCGGTCTAATTCCGGGCCAGCAGTGGGTCACACCGACGACATATGACTGGAATTTCACAATCGAACATCAGCTACGTTCAGATATGGCCCTTCACCTTTCCTACGTAGGTCTTCGCAATGTTCACATGCGCGAAGACATCGACCTGAACCCGGAGGGCATCGGAATCGGAACGCAGGCGAGCCGCCCGTATCAGCCATTCAGCGATATTTTGGAAGACTTGAACGAAGGAGCGTCCAACTACAACGCGTTGCAAGTAAGCCTTGAAAAGCGGCCGCAAGCTGGCGCTCAAGGCGTGCTCAAGAACATAACGTTGCTTGTGAACTACACATATTCAAAGGCCATGGACATTGGCCTGGCCAACAACGGCGGCACCACCGATCTGGGTTCGAGTAAAGGCTCTGGAATGAACTATGGAAATCCTCTCCAACGCCAGTTCGATACGGGGCCTTCCGATTTTGACCATACGCATATATTCGTAACGTCCTTCGCTTGGGACTTGCCGAAATTCAACGACCTGAATTCCCTGGCGCGTTGGACGATCGGCGGCTGGCAATGGAGTGGGATCTTCACGGCATCTACGGGTGACCCGCTCAATCTGCTCGCTGGAACGAACCGCTCCGGAACCAATCTTGGCAATGACCGCGTGGACTTCGTCGGCCCTCAAAACCAATACGGCAATGTACCTGCTCAAAGCACGCGAACTCCATGCACGGGCTCCCAAACCTGCGTGCCCTGGCTCAATAAGTCCGTCTTCGCCAACCCGGCGCTCGGCACGTTTGGGAACGTCGGCAAAGACGCATTCCGCGGCCCATCACACTGGAACATGGACATGGGACTCATCAAGAACTTTTATCCGCTGAAGTCGCACGAGAATATCGCAATGCAACTCCGCGGCGAGTTTTTCAACATTTTCAATCATCCGCAATTCGCTGATCCGACCGCCACTTTTAGCAGCGGCAATTTTGGGCAGATCCGCGGAACTTTAGGAGGACTGTCCGACTACCGCATTATTCAGCTCGCTTTGAAATTGTCCTTTTAGGGCGGTTAATCGACACCAGAGCAGTAAACACAAGTTCGAAGAGGAGAGAACAGAGATCATGATTGAGAAGATGAAGCTCAATTCTCTCCTCTTCGGGTTAGCCGCTTTTGCCCTGCTCGGCACGTTGTTTTTCGCAATCCTGCGTTCGGCAGGTGCCAGTCCAAACAGAAACTCCCAAACTTTGAACGCTCGTCCTAGTGGTTCAGTGACGCTCGATTCAACTGCGACGATTCTCGTCAGTCCAGACGAGCCCGGCCCAATCCACGAAGCAGCAAAGGATTTACAAAGTGACTTAGGAAAGATCTTTGGCAAAACGCCACAAATTGTGACTCGGCCACAGGATGCGGGCGCGACAACGATCCTCATCGGCGAATATTCCAAACTTCCAGATAATGTCCGGCCCAAGGCACTAACGACTCCGGAATCTTTCTCAATTTCTGTCGCTCGCCCATCGAATAACGCTTCGCATGCCACAGCGATCGTGCTCGCGGGGGCGGACATGCGTGGCACGATCTACGCAATTTATCAATTCTCCGAAGAACACCTGGGAGTTGACCCGCTCTATTACTGGACCGATCACGAACCTGCACACCGCGCTGAAGTCCCGTTGGCAGACAACTTAAACGAACAATTCCCTGCTCCGGTGTTCAAATACCGCGGCTTCTTCATCAATGACGAAGACCTTTTGACCGGCTGGGCGCCGGGCGAGAAGAAAGACCATACGGGCATTTCTCTCGACGTCTGGAGCAAGATTTTCGAAACGATCCTTCGTCTCAAAGGAAATATGGTGGCGCCGGGCACGTGGATTTTCCCGGACGATCCGCAGGTCAAACTAGCCGGCGAACGCGGACTCATTCTGACTCAGCACCACGCCATTCCGCTGGGCCTGAATGTGGCTCGCTGGCCGAAAGATGTTCCGTACTCCTACACGGAACATCCCGAAATTCTCGAGCGCGCATGGAAAGATGCCGTGGCCGCGTACCCGCACGACCAGGAAGTCCTATGGACCGTCGGCCTGCGCGGATTGTCCGACGCAAGTTATGCAGCATTTGACCCAAGCGTGCGCGGCAATGACAAAGCTCTCGGCGAATTGATCACGAAAGCCATCGCAGACCAAATCCAAATCGTCCGCGCCCAACATCCCGACGCGAAATTCGTCACCAGCCTTTGGCAAGAAGGAGCGCGCCTGGTACAAGAAGGCTATCTGAAAATTCCGCCGGAAGTCGGGACGGTCTGGGCCGACACCGGTTACGGCTATTTGCAGGATAAAGGACTCGTTACGGCCGGCCAGGGAGCTTATTACCATGACGCGATGATGAATGGCATGGCCAATCAGCTCACCGAAATGGTTCCTGTCGAGCGCATCGACTCCGAACTCGGCCGCTACATCAAAGCCGGTGCCACCAACTACCTCCTGCTCAATACCAGCGATATTCGGCCCGTTTCTATGACGGCGAAAGCCATAATGGACATCGTTTGGAAAGGAATGTCATCCGACGCTGGGCAGAGCGACTCGTATTATCGCCAGTGGTCATCAGACGAATTCGGATCAAAAGCCTCATCGCAGGTCGCCGAAATTTATAAAGAATATTTTGACGCACCAGCTCATCGGCCCGGTGGCGAACCAACGCTCGAGTACGGCGATAACTACTATCAGACCGAGGCTCGCCGCTTCTTGCTGGACTACATGGTGCAATTTCCGCTCTATTCCCTGCCCGGACAAGCGCCCACGTGGGAGACTGGGCGGGTAGTTGCCGATGGCTCTCAAATTCCGGGAATGCCGAATTTGGCCGATTCATTAAGAGGCGAAATCCAGCGCTGCAACGCGGCTCAACCGAAGTGGGATGCGCTGTGGCAAAAGGCTGTCGCGGCCGAACAACTCGTCTCTCCCGATCGCCGCGACTTCTATCAGGCTGACGTCCTCACGATGATCGCCATTGGCCGCGAAAGCAATCGCATCCTTTCTCTAGTCGCACAAGCCGTTCAGGATGCGCAGGCCAGCAAGATGGAAGACTCTCTCGCGAAATCCGATCAAGCGCTCGCAGCCTTCGATGAGATTTTCAAGAACGAGAAAGCCTCTGAATACGGGAAATGGAAAAATTGGTATCGCGGCGATTGGCTCACCGGCATTCCCAGAACGCGCGAACTGCTTGAAAATTTCAAGGCGTATCTTGCCGACCCACTGTCGCCGATGCCTCCACCAATCAATTGGGCGAACTGGGAAGCGTACTACCACATCATGCATTACGAGGGAGCGCGAAGCGCCGACGTGAACTGAAAGCGTGCTTGCTCCGATGAAAATCACGGACCTCAGAGCGACAACAGTCAGCGTTCCTTTGGAAGCGCCGTTGCGCCACGCCAACGGATGCCACTGGGGCCGCTTCGTGCGAACCATAGTCGAATTGGAAACCGACAACGGCTTGATTGGCCTGGGCGAAATGGGAGGCGGCGGCCAATCCTGCGAAGACACGTTTCGAGGGCTCAAAGCCGACCTCATCGGATGGGATCCGTGCAGACTGGAAGAACTAAGATTTCGAATAAGCAATCCTACGGCCTCGCTTTACAACAATCACATTCAGGTGCTCGCCGCACTCGAATTCGCGTGCCTTGATCTGCTCGGCCAAGCATGGCAAGTTCCCGTTTCAGAAATTCTCGGAGGTCGGCTGAGGAGCCGCATTCCGTTCGCATCCTACTTATTTTTCCGCTATCCGAATCCTGCGACCGGCAAAGGTGAGGTCCGCACCATCAACGATCTCGTTTCACACGCGCGGAAGCTAAAGTGCAAACATGGCTTTAAAACGCACAAGCTGAAGGGCGGCGTCTTTACGCCTGAATATGAATTGGAATGTTATCGAGCGCTCGCACGTAGCTTCCCCGAGGATCGCTTGCGCTTCGATCCAAATTGCACATGGTCGACCGAGCAAGGTATTCAATTTGCCCGCGCCATCGATGGCTTGAACAACGATTATCTCGAAGATCCTGTTTTTGGCCTGCAGGGAATGCGCCAAACGCGCGAACGAACCAAGATGGCTTTAGCAACAAATACGGTAGTCGTGAATTTCGAGCAGCTCGCCTCAAACATTCGCGACCTCTCTGTTGACGTGATCCTTCTCGATACCACTTTCTGGGGCGGCATCCGAGCTTGCGTCAAAGCGGCGGGAATCTGCGACGCATTCCAGCTCGGCGTTTCCGTTCACTCATCTGGGGAACTGGGAATTCAGCTCGCGTCGATGCTCCACATGGCGTCGGTGCTTCCAAATCTGCCTTTCGCGGCGGACGCCCATTATCATGAGCTTCTCGATGACGTGATCGAAGGCGGCAAGTTTAAATATGAAGACGGATGCATTTGCGTGCCAACCGCTCCAGGCCTCGGCGTCCGTCTCGATCGCGAAAAGTTAGCGGAGTACAGCGAAACGTATCGCCGTCTCGGATCCTATCCTTACGACCGCGACCCGCTGCGTCCCGATTGGACGCCCACGATTCCCAACGATCGCTGGGCGAATTTTGCAGACGACCGCAGACCCGAAATCCCCTACTAGCGCGAGCGTTATGGCATCGGTACTTTACGGTGCCACTACAGTTACAGTCTTGCCGCTGCCGGCGCAAACGGATTATTTTCCCAGTCTCAATAGAACTGAGAGTGTTATTGTCGGCGATGAAACGAACCGCCTTGCGCGGTCGCACGGAGTTCCATGCGCAGAAATAAAAATGAATCGGCAACATTGAGCCGGCGCGACCTACTCATAGGTGCCGCAGCAACCGTTATAGTCACAAAAACGGTCACCGCGCAAACGAACAAGCGCCTGTTGCTGGGCGGTTATGCAGATCTCCCGAAGCAACCATTCCCTGGACCGGGACAAGTCGGCAACACCTATAAGGACGATCCCGATCTGCTCGCGCAGGAGTGCAAGCGTCTCGGATACACAGCTGCTTACTGCCCGCCAGCAACCCCCGGCGACGCTGTGCGGCTCAAAGCCATCCGCGAGGCGTTTGCAAAGCAGAACATTGTGATTGCCGAAGTCGGCGCATGGCGGAATTTGATGACGCCAGATCTCGCGGCTCGCAAAGCAAATCTCGATTATGTAATCGGCCAAATGGCAGTCGCGGATGAAGTTGGCGCCCGCTGCTGCGTGGACATTACCGGATCGTTCGACGCCGCCACACTCTCCGGTCCTCATCCTAAAAACCAGTCGCAGGAATTTATCGACGGAACCGTCGAAAACTGCCGCAAGATTATCGACGCAGTGAAACCTAAGCGCTCCGTTTTTGCCGTCGAAATGAAAGGCTGCAATTTCCCCGATGGGGCCGATCCATATCTGAAACTCATTCAAGCCGTTGACAGGCCGCAGGGTTTCGGCGTTCACATCGATATCTGCAACATCATCGACTCGCCGACGCGCTATTACAACAATACCGCGCTAATCAAGGAGACCTTCGCTAAGCTCGGCAAATGGGTGCGCTCATGCCATGCGAAGGATCTAATTTGGGTTCCACAGGTAAATCTCAATTTTCAGGAAACGTTTCCAGGAAACGGCGGCATTAAGACCGCGAAAATCCCGGGTGTGGACTATCGCGCGTACGTTGCTGAGGTCGTCAAAGTGGGGGCACCGCTCATGCTGGAGCATCTCTCAAGTGCGGAGGAGTATCGTCAGGGCGCGGAGTACATTCGCAAAGTCGCCGCGGACCTCGGTATCGCTGTTTAGATTGCTCTCCGGCAAGGAGGCGCCACTGGAATTGGCCGATAATCGCATGACGAACCCGGCGTTATTTTACTGAGCGAGACGGAAGCGTCGTCTTACACTCCATTTCATTCCGTGAGGTATTCCCTGCGAGCAAAAAACCCTTGACAGCCGAGCCGAACTGAGATTATCTGGCTTTCGTTCAGGGCGTGCCCGTATTTTCACTATCCGCGACCGAAAATTTCACTGAATGAAAATAGAATTTGCGAGCTTCTCGCTCCGGCACACTCGATCAAGAAAGCGCGGAAACGCGTTTTGCAGAGTGAAAGCGTGTTTTGGGCCTCCACGGGTGGGTGGTCCAGCTACAACGCATGTCAAAGAGGAGGAAATTTCTTCATGAATAGTATGCGTGCGATTCAGCGTATAGCTTGCCTGCTCTTCTGTTTTGCGCTGCTGGCATTGGGCGCGCGGGCGCAAAATACAGGTGGAACCATATCCGGAACAGTCGCGGATAAGACCGGCGCGGTAATTCCCGGCGTAACGGTGACCGCCACAAACGAAGCCACGAACGTCGTCAACACGGTTCAAACGAATAGCTCGGGCGCCTATTCGTTTCTGACGCTGCCCGTTGGAACCTACGACGTTGAAGCAAAACAAACCGGCTTTCAAAATTATAAACAGACCGGCATCGCACTTAACGTAAACGACCACATCACCGTCGATGTCGCGATGGAAGTTGGCACCGTTTCGCAAACCGTCGAAGTCTCCGCCAATGCCGCGCACGTCGAGACAAGCACCGCAACGCTCGGCGACGTGATCGGCGGCAAAAGCATCGTCGATCAGCCATTAGTCAGCCGCAGCTACATCGATTTGATGGGCTTGCAAGCGGGCGTCAACCCATCGACCAATGCCTCCGGCCGCGTTTCTGGCAATTTGTCGGCAGGCAACGTATCCGTATCCGGTTCGCGCGCTGATGCGAACGGATTCACCGTGAACGGCGGCAACGTGGAAGAGGGGCAAGCGAACGGTACCTCCATCATTCCGAATGCCGACTCCATCGCCGAATTCCGCATCATCACGAACTCCGCCAACGCCGAATACGGGCATTACAGCGGCGGTGCCGTGAGCGTGATCACCAAATCGGGCTCGAATAGCTTCCATGGCGACGCCTTCGAATTCTGGCGGAACCAGAACATGGACGCTATTCAACCTTTCTCAAACACGAAAGGCGCCTATAGCCAAAATCAGTTTGGCGGCACGATTGGAGGACCGATCAAGCATAACCGATTGTTCTTCTTCGGTGATTACCAAGGCACCAGAGAAACAACTGGCTCCGTCGATACCGTCGACGTTCCCTCCGATGGCACCGTGCCTAACACATCAAACGAACTTGCAGGCGATTTGTCTGACCGGCTCGGGCCGAATTCTGCCTATGACGATTTCAATGGCTCGGTATCGAACCCCAACTGGGCCAGCATTTTGCAGAGTCGATTGGGGTACGCGGTAACACAAGGCGAACCGTACTATTCTCTCGGATGCACATCGTCGGCTGCGTGCGTTTTTCCAAACGGGATAATCCCGAAATCAGCCTGGGCGCCACCGGCAGCTGGCTTGCTCAAGTACGTGCCGGCGGCGAACGGCGTACAAGGCGGCCTGCCCATTTTCCAAACCACTTCGGCCAAAAGCACGCTGAAGGATAACAAGGGCAGCGCTCGAATCGATGCGACAACGGGAATCGGTCAGCTCTCGTTTTACTATTTCCTGGACAATTCCAGCACACTCAATCCCTATGCTGGCGGAAATCTCCCCGGTTTTGCTGCACAGACACCGGCTCGTGCCCAGCAATATAACTTTGGAGATGTGAAAACTTTCGGCGGCAACCAACTGAATGATTTCAAGTTGAATTTTACCCGCACGAGCGGTACTCGCAACAAGGCGATCGGAGGAATTGGCCCCAGCTACGCGTCGTTGGGTTTCGTGGCGGGCGGCAACGGCCTCGTCGCCTCCAATCCGACGTATGCCGGCGTGCCGCAGTTCAGCACGAACGAGTTTTCCGGTGGCGAGGTGGGCTCCCAAGTCGGTCAGATCGATAACACGTTCCAGCTCAGTGACGCATATTCGATGATCAAAGGAAATCACCAGATCAAGTTTGGTGGGGAGGGCAATTACGTCCAGATCATCGAACGCCGCGTAGAACAGCCCAACGGCAATTTCAGTTTCGACGGCACCGAAACGGGCGATAGCTTGGCCGATTATCTGATTGGCGCCGTCGACAGCTTTACTCAGGCAAGCAACCAGGTGCTGGATTCCCGCGCGTGGTATTACGGCGCGTTCGTCCAAGACACGTGGCGCATCAAGCCGAGCTTGACGCTGAACTATGGCCTTCGCCAGGACGTAAGTACCTTCTGGTATGACACGCAGAACAAGATCCAGGCCATCGTGCCCGGCTTGAACTCGCAGGTCTATCCTGGTTCACCGACTGGCTGGGTATTCCCGGGTGACCCGGGAGTTCCACGAACGCTCGCACCGACGCGTTACAACAATTTCGCTCCGCGTGTCGCTTTCGCGTACTCGCCCAATTTTACGGATGGCTTCCTGGGTAAACTGTTTGGCTCCTCCGGTCACACGGCTATACGAGGCGCATGGGGCGTCTTCTACACGGTCGTGGACGACGGCACACTCTTTACCGAGGTTGCCGACGCACCGTTTGGCCTATATTGGCAGGTCCCGGCCGTGCAGTTTGCGACGCCATGGGTCTCAACGAAAGGGCAAGTTTACGGTCAGCACTTTCCGTTTACGATCCCTGCGGTTGGAGACAAGAATATCGACTGGTCGTTCTTCGAACCTATTTCGAGCTCCCCCGGCGTCGATATCAACAATCGCCTTCCTTACACATAAGAGTACAACTTCACGATTGAGCGACAGATCGGCCCGAACACGACCGCTACCATCGCGTACGTAGGAACGCAAGGCCATCGTCTCGCGTCCGCAGTAGAGGCAAATCCGGGAATCCCCTCAATTTGCTCGTATCTCAGTGTCGCGGCGAACGTGCAGCCTGGTACGGAAACGTGCGGTGCCGACAGCGAAAACGACGTGTTTACACTGCCGAATTCCAGCGGGACTGTCTGCAAATCGAATTCGCCTGCTGGATTTCCCTGCATTTTTGGGACCCGCCAGCCTATGGGCATCCATTTCGGAGGTGGCGACCAGCACTATGCGACGGTCGGCGACTCCAACTACAGCTCATTGCAGGCAACTGTGCGTCACACGGGTAGGAGATATTCGTTCCTGGCGGCATACACGTGGTCAAAATCGATGGACACTGGGTCAGCTTTGGGAGGCGCTCTAGATCCTTTGCCTAATCCATTGCCTGCGCTGCCTAACCCCTTGCCTGACACGTTGTTTACGCCATCACCCGTCGCCGTGACAACGTTCGGAGCGCCGGATTACAGACACTATTGGTCGCTCTCGAGCTTCGATCTGCCGCAGAACTTTGTGGTGAGCTATAGCTACAACTTGCCGTTCGATAAACTCACCAGCCGGTTCTCCCGCCTCACGCATGATTGGGTGATTGCCGGGACAACTCGCCTTGCGACAGGCACCCCAATCGGCGTTAGCTTCCCGAACGACAACTCTTACCTCGGGACGTTTGGCGTAGACGTGCCAAATTACCAGGGTGGCGACGTGAGCCATCTCAATCCGCGTAACACCACCAAAAATTACTGGATCGCGAATCCTAAGGCCAACACGTGCGGGCAAACGGGCGTATATTGTCCGGAACCTCTCGGTCAGATCGGTAATGCCATGCGGGACTTCATCATCGGTCCCGGATGGAACAATACCGACATCAGCTTGGAAAAGAGTGTCGCCATCACGGGCGAGCGTCAAGTGCAGTTCCGCATAGACGCATTTAACGTCTTTAACCACACCCAATTCAATAACCCGTCCGGCAACTTCGGGTCGGGCAGCTTTATGCGAGTGACGGGCGCTCATCCTGCGCGAATCGCTCAATTGGGAGTAAAGTTCATTTTCTGACGTAATGCGCAAACCCATCGCAATTGCTTTGCTGATTCTGGGCGGCTCGGCTCTCATAGCCGCCCAGAATCAAAATAACAATCAACCTGACCCGGGCCGCGCAGTTTATGAGTCTCACTGCGCCGCCTGCCACGGCCTCGACGCACACGGCGGCGAAGCACCGAACATCACCACTCCGGACGTTCAGGCCCAATCCGACGCGCAGCTCACCGCGGTAATTCACGACGGGCATACCGGCGGCATGCCGGGGTTTGCGAGCATGCTTTCAGATTCGGATATCGCGGCCGTGGTGAGCTTCCTGCGCGATTTGCAGCATCGAGGCGCGACCGCGACCGTGGTTCAGGGTAACGTTGCAAATGGCAAAACCTTATTCTTCGGTTCTGCAGGCTGTTCGCAGTGCCACATGATCAAGGGCGAAGGGGGTTTTCTTGGCGCTGACTTGAGCGGCGTGCCGTTATCTGCCGATGACATTCGCACGGCGATCGTTACGCCGCCGGATTCGCCCACGGACGTTCTGACCACAGTCACTCTGAAGAATGGTCGCAAATATGCCGGTCTGGTGCGCAACGAGGACAATTTCTCGCTTCAACTGATCGAAAAAAGCGGCGCCCTCTTATCCATCGATAAAGCGAGCGCTGCAAAAATCGAACGGGCGACCACGCCCTTCATGCCTGCGGATTATGGAACGCGCCTTACGTCCTCGGATTTACAGGATTTGGTCGCCTACGTAGCGAGCCAGACGCATCCCGCAACCGGTCGCGGCCGCGGGCGGAGACAGTAAGAGCAATTTTATCCAGCCGCTAACGCGCTAGGCGATCCGCGAAGCAGTATCGTCTAGCAGATCGGTGGCGGAGAGCATCGGAGCGCACTCGTGAAACGATTCGCCTTCTTAATCTGTGCCTGCCTCGTTGGAACAATTACATTAGCCCAGCAGCCGTCGCCATCCCAATCGCCAAATCCTGGGGCTGCCACCGGCCGGGGCCGTGGCTCTCAACCACGGCAATTTTCGCTACAGGCGATTTCATCCGGCTTCTGGAAGCGAATCGACAAAAAAGCCAAGCTCGCAACGTTCGCCACAGGCTTCGGATTCACTGAAGGCCCAGTGTGGGATTCGCGCGAAGGCGGTTTTCTTTACGTGAGCGACGAAACGCAAAATCACATCTATCGCGTGAATTCTGACGGATCCAAAACGATAGTAGCCAGCACGGGCGACCCCGATGGCAGCACGTTCGACGAACAGCTTCGCTTGATCACCACCGCCAGCGTATTGCGCGCCATCGTCCGCGTCGCCCCAGACGGCACGCTCACTACGCTTACCGACCACTACGAAGGTCAGCGTTACAACAGCCCGAACGACATCGTGATGGGACCCGACGGCGCCTATTACTTCACCGATCCCACGCTGGATCTTCCCAAAGGACAGCAGCAAGAAACGCCCTTTCAAGGCGTGTATCGCCTGGGGCGCGATGGTAAAGTCACGCTCTTGACGAAAGACCTCGACGAGCCGAATGGACTCGCCTTTTCTCCCGACGGCAAGCGGCTCTACGTGGACGACACCAAACAGCGCAATATCCGCGTTTATGAATTTCACGATGGAACCATCTCGAACGGCCGAATCTTTGGCAGCGAGCAGCCGCCGGAAGGACAGCGCGGCGGCGTTCCAGACGGAATGAAAGTCGATTCGCGAGGAGACCTATTCGTTACAGGCCCGGGGGGAGTTTGGATGTGGGATGCCGCCGGAAACCATCTCGGCACGATCATGATGCCGCGCGGCCCCGCAAACCTCTGCTGGGGTGATCCAGACTACAAGACGCTCTACCTCGCGTCCGGCGACACGGTCTATAAACTGCACACGAAAGTCCGCGGCTTCGTTCCGTATCTTAAGGCCAAGCAATAAACCTTATTGCCCTCCGCCGCCGCGCCCTTCCGGTGCCGGAGGCGGAGGATTCACGAATGCCTCGCCTAGCGGTCCGTGATCGAGCCCTTGCGCGTCCACTACGTGGAGCGAGACGCGAGCAGTCTCAGGCGGAGCCTGCAAGGTGACCTGCAACTTAAGCGGCTGCAACGGATTCGCGTCCCCGGCGGGCGCTGTTCCAATTGCCTCACCGCCGCGATTGTAAAAGTGGGCGATCAGTTGTCCTGGGTAAAGCACACCAAAATTGCCGGTGAGCACCAAGCCATTCGGAGTTCCCGCCGCAGCCAAAGGTGTTCCGACCACGCCGCTATATGTCGCGCCTTGGAAACTGCTGTCCATACGCGTCGGATACCACTGGCTATCCATCGCATAGCTTTCTCCAGGAGCAAGCTCGATCATCGGACTATTTACCTCAGCCTCCATGTAAAACGTCGGTGGCCGAGGTGGCTCCGCAGGCTGCGCCGTTTGCGCGGGCGGCGGTCCGGGCCGGTTTCGCGCGCCCGTAGTAAAAAAGATGATCGTAGACTTGTCGGGATATTCGGCTGCCGGTTCATATTTCCGTCGTTCCAGCATCGTGTAGTCCGTCGTCCCGTCGACAACGGCAACCCAGCCACCGGGCGAATCGGTCCACACTTCCCCACCCATGTTGTTCCAGTGTACGCGGAATAATCCATCCTTAACTGAATAGCCGGAATTCGTGGGACTGCCCGTGCGCACGTGGTAGCCGTTCAAGTACGAGCTCTGGGGATTCGCAGGCGTGACCCCCCAAAAATCTGGATTGAATTGCGTCGGATCGTTGGGCGACGCCGCATTGTATTGTGAGACGGATTGTTCAGACCATGTCTGCGGATAACCGCTCACGTTTTTCATCACCGCATGAAATGAAATCGCGGGCGATTCGCCGGTGATGCTGATGTCACGAATATACTGTTGCCCAATTTGTGGGTCCACCGGGCCTGTAAGCCGCACGGCGCAGGTCGCGCCATGCGACAGGACTTGCAAATCGTAAGGAGCATCATCGAGCGGCTCGCCGCCCGCTCCCGCCCAATGCTGTTCATCCTGTGAACCTTCCGGCATCGGCCAGATTTTGTCGCCACCGTAGTTGTACCAGCGGTGCTGCTGCGTATCCAACGGCATATACTGCCCTTTTAGCTGATTGTTGTTGTAAAGAAAATCGTGGTCGCCAAACGTAACTTGCATCAAGCGCCCGCCAAGCTGCGGGACGATCTCAAGCTTTACCCATTGATTTGCAAGGTGCTCCGCCTTCCAGCCATCGAAATTCGTCGCTGAAACCGTGCATCCCTTAGGTGACGCAGCGCGCCCCCGCAGCGCAAATGCTCCGCATATCCCTAGCGCGACACAGGAGCCTGCGATTACCGCGCCTACTCTGCGAACGCGCGCGCGGGCATGCTGGCCTGAGATCTTTATCGGTGATTTAAAAAGCTGATGCGTTTGCTGGGAACACTTCGCTTCTTGCATCAGTCGCACTCCTCTGGAAGTTTTCTGTTGATTAGCCGGCGGCTGCGGCAACAGCGCGACGCGACGCAGGAGCCGCAATGGAAACGCCGTAGCCGAGTTGCTTGGAGACGTCTTGACTCACTCGAATGACAAGCGGAGACAACTGGCGCAGGCGCGCCCGGGTCATTCGCGTGGCGGGACCCGTGATGCTAAAAGCCGCTTTCACTTGCCCCGCATGGTCCCAAAGCGGCGCCGCAATGCATCGAATGTGGTTTTCATACTCTTCGAGGTCCGTGGCGTATCCCTGCCGCCGCACGCGACTGAGTTCCGCCTCGAGCTCCTGCAAAGACGATATGCTGTTGGATGTGCAGCGCGTTAGCTGAATGCGCGGCAATATAGATTTCAGTTCCTCTTCAGTCGCATACGCCAGCAACACCTTCCCGACGCCTGTGCAATGCAGTGGCACCGCAGCGCCCACTTGGGAAAAGATTCGCAAAGGCTCCAGTGACTCCAGTTTTTCCACGTAAACGGCCGTCAGGTCCTGCCGAACGGTCAAATGCACGGTTTCGCGTGTTAGCCGATTCAGTTCTTGAAGATACGTCAGGCTGATTCGGTGAACATCGAGTCGATCCAAGGCAGCTCGTCCCAGGCTCACGCACGACGGCCCCAGTTGATACTTTCCCGTCGAATCCTCGCGCGTCAAATAGCCCGCAGCCTCTAGATTCACCAAAAAGCGATGCACCGTGCTCGCATGTAGATTGGAAAGACGCGCAATTTCACCTGCCGCAAGCGATCGTTGCGCTTCTCCTACCAGAGCAAGCAGTCTCAGACCACGATGCAATGCTGTGATGTTATAGCGGGGTGGCTGGTGATCTTTCATATTTTTGAGAACCCGGCCTTCTAAAATGAAAATGCGTGCTGAGGATAAAGCGAAATTCGCCTCCCACCCGCGCGTATGCTATCCCACGCAGTCCAGCAAAATCAAGCTTGTATATGGCGAAAATCGCGGAAACACCTTGACAAACTTTTGAAACTGGAGTTATCTCGCTTTCTGTTCGCTCTCCCCGGGGTTTTATGCTGTGCGAACATGGTTTTCGCAGAGTGAAACGAACGGCCTCGAGTGATCGGGTCGTCGCTCCACCGGCAGTGGCAAGCTTTTCGCCGTGGCATCTATTGATCACGGGCGCAAGGAACAGACCGATGCAGTTCTGCGCCGGGAAGAAGGCAGAGTTAGTGAGAACTTTCAGGCTTCTCGGCGTTGCCCTGTGCGCGATCTGCTTCACGGTGTCCGCTGCGAGCGGTCAGGCGGCCTTTGAAACAGTACCGCCATCGGCCGCCCGAAATGCGGCACCAGAGTCCGGCCATGCCAAGCCAATCGATGTCTCCACTGCGGATCTAATGAAAGCGCCGGTAGGCGCGAACTGGGCTTCATACAACGGAGACTACACGGGACGCCGCTATAGTGCTTTAAACCAGATCAACACAGCGACCGTAGGCCGACTAGCCGCCCAATGGGTATTCCACGTCACCAATAGCAATCGGCTCGAGATGACGCCTCAAGTCATCGACGGCGTTATGTTCATCACCGCTGCGAATGACTGTTACGCGCTCGACGCGACCACAGGCCGCTTAATCTGGCATTATTCCCGGCCAATCACCGAGGGCCTCATTGACGACGCTTCGAGCCATCACAACCGAGGGATAGCTATTTGGCACGATCGCCTCTTTATGGAAACGGACAATGCGCATCTACTTTCCCTCGATGTCCACTCCGGCAACCTGCTTTGGGACATAACCTACGCAAACACAACGAGTGCAAATTACGGCGCCACGAGCAGCCCTCTCGTTCTAAAAGATGAAGTTCTGGTCGGCACCTCCGGCGGAGACGATGGCGTGCGCGGTTTTCTCGCAGCCTTCGACGCTAAGACGGGCAAAGAACTTTGGCGATTCTGGACGATTCCGGGCCCCGGCGAGTTCGGCAACTCCAGTTGGCCAGGTGACATGTACCTGCACGGCGGTGGGACCACCTGGATGCCAGGCACCTACGACCCAACACTCAATACGCTCTATTGGGGAACGGGCAATCCCGCTCCAGACTTTTACGGCGAAGGCAGGCCCGGCGACGATCTCTACACCGACTCCGTAATTGCGCTCGATCCGGACACCGGAAAGCTGAAATGGTATTACCAGTTCACCCCTCACGACCTGAACGACTACGACTCGGTGGAAGTCCCGGTGCTGGTAGATACGATCTACAAAGGCCGGCCCAGAAAATTGATAGTCGAGGCAAATCGAAACGGGTTCATCTACGTTCTCGATCGTACCAACGGAAAGTTTCTCTCTGCAGTTCCCTTCACCGACAATATCAATTGGGCTAAAGGCGTCGACGCTGACGGTCACCCGATCAAAACCGGCATTATTCCCGGTCCAGACGGCACAAAAGTTTGCCCCAGCTATGGCGGCGCAACAAACTGGTATTCCCCAAGCTATAATCCCAAAATTGGCCTGTTCTATTTTCTTGGCAACAATGGCTGTAATGTTTTCGTTGCGAAGCCTCAGGACTATTCCTACGGCGTCACATATTACGCAACCGGGACAAGGCGTGTTCCCGGCGAAATGCCCACGCGCTGGCTCTTCGGCTATGATCCTGTAAAGAACTCGATCGTTTGGCGCTATCCTCAGGTAGGCCGCGGTGGACAATCGGGCGTAATGAGCACGGCAGGCGGGCTACTCTTCTTCGGCGACGATGCGAATTCGCTCGAGGCCGTTGATGCCCGCACAGGCCGTCCACTTTGGCACTTCAACACGGGACAGACCTTTACCGCTTCCCCGATGACGTTCTCTGTGCAAGGGAAGCAATATGTCGCAATCGCTTCAGGCGATAATGTCTTCACATTTGCCCTGCCGCAAGCGGCACAACATTCAGCAACAGCGCATTAGGCGCAGTCCGATTTACAGAAGGGAGTAAGAGAGTGTCTGACCTTTCCACGCGAAGAAAATTCGTTGTTCGTTTTTCGTCTATGGCGGCCAGCATTGGCCTTGCCTGGACAGCACTGCGCGCCCGGGTGGTAGCTGCCCAGAGCCAGCCAACCGGTACGTCATCCATCCAAAAGCTGGGTTATGACGGCAAACCTGTCGCCGGCAACCCAATGATCTCTCCCGTCATTGTCCACGACGGCCTGATCTATGTTTCAGGCCAGGGCGCAAACGACAACGGAAAAATGACTACAAGTTATCAAACGAAGACTGGAATGGAGAGCGGTCGCGAAGCCGAAAGCCCCGATACGCCGGACAACTTAGACATCGCAGCGCATACGCAAAAAGTCATGGACAACGTCAAGACTCTCGTCGAGGGCGCAGGCGGCGACATGGACAATGTGCTCTGCCTCACAGTTTTCCTCGCATCTCTCGATTACTACGAAGCGATGAACAAGGCTTATCAGCCCTATTTTGCTCACCGCGCCCCTGCTCGCTGCACCATTGCCGTGGCTGAAGTGCCGGGTGGTTCACTGCTGGAAGTCAATTGCATCGCTGCTGTCGTCAAGAGCTAGATCTTTTATGGAGGAGAACATGGATACGAAAGCGAGTCGTCGTGGCTTCTTTTCGAAATTGGCAGCGGTAGTCGCGGGCGGCGTCGGCGCGAAGGCTCTCGTCGCGAGTTCAGCGTCCGCACAAGATGCTCCGCAGGCCAGTCAGGCGCAGGCCCAAGGTCGTGGCCGCGGCAGAGCGGGTAGAGGCGGTGGTCGCGGACCTATGAGCCACAATGGCCTGATCTACATTTCAGGCATCGGCGCGCATATCCCATACGTGGCCGGTCAGCCGGACGCAACGGATATTGCGGCGCATACCAAGAAGGTTCTTGACGGCGTCAAGAGAACTGTCGAATCCGGTGGCGGCACAATGGATAGCATCCTCAAACTGGATGTCTATCTCGCGTCGATGTACCACTACGAGCCGATGAATGAAGTTTACAAAACCTATTTCCCCAACGGTGGACCGGCCCGGACTACGGTCGTCGTCGCCGGGATCCCAGATGACTCGCTGCTTGAAATCAGCGGTATTGCGGCCGTTGTGAATCCGCCCCAGCAATAGTCGCGCGTGGATTCGCGCAGACCGACGGAGTGCAAAATGACATTGAAGCTTCAATGGAACCGCCGTGCCTTTCTGTCCGCGTTAAGCGCGATGGGCGCCTCATTCTTTGGCGGGAACGCGCTGGACGCCGCGCCAGCCGCCAAACGTTCTGTCGACAACGGCACCGGATATTACGGATGGCCCTCCTCCGGCTATAACGACAAGGTTGCCGTCACCGGATTTGGCGCCACGGGCGATGTGTACGGCGAGCTCGGCGTGGTGCCTCTTATGAATGGCTCCGGGACCCTCACCGTCATCGGCGGCTCGCTGATTTCTCCAGAAGTCGAAGCCGTAATGCGCATGGCGAGCGAACATTTTGTCGTAATCGATGATCTCGAACGCGCAGTCGGACAAAGAATCGCCAAATTGCTGAAGCTTCCCGACGGTTACACCGGTCTTATCACGGCGGGTGCAGCCGCTGCGTTGCTTGTCGGTTACGCCGCAATTCTTACCGGTGACAATGAAGAATGGATCAAACAGATCCCCGACCTCACGGGCATGCCCAAGAATGAAGTGATCATTCAGAAAAGCCATCGCTACGCATTCGATCATCAGATTCGGCAAACGGGTGTAAAGCTGGTCGAAGTCGAAACGCGCGACGATCTACTTTCAGCCATAAACCCCAGAACTGCCGCGATGCACTTCACGAATCTTTGCAACCCCCAAGGCCAGATCAAAGTCGACGAATGGGTCAAAATCGCGCATGCGCATGACGTTCCTGCTTACAACGATGCGGCTGCGGATACTCCGCCGGTGTCGCGCCTCTGGGAATACGTCAACATGGGCTATGACTTGGTCACGTTTAGCGGCGGCAAAGACATCCGTGGCCCCCAGTGCGCAGGCCTGCTGCTTGGCAAGCAGCGTCTAATCAATTCCGCGCTCATGAACATGAGTCCGCAGGAAGACACAATCGGCCGCCCCTGCAAGGTCGGCAAAGAAGAGATCGTCGGCATGCTTAAAGCACTCGAGCTCTTCGTAGCTTCCGATCAGGACGCGCTCCTCAAGAAATATCGCGCGATGCTCGGCACGGTTTCAGACGCCGTCACGAACGTTCCGGGAGTGACCACGTCCTACCAGTTCGATCCGAACCAGATCGATAATCACACTGTCAGCATGACGATCAGTTGGGACACTTCAAAGGTAAACCTGACGACCCCCAAAGTGCGTCAGCAATTGCTAGCCACGAGGCCAATCGCAATTCGCATGGGTGATCCCGTCGGAAACGACGCGAATCGCGACCAAAGCGCT
Source organism: Candidatus Acidiferrales bacterium (assembly GCA_050746865.1). Taxonomy (GTDB): domain Bacteria; phylum Acidobacteriota; class Terriglobia; order Acidiferrales; family UBA7541; genus Palsa-295. The sequence continues at coordinate 21,604 of JBOGMU010000138.1, forward strand.
CAAAGCGCAGGAACGCCGCCACAGACGATCACGATTTCGGCCTGGCAATTGAAACCCGGCGAAGAAAAAGCTATTGCACAGCGCCTCGCAGAGATTCTGCACAGCGGCGTTGTCGCGTAAGTGTTCGCAAGCTGTGTTGCGACTTGCTTTAGACATTTTGCGGCATGACGAGTTTGCGGAAGAAAGGATTTTCAGGGGGTCGGAGCTTTAGCTCCGACGTAAGGCGCCCATTTAAAATGGGCTTTAGCCCCTGAGGCGCCGCCTTTTGATTTTCCGCCGCGTCAGCCAATCAGTGCTTCACCGCGATGGCAGAAATCTCGATTTTTGCGCCGTCCACGAGCGCGGCCACTTGAACGGTAGTGCGAGTAGGTTTCGGACTAGGCATAATCGCAACATAAGCTTTATTCATGCCCCCAAAATCGTGAATATCGGACAGATAGACATTTACGGCGACCACATCATTCAGCGAAAATCCGCCTGCCTTCAGAATGGCGCTGATGTTTTGTAGCGCGCCAGTAGTTTGCGGACCGATTCCGTCAGCCAACTTTCCCTTGCTGTCGGTACCCTGCGTCCCGGCAACGTACATCGTATTTCCGGCGACAATGCCGTTGCTGAAATTCGGACTCACTTCCGCACCCGGAGGGTTAACGGCGTGCCACCCGCCGCTGGCGTTCTGCGCTGCCACGCTAGTCGGTGTGCCATTGCACGAAACAAGGGTGCCCAAACCGACAAAAAGCGCGGCCGTAACGATCAAACGCAACTTGGATTCAAACATGTGAATCTCCTTATCGAGCGCAAATAAGAATCACTCAGCTTTATATATGAAATAGAAACCGGATTGGAGGAAAAAATGGAACTGACTTTTCGCGGTACAAAATCTTTGAAACGCTTAGCCTTGAGCGCAGCGGGCATCTCGGCAATCGCCCTGTGCGTTCTGCTTTTGGCGGGCAGGCCAGACGCAGCGCAGACTTCCGCGCCAAGCTCGCCCCAAAAGAATTCGTCGGAGCCTGCCGCTCCGGTTGCGAACACACCAGAAGAGTTGCTCGCCGGTTTCCGTCACGTCGAAGTAGCCTCTGTTTCCGACGCCGAAGAGCAGATCCTCGGCAAAAAAATGTATATGAGCCATCGCATGCGCCCGGTCTTTCCGACGAAATTCGCCGGCTTTGCTTTGACCGTCGCATTAAAGCATCAGGAAAACTCCCAAGGTGGCGCGGCGCTCGCCGGGATGCTTGCGGCTATTGATAATGGTAAGCCCGATTCCGTCTACGTCATGGCCGTCCAAGATGGCGCGGACATCGCGGGCATGGGCGGCGAAATGGGCACTGCGATGGCGGCTCGTGGCTTCGCGGGAGCTGTTGTCGACGGAGGCGTTCGCGACACATCCTATCTCACGCAGATTCGCTTCCCCGTCTATGGCACCGGAATTGTGCCATCCACGTCGGTGAACCACTACGCCTTTGCTGGTGCCAACGTCCCGGTTACCTGCGACGGCGTTCCCGTCTCGCCAAATGACATTATCGTCGCAGATAACGATGGCGTCGTCGTCGTTCCCCGTGCCCGCGCAGCCGAAATTCTCTCAACGGCGCAAAATATGGACTTTGCCGAGCACTCGATTGACGCCTACATCATGAAGTACAAGTCGATCGAAGAAGCCGTCAAAAAATTTGGCCGCATCTAGGAGATTTGCGGATGCCTGAACCTCAAGTCGGAAAGTTTCGCTGGAATCTTGTCTTCTGGATGTTCGTGATCAGCTCGGTCGCCTATCTCGACCGCGTGAATATTTCCATCGCCGCCAAAGACATCGCCACCGAATTTAATCTCACCAATATCCAGCTGGGCCGCATCTTCAGCGCCTTCCTCGTCGGGTACGCTTTCTTCCAGATTCCGGATGGCCGCTTGGCCGACGCCTGGGGTCCGCGAAGAATACTCACTTTAGGCATCATCTGGTGGGGCATCTTCACAGCACTCACCGCCTCCATCCCCGTCGGATTAGCGGGAGGCCTGCTTGTCTTTGTGCTGATTCGATTCTTGCTGGGCGCTGGCGAAGCAGTCGTCTATCCCTCGTGCAATCGCGTGGTCGCGAGTTGGATTCCGATCCGCGAGCGTGGAATCGCCAACGGGATCATTTTCGCTGGTGTCGGTTTCGGTGCCGGCATTACGCCTCCACTCGTCACGTGGATCATGACGCATTGGGGCTGGCGATGGTCGTTCTGGTTCAGCGCGATTATCGGATTTCTCGCAGGCCTCGTCTGGTACTTGCTGGCGCGAGATACTCCCGAGCAGCATCCTCTGGTGAGCGCTAGCGAGAGGCAATGGATAGACGCCGGCGTCGGACCAGTCGTCGCGAAAGCAAAGCTCCCATGGCGAAAGGCTCTCGCCAGTCGTGACATTCTTGCCCTCACACTCGGCTACTTCACCTTCGGCTATGCTGCGTATATTTTCTTTACTTGGTTCTTTCTATATCTGGTCAACGTTCGCGGGTTGAACCTTAAATCGAGCGCGTACTACAGCATGTTGCCTTTCCTGGCGATGACGGTGGGCTCCTTAATCGGCGGGGTCATCAACGATTTTGCCACGCGCCGATTCGGACAACGTTTTGGCCGCGGCGGCATCGCAGCGCTTGGGATGATTCTTTCCGCGGTTTTTATCGCCCTCGGAAGCCATGCGCAAGACGCGCGTCTTGCGAGCTTAATTCTCGCAGGAGGTGCCGGAGCCCTTTACCTCTCCCAGAGTTCCTTTTTCTCCGCAAGCGCCGACATCGGCGGTCACTTCGCCGGATCGATCTCAGGCATGATGAATATGGGCAATCAGATCGCCGGCGCGATCACGGCTTCGCTCACGCCGTGGATCGCCGGCAAATATGGTTGGAACGCGTCTTTCGCCGTCGCTGCCGTTCTTTGCGCTCTAGGGGCAGCTGCGTGGCTCTGGGTCGATCCCCGTCGCACGCTGCTGGACACCGCCGACG
>JBOGMU010000139.1:0-3118 GCA_050746865.1 Candidatus Acidiferrales bacterium
TATCAGTTTCATGCATCGAATTTAGCCTAATTCCCGGTCTGTGTCAAGTGCATAATCACCAGGCCTCTTCCTAATCGCAATCGATATGCTGTTTTTGGAGTGGATGACCGACACTTTGTTGGCTCGGTTTGGGCTGTTATTTCTTCTTCAAAACAAGACAGCTCGCGACGATGTCATGAAGCGCCTGCTTCCTTGCCGTAAAGCCCGCAATCGCAAAACCTATGAAGAGCGTGAACTGCTCGAGCGCTTTGCCAATGTAGCGTCCGGTGGCACGCGCAAAACTGAGTCGCTTGCCATTCAAATCAGTCACGTAGAGGCCAAGGATTTTCTTGCCTGGGGTTGCTTGCCACCGGGAACTTTCAAACGCAGCAAAATAGAGCCAGCAAATTAATTGCAGCAAAAGCTGGAACGCAATTGCCTGCCGCGTGCCGCTCGCATAAAAGGCGAAGTAGTCGTGGTAAGACGGCTCGGGTCCTACGTTCTGCTCAATCAATTTCCAGAGGATGGGAAAGGACGCGAAGGTCAGAATCAGCAAATCACATATGAACGCGACGGCCCGGAGCCAAAAGCCGGCATAGGCAATCGTAATTTTCGGCAGACGTGACGAAACGGCGCTAGGCGAGTTTTGTTGATCGCCGGATGGCGCGACGCGCTCGCCGCATGCGTTACATCGATCAGATCCCTCGGTGATTTCCGCGCCGCACTTGCCGCAATACAATTGCCCTCCCGTGCCTCAATCAAACTTTCCGCATCACAAGGCACCCGGCAATCATATCGTGAACGGCCTGCTTCTTCTCAGTGAAGCCGCAGCAAATGCAGTCAACGAAATAGTAGAGGTTCCCCAGCGGAACGAGACTGAGCCCGCGGCCGCTCCAGAAGCGCCCGCTGGCTTTGCCGAAACTGACGCGATTTCCTTGCAGATCCGTGACGTAGAGGCCCAAAGCTTTCTTGCCCAGCGTCGCCTGCCAGCTCGAAGCTTCCATGAGAGCCCAATAGAGCCACTTCAGCGCGAGAATCACGAGTACGAAGAAGATGATCCGCGGGAAGAAAGTTGCGAAGAGAAGCGCCGGATTGCCGCGCGCCATAGCAAGCCCCGGCAGCATGGTGGCGAATAAGAGGATTGCCAGTGGCACGGTGGGAACTGAAAGAATGATGTTGTCCAGGATGGCCGCAACAAGCCTCAACCAGAATCCCGCAAAGCCCGTCGATGCGCCGGCAATCGCCACTGGCGGCGCCACGGCAATAGCAGCTCCTCCGCCCGATTGGCCAACGGCGTAACCGGCGATTGGACGACCACAAGAAGTACAGAATGCTACTCCATCAGCTACGTTGGCCCCGCATGCTTGGCAGAACATGGATTTCCCTCCCGGAAGCTGGCAGCCGTCGGCTGCGAACGATTTGGCGCATCGTACTGGACCATGGATGCCGGGTCAACATCGATATCGATTAGCGCTGGCTCCCCCGTGCCGCGCCGATTTCGAGCGCCCCGAGCTGGCTGTGAAAAATAAGCCCTTTTAAGGCGCCAATGCGGCCATTTTTGGCTTTTTAAGGGCTCTTTAAGGCATTTTATGGCGCCAAATTGGCATCGCTATGGGACGATTGAGTGCGTAAACTCAAGCGAGAATCCATCTGCGAGGAGGAATCAATGTCGTGGCAGTTATCCAAAATCGTGAAGCTTGCGGCGATGATCGTGATCGCATTTGTGCTATTTGGCGGCGGCTATGTGGCGGGACAAAACCGCGTGGGCCAACCGAAGACGATCATTCATGTTGTTGAAATCAAATGGAATCCAGGCGTTTCCGCGGCGCAAAAGCAGGCCGTGCTGGACGGACTGAAGCGCGTGGCAATGAGAACTCCCGGCGTGAAAAATATCTGGACGCAGGCGGACCGGCTGGAGCCGCGCGATTTCAATGCAGCTTTCGCAATTGAATTTGCGAACCGCGATGCGGCTGATGCATATGCAGAAAGCGCGCTGCACGACCAATGGGACAAGATGTACGTTCCGCTGAGACAGAACAGCATTTCGATTCAGATAACTAATCGGTAACTCGTAGAGGGTGCACTAGTCGACGTTCCCGATGACAACGGTCCACGGGCGCACTTCCCAGTGCTTCACCAGGCCATTGATGACGTACGGGTCATTTTCCGCAAACGATTCTGCGACACGAATATCCGCGCAGCGAAAAATCAGGAGAGCTTGGTCGGCCGGTTCCGCGAACGCTCCTGCAAGCACGAGTTCTCCGCGCGCGTGCGCCGAAGTTGCTATGGCTAGATGTTGAGATCGAAGTGACGCACGGCGTTCCAAATAATCGTCAACCAAGTGATAGATCAAGGCAAAGTACGGCATAGGTGTTTGGAACTCCTTGTCAAATCGTTTGATCAAAATGTAAGAATTTACAGCATTTGTACAGGGTTTCCGCCTTTTCCACAAAATGAAAGTAAAATCCACAGAAGCCTGTGAAGAAAATAATGCAAGGGCACTTGACGAAATCCGGGCTTTTGCTATACTCCTTTGAAGTCGGTGGTGCCCTGAAGCTTTTGGGGCAGTTCTGATACCTAGTCTAGCCTTCTGAAAACAGAGGTGAGATTGGTTACGAGCACCGGATAGACCACAGTCGAGCTTCGAGTACATCCGTCTGAGGCTGCGCGGTAGAAGCGGCCCAAACAAGGACGGATTTGCCCGGCGCTCGACGCCGGGTTTTTTATTGTTTGCAGGTTCGCAGGCTGGCTCCAAACTGGCACTGCGCCCCGTTTGAAACGGGGACGCTTTAATCGGCGGTAAGTGATTGAAGCGACAGTTCTTTGACAATTGAAGGAAGCTGGCATTGTCTTGCGCGAGGTGAAGTGTGATTCGCGCAGGACATAAAACCGCAAGTTTTGCTCGAGAGTAGCGTTTTGTGGAAGGGCGAACCTACCTCTGCATGCCGTTTTTGTGTGCAAATTGGGCCAGAAATGGCGCAGTTGGCACCCTAAATATCTCTGAAAAGTCATAAAAAGGGCTTGCAAGACCCTTATAAATGGCATTTTTGGATCCAGGCCCGTGAGGGCTGGGACGTGTTGGGTAAGTTTTATGGTTAAGCTACTAAGGGCGTACGGTGGATGCCTTGGCGCCAACAGA
>JBOGMU010000140.1:0-2339 GCA_050746865.1 Candidatus Acidiferrales bacterium
GCCGTGTTTTCCCACTTCGTTCTCGACCTGGTGGCGCACGGTCCGGATTTGGCGCTCTACGATAGCAAATTCAAGATGGTCCTCGGGCTTTGGAACTACCTCGGCGCCACATTCGCGGTGGAAGCGCTTCTGGTCGTCGCGGGCGTCGCTCTCTGGCTGACCGCCAAGCCCTCCCGTGATGCCGCGCCGCCGCGCAAGAAGGCCGTGATCGTCTTCGCCGTCGTCCTGATCGCAATTGCGGCGGGGGGTCTTTTCGGGGGGCTGCCTGGATCGATCGGCGGTGTCGCGATTTTCGCGGAGGTCTCCTACTTGGTCCTTGCTGGCGTTGCGTTTTGGATCGACCGCCCGTCCGCCGCCTAGCAGCAAAACATTTCCAAAGCGAATTGTTTTCTGCGACAATGCAGGAGAGAACAGTATGCCCGAATTTCGCATTCACCGCTTGAAGGATTCGGTTCGGCAACATTTCCGCCTGGCCCCGCACACCTCCGGCGCGAGCCTCGCCAAGCCCAAGGATTACGAGCCCGGCTCCGTCATTGAAACATCCTCGGTTTATGCCGCATGGGCGGCGCTGCGTGAATCGGATTCGCCACTGCTGGTTGGCGATATCCTTGAGTCCGAAGATGGGTCCTTGCGCATCTGTAAATATGTAGGCTTCGAAGAAGTCAATTGGGTGCTTCCGCAGCCACCGGGGAACGAAGCTGTTGTGGGCCTTGATGCGGTAAACTAGTAGTTTCTATGTCTTACGATCGGAACTGCGCCGATCGGATCGACTCATTCGCCCTGGTCAGTTATATCCCCGAGCCTCTCGCGGGTTTTCTTGACCGGTTACGGCAGGAGTTGGTTCCGAATTGCAAACTGCGCGCGCATATTACAGCGCTTCCGCCGCGATCTCTCATTTCCTCTCCCGAAGCGGCGTGGAGCCAGATAGCGAGCGATCTGGCGGGGATTTCCCGGTTTGAGATCGAGCTGGCCTCTATTGAAGTTTTTCCTGTTTCCGATGTGATTTATCTGGCCGTCGGCGCCGGATCGGAAGAATTGAAAGCGATCCACCGGAAACTCAACCACGGCAATGTCCGTTTTCGCGAGCCTTTCCGTTATCACCCGCACGTGACGCTAGGGCAAAACCTGGAGGCCGCGCGGGTGGATGAGCTCAAGGAATTAGCGCAAGCGCGCTGGACGGCTTTTCCGTATTCCCGGCATTTTAACGTTGAACGATTGACTTTTGTCCAAAATACGCCGCAAAATACCTGGGTCGATTTACACGAGCGCAATCTTACGGCCGGGCACGACTGCGACCTCGTCCTTCTCTGACCGCATTCTCCGCCAGTACTCAGCGGCTCAGCGTATTGGTCTCAAGATTGCACTCTTTTGTTAAGAGTTTCACCATCGGCTTCGCCTCGGTGGACTCGCGAGAACGCAAAACCCGTCACTTAGCACGCACGGCCATATGAAGACCCAAATGAAAGCATGGCGGGACCGGCTCTCCGCACTGAAAAATATTCCACCTGTTCTGAAGCTTTTATGGGATGCGAGCCCTAAATTAGCGGCTTCCGAACTTACTCTCCGCGCCTTGGTCGCGCTTTTGCCTCTTGGGACTCTGTATGTAGGCAAGCTCATCATCGACTTAGTGGTGGCTGAGGTAAAGCATCCCGGACCGATTCCCGGCGAGATCTGGTGGCTTCTCGCGGCGGAATTTGTATTAGCGGGGCTGGGTGGCACCCTTGGCCGGGCAATCGACTATTGCGACGGCCGGATCGCGGATCACTTCGCTCGCGAGGTGACGGTGCGCGTGATGCGTCACGCCGAAACTCTGGATCTCGCTTCGTTCGAAGATCCGGTCTTCTATGACAAGCTCGAGCGCGCCAGAGTGCAGGCCACCGATCGAATCGGCATGTTGCACGCCATGGGCACGCTGCTGCAACAAGCCATCACGCTGATTTCTTTGTCGGTCGGAGTTATTCTATTTTCCCCGCTTCTCTTCGTCATTCTGATCGTAACGGTTGTTCCGGCGTTTCTCGGCGAGAGCCATTTCGCGTTTCTTGGTTATGCGCTCGCTTACAGCGTCACTCCCCTGCGGCGCGAGCTCGATTATCTTCGGGATCTCGGTACGCGGAAAGAGAGCGCGAAAGAGCTGAAAGTTTTTGGTATCGGCAAGTACCTGCAAGACCGCTTCAAATCGATTAACGACGAGGTCATCGACCGTAACCAGCATCTTGCCGTTCGCCGCCTGCGGGTTGGCGCGGTGCTGGCTCTCTTGGGGTCCGTTGGCTACTACGGGTCTTACGCATACGTGGTGTTTCGCACTCTCGAAGGCGCGCTAAGCGTAGGCGATCTCACTT
>JBOGMU010000141.1:0-68234 GCA_050746865.1 Candidatus Acidiferrales bacterium
GTTGGCCGACTTGCGAGCGAAGCGATTGTGATCGGCGGCCAAACTATCAGCGGCCTCGAAGCGCGCTGCGAAGTGGTTCGGCGTGCCATCGAGCATCTGGAGAGGCATGGATAGATTTCCGGTCAAAATCCCAAACGAGGGCAATAGCATGAAAATGAATCCGTATCTGAATTACGGTGGAAATTGCGAGCAGGCGCTGCGTTTTTATGAGAAGCATCTTGGCGGAAAAATTCTGACACTATCGACATTTTCGGATATGCCACCCTCCGGCATGCAGGTTCCTCAAGGAATGGAAAACAAGGTGCTGCATGCGCGGATCGACATCGGTGGAACAACGCTGATGGCTTCTGACACGCCGCCGGATCGGTTTCAGCCAATGCGCAGCGCGTATCTTTCGCTTTCGTGCGAAAGTACGGAACAAGCTGAACAAACCTACGCGCTACTCAAGGAAGGCGGAGAGATTTTCATGCCGATGGAAGAGACGTTTTTCGCGGAGCGATTTGCGATGTTGCGGGATAAATTTGGCACGTCATGGATGATTATTCGCGAGCGGCCCATGCCACGGAATTCGTGAGCCGCACGCGGGGCTACATCCTTAAAGGGCGAAGGCCGCCCAATTAAAAAGCGAGTCGGCGGCTACAAAGGCAAAGCAAAACCAATAGAAAAAGCCCACCGAGAAACGCGCACAAAAAACGCGCGCAACGGTGGCCGCTACAGAAGCCGCCGCTCGGAGCGACAATCGCCGGTCAGGATTTGCCGAAAATTTGTTCGGCAAGATCGGCAGCGATGGGAATGCGGAAACGCTCGCCCTGGTACGCCTTCACCATCAGAAGAATCCACGCGATAAAGATGATGAGGTCCAGAAGCGAAAACAACGCCCACCCGAACCCGAGAGCGCCGAATCCGCCCAATCCGCCGAACCCGAACATCCCAATTCCCAAAATCATGCCCAAAATGAAGTAGACGATGTGCAGTCCACCGAACAAGGTAATCGACTGGCTCGCGTGAAAACGCACGAACGGGCGCTTATCGATGAGAAAAAAGATGAGCCCCGTGACCCAGCCGAAAACGTAGCACAGCAAGCCTGCGACATTTTCGGACAAGCCCGTTTGCGGCGCGGCGACGGCAACAGGTGCTGCACCAGGTAGCGGCGCAGCGGCAACGGGCGGCGCGGTTGCGCTGGTTACAGATTGAGGCGTGCCGCACGAAGGACAAAACGCAGCGCCTGTGTCGACGGATGCTCCACATTTTTGGCAAAAAGGCATCTAGGACCTCCCGGGAAGATTGCGGGAGAGTACCAGAATTGCCATGCGCGGGACAAGCGCGGCGCGCGGACGTTAGCCGATGGCGATGGCAGCCATCATGCGACCAGTGATGCGTTCGCGACGATAGCTGAAGAAAAGATCGAGGCGGCAAGCGGTACAGAATCCCGAAGCCGAAATGTTTGCTGGGGGGATTCCCGCTTCAACGAGAATCGCACGATTCGCGGCAACCAGATCGAGCTGCACCGTTGGCGGCCGAGGCGGATGCCCCGGCGGGCGCATCGTAAGCCACGGAAGCCAATTGGGATCGTTTTCGCCAGACGCGAGCGCGTCGAAAGGCCCGTCGAACCATTCCCGCCCGTCGGCGAACTGCGCGTGAAATTGCCTGGCAACGTCGCTCCCCACTTCGTAGCAGGACTGGGCGATGCAAGGACCGATCGCGGCGACAACATCACGCGGGCGCGTGCCGAATTCCATTTGCATGCGGCCGAGCGTTTTTTGCGCGATGCGTTGTACGGTGCCGCGCCAGCCGGAATGAATTGCGGCAATGGCGCGCCGCTTTGTGTCGGCAAGGAGGATTGGGACGCAGTCTGCGTTTTGCACGATGAGGAGGACTCCCGGCTCGCGTGTGAAGAGTGCATCGCCTTTTCGAGGCTCATCCGATGTGGCGCTTTGCACACTCGACGACACACCACACGCGAGATCGGAATGAATCTGACGCAGCGTGATGGGGCGCATCTTCGAGGCGCCGATTGCCCGAAAGAATGTCTCGCGATTCGCGAGGACGTGCTCGCGCGAATCCCATTCGGTGAAGCCGAGATTAAGAACTTTTTCGGCGGGCTTGCGGCCAGCGACGGCTTGCATTTCGCTGACGCCCTCCGAACGCGTGCTGAGGCCGTGTACAAGCCAATCCAGCCGCGCGAGATTGGGCGACTGGAGGACCTGGAGGCCGTTGGCGCGGCGCAGTTTCCATGGAGTGTCTTTTGCATTGCGCGCTTGACCTTTCGAGCCTGGGCGTTTGCGTGGTGCAGCGCGCTTCACTTTTGCAGACGTGGGCATTGGGAAGATAGCTTAACAGAGAGAAATCGTTCGGTCGCGCTGCTCATCACGGCTTATAATCGCGCGGATTATTTCATTGTGGTCGTTGTTGGTGCGCGAGCGTGCTTCTGCTGCGCTGCGCGCGGAAGGATGCAAAAGTGATCGTCGGGTTGGGATTGGACGTTGCGGAAATCGATCGTATCGAAAGGGCGATCAAACGGCATGGCGCTTCATTTATAGAGCGGGTTTTTACGCCCGCTGAGGCGGCATATTGCCAACGCTACGCTAGCCCATACGAAAGATACGCGGGAAGATTCGCGGCGAAAGAGGCGGCGATGAAGGCGCTAGGCACGGGCTGGGCTCGGGGAGTGCGTTGGCGCGACGTGGAAGTGGTGCGCGAGCCGGGTGGAAAGCCGACCGTGGAGCTACGCGGCGCTTCGCGTGCGATCGCCGATGGACTGGGAGTGAAACACATTGTACTGACGATTACGCACAGCGGAAATCTGGCGATTGCGCAGGTAATCTTTGAAGGTTAGCCACAGTTAGCGGTTCTTCCACTTGGGCGCGCGTTTTTCGACGAGCGCACGCAGGCCTTCCTGGGAGTCTTCAAGATCGGCAAGCTCGTTAAGAAAAACTCTCATTGAAGTGCGGACGCCATCGCGCAGCGGCAGGCCGAGGCTGCCCAAGACGGCTTTCTTCGCCATCGTCAAGACTGGACCGGATTGCGCGGTGACGCGGGCAATCACGTCAGCAACTTTTTGAGGCAATTCCTCTTCGCTTACGAGCCAGTTGACGAGACCGAGTTCGCGGGCGCGTTCGGCCGACATGGCTTCGCCGGTGAGGACAAGTTCGAGCGCCTGCTTGGGTCCGAGGATGTAAGGAAGTATGGCTGCGGCAAGCGGCGGAAAAACGCCGAGACGAATTTCCGGTTGCGCGAAACGCGCCTTTGGCGTCGCGATGACAAGATCGCCGAGCGCCGCAAGTTCGGCACCGCCGCCAAACGCCGCGCCGTTGACGACAACGAGCACGGGCTTCGAAGTATCGAGCATCGCCGAAAAAGCGGCGTGAAATGCATCCAGCAATTGGAAGACGCGGCGCTGCGTGTATTCGCCGAGTTCGATGCCGCCGCAGAATGCCTTGCCTGCCGAATCGAGCACGATAAGCTTGATCGTGGCGCGTTCGCCCAACGTATTAATGCCGGCGGCGATTTCGGCGAGCATGCGCTCATTGAGGAGATTGTGGTCAGGTCGATCAAGCGTGAGGCGCGCAACCTCGCCTTCAATACTCACTTTTACAAATTGAAATTCATCCAGCTTAGGTGGAACCAATGCCATCGAGCCGAGGAGTTCTACACCACGCGCGTCTTTGTTCAGGATTGCCATAGTTTTCTCGCGAAGTAAGAGATTAGGGTGTTTCGCGCGCGTCGGCTACCGGGCAGTAGGACTGTGATGTGCAATCTGCTAAGGCCTACCTTCAGACGATGAGACGTGCCTTGGGCGAATTAAATAGCCTTGTTTCCCTCTGACTGGGAGTGGACAATGTGACGCATTCTGCAAGTGTATTCGTGGGTGCGCGAAATTTATGGTGCGGGATCTCACATTCGTAGGGCTGGGCGAGGCGCTGATCGATCTGTTTGAGGATGGATCTGCATCGCTGGGCGGAGCGCCGCTGAATGTGGCCGTTCATGCGCACCATTTACTTGCGCCCTTGAAATTGGGGCGCGGTATTGTCGTCAGCGCGGTGGGAACAGACAAATGGGGCGCTCATGCTCGAACGGTGCTTGCTGAAAACGGGATGACGGCAGAATACGTCAAAACGAACGAGCATCCAACCGGGACTGCGACCGTTTTCGTGCGAAACGGCGAGCCGGGATTCGAAATCACCAAGGATGTAGCATGGGATTACGTGCGATCCAGCAATGCGACGGATGCACTTGCGGATCGTTGTGACGCGATCTGCTTTGGAAGCTTGGCGCAACGCTCAGAGGCGTCGCGCGAGATGATTCGCGCATTCGTGCAGCGTGCGCGGAAAGCATGGCGGCTCTACGACGTGAATCTGCGCCGCAGCACGTTGAGCGGGAGCCGCGATTATTCGCGGGAAATTGTAGAGACCAGTTGCCGACTGAGTTCGGCAATGAAAGCCAATGAACAGGAGATGGCGGAGTTGGGCGAGATGTTTGCTGTGAAGGCCGTTGCCGACCGCGAAGGTGCGACGTATGCGCGAATGGAATTCTTCCTGAAGGAGTTTGGACTTGAAGCCGTGGTTGTGACGCGCGCGGAACGCGGCGCGATGGCGCTCACGCAAGACGAAAAGATTGCGATGCCGCCTTCACCGGCTACGACAAGTGAGATTCATGCTGTGGGCGCGGGCGACGCCTTTTCCGCTGGAATTCTGCTTGGCCGGTCGCAGCGTTGGCCGTGGCGTGCGACGCTCGAATTGGCGGCCAAAATGGGAACTTGGGTGACGCGACACGTTTCGGCGATTCCGCAGCTCTCGCCGGCAATTCTCGAATATGTTGCCGATCAAAGGAGGCAACATGCGCGCACGTAGAATCGAGCGGAGGCCACATTGCGATTGAATGGACAGCTGATGCGGGCTGCGTTTGCGGGCGCGCTCGCGGGACTACTTTTCGGCTTCGATACGGCCGTGATTTCCGGCACGACTGACAGCCTCGTGCACGCGTACCGGCTGAGTCCGTTCCAACTGGGGGTGACCGTATCGATCGCGCTGATCGGGACTGTGATCTCGGCGATTTCAGCAGGCGTGATTGGGCAGGATATGGGGAGTCGCGCGACGCTGCGGCTTACGGCTGTGCTGTACATTTTTTCCGCAGTGGGCTCGTGTTTCGCGCTCAATTGGCCGATGTTGCTGATGTCGCGCTTCATCGGCGGGCTGGCGATCGGAGCGTCGTCCGTGGTGGCACCCGTTTACATCGCCGAGATTTCTCCGGCTACGTGGCGTGGCCGAATGGTGGGGATGTTTCAGATCAACATTGTTGTCGGAATTTTGCTCGCATACCTCTCAAACTTCGGAGTGCAACATCTTTATCTGGGTCCGATGGAATGGCGCGCGGAATTCGGAGTGGCGATTATTCCGGCCGTGCTGTTTTTCGCGATGCTGTTCAATATTCCGCAGAGCCCGCGATGGTTAGTAACGCGCGATCGCGGCGCAGAAGCGAGAGAGGTGCTGGCTCGGATCGGCAATGCCAATCCAGATGCTGAATTGGAAGAGATCGCCGCCGCGGTGCGAACGGCGCGAACGGAACATGGAGAAAGCCTCTTCGTGCGGCGGTATGCTTTCCCAATTTTCCTGGCGCTTTCGATCGGCGCGCTGAATCAGCTCTCGGGCATCAACGCAATTCTTTACTACCTGAATGACATCTTCGCAAGCGCGGGATTTAATGCTCTATCCGGCGGTGCACAAGCTGTCGCGATCGGGCTGGTGAACATGCTTGCGACATTTGTGGCGATGAGCGTCATCGACAAGATGGGGCGCAAGAAGCTGCTGTTGATCGGATCTGTGGGAACTGCCGCCGCGCTTGCTGGCGTGACCGCGATTTTCGCGAAGCAGCAGCATCAGGACTGGCTGCTGCCGCTGCTGATTGTTTACATTTTCTCGTTTGCGATTTCGCAGGGCGCGGTAATTTGGGTCTACATCAGCGAGATTTTCCCTTCTACCGTGCGCGCAAAGGGACAAGCGCTTGGATGTACGGCTCATTGGGGCATGAACGCGCTGATCGCGCTGACGTTTCCTATTATTGCCGTGCATTCGCATGCGCTGCCTTTCGGCTTCTTCGCCGCGATGATGGTCGTGCAATTCCTGGTTGTGCTGTTTGTTTATCCCGAAACGAAGGGTGTTTCGCTGGAAGCGCTAGAGAAAAAACTGGGACTTGTTACGGCAGAAAATTAGGCAGGTCACTTTTGGTTGTATGTAATGCGCCCTGCGACAATCGTTGCCATTGGACCGCCACGAAAGGCGCGGCCCCCGAACGGCGTGTTGCGCGATTTGCTTGGCGACTCGGCGGCATTGTAGGTCCAGGCGCGGTCTGGCGAGAAGATCGTGATATCGGCTGGCTGGCCGATCGCGATCTTGCGTTCGATTCCCAGCACGCGTGCAGGACCTGTTGTAAAAAGCTCGATCAATCGCATCAGCGAAAGCTTGCCTGAGTGGACAAGTTCGGTCAGACCTAGCGCCAACGCCGTCTCAAAACCCGTAATGCCGAAGGGTGCGCGGTCAAATTCGACATCTTTGCTGGCAGCATGATGAGGCGCATGATCTGTTGCAATTGCGTCGATGCTGCCGTCTGCAAGGCCTTCGATCAGCGCATCGCGGTCGCTGCGCGACGCGAGCGGCGGGTTCATCTTGTAGCGGCTATCGTAGCGAACGTCTTCGTCAGTTAACGCGAAGTGATGCGGCGTGACTTCGCATGTAACCCGAAGCCCCTGGTTCTTCGCCGCGCGCACATATTCCAGCGATCCACGCGTGGACATGTGAGCTATGTGTAGCCTGGCGTTCGCCAACCCGGCGACCGCCACGTCCCGCCCGACGCATATCGATTCGGACTCCGCCGGAATGCCCTTTAACCCGAGGCGAGCCGACTGCTGCCCCTCGCGCATGACGCCGCCGGCAAACAGGGATGGATCTTCGCAGTGATCAATGACGGGTAGACCGAGCGATTCGCAGTACTCCATCGCCTGACGCATCAACCGAGCTGTTGCTACGGGCTTCCCATCATCGCTGACGGCAACGATCCCCGCTTCTTTCATGCCAGCGATCTCGGCGAGGGCTTCGCCCTTACTTCCGATCGAAACTGCACCAATAGGCCAGACTCGAACGGAGCCATTCGCCTTGGCACGTTCGACGATTCCATGGGTCACGGACGCACTGTCGTTCACAGGTTGAGTATTCGGCATGCAGCAAACAGCCGTAAAGCCCCCTTTGGCCGCCGATCTGGTGCCTGTTTCGATAGTCTCTGAGAGTTCCTGGCCGGGCTCACGCAAGTGGCAGTGTAGATCGATGAAGCCGGGTGCAACGATCAGCCCTTCGGCATCAAAAACTTCGGCATTTCCTGCGGAAAGATCGGCACCTACACGCATGATGCGTTCACCGTCGAGAAGAACGTCCATTGCGGAGTCTGTCTTCGCCGAAGGGTCGAGGACGCGGCCATTCTTAATCAGCAGCATTTGAACGTTCCTTTGCGGGATGGGGCGCGTCCGCCGGAGCGCCTCCTACGAGGTGATAAAGTGATGCCATGCGAATAGCCAAGCCGTTCGTAACCTGTTCCAACACATATGATTGCGGGCCATCGGCAACGGCCGGATCGATCTCCAGGCCGCGAATCATGGGCCCCGGATGTAGAACCATCGCGTCTGGGCGAGCCAGGCGTAGGCGTTCCGGCGTTAGCTGGTAACGCAGGATATAGTCGGCCTCAGACAGCGACGGCTCATGCAAGCGCTCCGTCTGGACCCGCAGGACCATTAGCACGTCCGCGTCTCTAAGAGCATCCTCTATGGGTGGCACGCGACGGACACCGGGCGCTAGCCCCTCCAGAATCGCAGGCATCCACATGGGTGGACCACAAAGGGTGACCCGAGTGCCAAATTTGGTCAGCAGATGGATATTAGAACGTGCCACACGACTGTGAAGCAGATCGCCTATGATGGTGATGTTCAAGCCTTCGAGAGTTCCCTTCCGATCGCGAATCGTGAGGGCATCGAGCAATGCCTGGGTGGGATGTTCGTGGCTGCCATCGCCCGCATTAAGGACAGGAATTCCCAGGCGCTCTGCCACGAATTCGGCGGCGCCGGAGGCTGCGTGCCGAACGACAATACCGTCCGGCCGCATGGCCTCGAGTGTCCTGACGGTATCTATGAGAGATTCGCCCTTTTTGACGCTGGAGGATTCCGCCTGAAGATTCATGGAGTCCGCGCCCAAGCGCGAGGCGGCGGTGGCAAAGCTGATCCGGGTGCGGGTGGAAGGCTCAAAGAACGCCAATGCGACGGTTTTGCCGCGCAGAGTTGCGAGCTTTTTCAGAGGATGCCGTTGAAATTCCTGGAAGGGTTTCGCCTGATCGAGAAAAAAGTTCACCTGCTCGACGGTGAGTGGCTCAATTCCGAGCAAGTGTTGCAGGCGTTGTAGCACTGGAACCTGTTGTTTCCCCGCCAGTTAGGGCGGCCTCCTCTTCACGGCAACTTAGGCGACTCTATCTACGATTACCACCCGCTCTTCGTTGTCGATCTCACGCAGCCGAACCTCCACAATCTCAGTATCCGTGGTTTCGACTGTGCGACCTACAAAGCTAGCTTCGATCGGTAGTTCGCGATGACCGCGATCAATAAGTACACACAACTGCACCCGCCGCGGACGGCCCAAATCGAAAAGCCCATTCATGGCAGCACGGATAGTGCGACCAGTGTAAAGGACATCGTCGATGATGAGCAAGTCGCGACCGTCTACTTCGAAGTCTATGTCGGTGGAATGCACGATGGGCTGAGCACCGACAGTCGAAAGATCGTCGCGGTAGAGCGTTATATCCAGCGTGCCGAGGCCGACATGGTGCTTACCGTCTGCTTGAATAAAGCTAGCCAGGCGCTCAGAGAGCGGGACGCCACGCCGACGGATTCCGATCAAGGCAAGTCCTTCGGCCCCACCGGTCTCCTCTACAATTTCATGGGCTAATCTTTTGAGCGTACGGTCAATCTGCTCAGCGGAGAGGAGCTGACGCTTTTCTATGATGCGCATCGGGCGCCTCATCCTAGCATAGAGACGTAAAATCACACTCGCGGAATGGCTGTGGAAAACGCGGTTTTTTGAGCTGGCCGGGCGGTCAGGTACCTGATAGACTTTCGGGCAGTGACTTTGACCGAGGCTGCTCGCATTCCAATGTCTGCGCGCCAGGCAGACAGAGCCACCAGGTCCCCGGGGGTTGACCTCCGGGTTGAAGTAGGTTCCCTGTCTCTGCGTAATCCCATCATCGCCGCCAGCGGCACTTTTGGGTACGGGGCTGAGTTTGCGCACCTCGTTGACCTGAACAAGCTGGGCGGCATCGCGGTCAAAGGCCTCTCGATCAAGCCCAAAACGGGAAATTTGGCTCCTCGGATGTGCGAAACAACTGGAGGTATGCTCAATTCCATAGGGCTGCAGAATATTGGAGTTAAAGGGTTTATCACCGAGAAGCTGCCGTCGCTCCGCCCCTATCGAGTGCCGATCATAGCAAACGTTTTCGGCGAAACTACAGCCGAGTACGTGGAAGTGATTCGAATGCTTGAGGATGCCGACGGTGTGGCGGCCTATGAACTCAACATTTCGTGCCCGAATGTGGAGCATGGTGGGGCGGAATATAGTACTGACCCCTCCCTGACTGCGGAAGTAGTAGAAGCCGCCCGGAAGGCGGCTAGCCGACCCCTGTGGGTGAAGCTCTCGCCAGCTATTGGAATCATTGGACTTATAGCAAAGGAAGCGGAAAACTCTGGCGCCGACGCCCTCGTCGTCGCCAATACGTATCCCGCACTGTGTATAGACGCACACAATCGGCGGTCCCGTATTGGTAGTACGACCGGCGGGTTGTCCGGTGCGGCGGTAAAACCTATAACGATGAGGTTGGTGAACGAGGTTAGTCGGGTAATTCGCATACCGATCATAGGGTTAGGCGGTATTGAGAGCCCTACCGACGTAGCTGAATATATGCTCGCCGGAGCCTCGGCGGTTGAAGTTGGCACCGCCCATTTCGCGGATCCTCGGGCTTCAGAGAAGTTAGTAGAGGGCCTCGAAAAGTGGTGCCGGGACGAAAATCTATCTGAAATCAGCAGCTTACGGGGAACTTTACAGACCGATCAGCCCCGGAAAGACACAAGATGCTGATTCAAATGAGGATAGCGACAATGAGAGCGAAGCTGTTCGTCGTACTCGAGTCGGTGTTTTTGGGACTGGGGCTGCTTATCTTGACTCCTTCCGTCAATCCGCGTCCGATTGCTAAGGCGAGCACTCAAACCCAAACTGTCCGCTCGAACAACAACTCCGCACACGCTTTCCCCGCAGCACAGAATAAGAAGAGGGGCCCCCAGCCCTTGGCAGTCTGGGAATGCACTACGAGCTGGTATGGAGGAGACTTTGACGGCCAGCCTACCGCAACAGGCGAGACCTATGATATGTATGCAGATACCGCCGCGCACCCGACTCTGCCTCTGGGTTCGATCGTGCGCGTAACGAATCCGCGGAACCACCGTAGCCAGATCGTCCGCATTAATGATCGCGGCCCCTATGTGGAAGGCCGGGAGCTGGACGTCTCCTACGCGGTGGCGCAGAAGCTCGGTTTTGACCAGCGTGGAACCGCCAAGGTCCGGCTGGAACTGCTTGAGGTGCCGAAACGCAGCGGTGCGGAACACCACTACTGATCGTTTACCAATTGTCGCCCTCGATTTTGACCGCGCGGGGCCGGCTTACGCATTGGCGGAACGGCTCCGCGGGTCAGCAGAAATCTTCAAAGTAGGAAGCCAACTCTTTACAGCCGAGGGTCCCAAGGTCGTCGAAAAGATTGCGGACCTGGGCTTCGATATATTCCTCGATCTAAAGTTTCACGATATTCCCAACACCGTTGCCGGGGCGGTCGCGGCTGCGGCGGAATTGCCGCGCGTCAAGATGCTGACGTTGCACACGACGGGCGGACTGGCAATGATGCGGGCGGCGCGCGATGCTGTGGATGGTAAGGAGAAGCGACCAGCGCTCCTCGGTGTGACCATCCTGACGAGCATGGACGCGCAAGCGATGGAAGGTGTTGGGCTTGCGGGCACACCAGGGTCGCGGGCGCTTTCTCTGGCGAAACTGGCGAAAGAGGCTGGTCTAGACGGAGTGGTGGCGTCCGCACATGAAGTGGCGGCAATTCGAGAGGCGTGCGGTCCGGAGTTTCTGATTGTGGTGCCAGGGATTCGGCCTGCGAGCGCCGCGGTGAACGATCAGAGCCGCGTTGCAACACCAGGTGACGCCATCAGGGCTGGCGCGAGCTATTTAGTGGTGGGGCGGCCGATCACAGGCGCGCCAGATCCCGCCAAAGCGGCGGCCTCTATAGCGGCTGAAATCAGCGCGGCGGCGGAAAATTTTACCGACGCTATTCGAGCTAAAGATGGCAGGTAGGCTGCCGACACTGGCACCCTAAAATCCCTTTAAATGCAAAAAGTGGCCGGCTCTGGCGCCCTAAAAAAAGGAATTCTGTCAGAGCGCGCAGCTCGCGACACTTCGGCGCTTTTCAGGCGGTAACAGCCAAAAAGCGGTCAACCGAAGAGTCGGTCGGAAACTGCCCGATAAGAATTGCCGTCCGAAAAATTCGGAACCTTCGTCCGATCGCATGGTCGAAAGCAGAGTGTGCCGCTCCGGTGCTCCGAAAACTGGATGCCTGCGTCAAAAGTGCTATACTCAAGGTCTCGGAAGCTTCCCTTCGCACCGGCATTGCGCTAAAGTACCCGACCGGGCAGGTCAGTCCGAGAGAGGGCTTGTATGGAACTTTTGTCTCCGTTTCATTTGATCGTAATACTCGCCGTAGTGGTGCTGCTATTCGGCGGCAGAAAGATCCCTGAAGTGATGCGCGGCATGGGCGAGGGAATCCGCAGCTTCAAGGAAGGAGTGCGGGGGGATGCAAACGCTGCCCCGACACAGACGGCGCCGATGTTGACAGTTTCGGCTTCGCCGAATCCTACGATGATGGGCCACCCCGTGACGCTGACGGCGACGATTTCTCCCGCACCCAGCGGCGCGGCGCTCGGCACGGTGAGCTTTTTCAACGGTTCGACTCCGCTTGGAACAGCGAATGTGGTGGCGGGCGGAATGGCCTCAGTGACGACGAGCAATCTGCCAGCGGGTGCGGTGCATGTGATGGCCGCGTATTCGGGAAATGCGAATTTGACGGCGGCGAGCGGCGTTGTACCGGTGACGGTGAATTCGTCAGTCGCGGTGGGGACCTGAGTCACTTCGGCGAAATGGAGGAAGAGGGGTCCTTCGGGCCGCTTCGCGTCCGTCAGGATGACGGCATTTGAACATTTTGATCCAAGGAAACACGGCGGCGATTTGGCCGCCGTTTTTTTTGCGCAAGGCTGCGGTGAATTTGAGCGTTCGTCGAGGCTTCGCGATAATGAGAGCCGTTCGAGCGGTGACCGGCTGAAAAGAAAGCCGGTCGCGACGAAAACGCTTCCCCGCAATCTTTGCGCGAACTTCTAACGTTAAAGACTGAGTTCTTCAGCTAACCGTCAAAGCCCTTTAATAAACTGCAGGCCGAGCCACATGGTTTAGATCACGCGAACGACGATGAGGGTCATGTCGTCGTGTTGCGGCGCGCCTGCCACGAATTCATCGGCTGAAACCATCATGCGGTCGATCAACGCGCGTGCCGCAACACTCTGACTGGTAAACACGGCATTCTTCATCCGCTCCTCGCCCCATTCCTCGTCAGCGGCGTTCATTGCCTCGCTGATGCCGTCGGTATAAGCGAGAAACAGGTCTCCGGGCTCGAGTTCTATTTTCCCCTGACTGTACTCCCAACCTTCCATAAGTCCGATTACTGGCCCTCCCGTATCCAGGCGTAACACCTGCGGGGCTCCATCCCGTTGGCGAAAGACCATAGGAGCATTATGGCCGGCGTTGACATAGTTCATCGTCCGGGAGGCGGCATCGAACTCCGCGTAGAAGAATGTTGCATACCGATTGCTTTCTGAACTTTCGTACACCAGGCGGTTCAGATTCGCGATCAGCGCGGTGAGATCCTTTTTGCGTTCGATCGTCTGCCCTCGCAAAAAAGCTCTGAGAGTCGCCATGAGCAGCGCGGCCGGAATCCCCTTCCCCGAAACGTCTCCGATGGCAATGCCGAGCTCGTTCTTCGAGAGCAGCATAAAATCGTAATAATCTCCACCGACGCCGAGAGCTGGACGGCACGCCCCTGCGTAATCGAGTCCCGCCACCAGTGGATATTCCTGCGGAAAGAGGCGCTGCTGTACGTCACGGGCAATTTCGATTTCCCGCTTTTGCTTCTCTCGCTCGGCGATCTCAACGGCAATTGCCTGCGTGAGCCGGCCGTTTTCGAGGGCCATGCCGGTTTGAGCCGCCACTGAGTCCAGCAGCCTGATGTCCGTCTTCGAAAACGCTTCTTCGGATTGCTTGGTGCCCAGGCTCATGATCCCGAGCACTTGCTCATTCAAGGAAATGGGCAGCAACAATTCGGGCTTGAGTTGCTCAAGCGAGACGCGCTCGTGGTCATCCGTGAGTTGCACCCAGGAATTGGCGTCTTCGAAATTCACCAGGGCGTGCGCCTGTTTGCGCAGGCGCCTTACCGTAACGCCCTCCGTCGCGATTACGGCATTCAGCTGCCCGCCATATCCCAGCACATATGCGGGACGGAATGCCCCGCCTTGATTCAGCAGAATGGCGATGCGCGGCACATGCAACGATGCGGCGATGCGCGTCGCGACCGTTTCCAGCAGTAAATTCGTCTCCATGATCGAGCGCACCTTCATCGCCAATTCGGCCAAAATTGCATCCGCTTCGTAAGCCTCACGGAAAAACTTCTGATCGATCCATCTCCGCAACTGCTGTGCAAAGACGCGGACGCCAGCGATCAGCGCCAGTCCGATCGAGAACAAAATAATGCGCCCGCCGACGCTGCTTCCCGCGCTTGCAGTAGCCGCAAGAATAATGATCGCAATCGCGATCAGAATCTGAAGGGCGAAGATACCTTGCCGGGCGAGCAGATATTGCAGCCCCTGCCGGATCACCAGGTGCACGTCCATTGCCCGATGAACCACAATCACGTATGCCATAGTCAGCGGAAAAATAAGAAGGGCGGCGACAGCACCAATAAGCGGCCAGCCGTGATAGTTAACGTTGGTAGTCACGGCAAGGAAGTACACGATGGCATATGGCAGAATGCCGACCGCAGCGCCCAGATCCAGGAGCAGCAAGCGGCGGCGCCCGTCTCGAGTTTGCGCGGTCACCGTCTTATAGATTAATGCGGCACAGAAAAAGAAGAATGCGGCGGCGCGCAAATACCCTTGAATTGCGTCGACCGGCCGTGCAACCGGCCACAAGGCTTGTACGATGTCGTGATGGTGCAGGGCGAAGCCATTGCCGATGCCTGACAGCACGGCATGGATCAGCAACGGGCCAAAAATGACCCACTTTATCCATGGAAATCGCCGGTCAAGCGCCAGCCGCTCAGGGAAGACGATCGCGAAAAAGGCCAGCGGAACTGGAGTGAGCGTTTCGAATCCCATAACGAACGCCGTCAGAAAGGGTTGGAGCGCGTCTTCGAAGCCGAACAACACGCGCCCCTCGGTGATCGTGTTCGCAATACCCAACATCATCAGCAGCAAAAGCCACGCGGCTTTGTCGCTGATGCGAACCGCAGCGACCCAGAATCCGAGAGTGAGACAGAATAAGGGCAGGAAAATGCTGGGGAGGATGATCCAGGGAAATGCGCGGGATCCTGCCTTCGTGACTCCGAGATAGGTGAACGGCGCGAGTGCGACGGAGAAATCCTTTTCGACGGGTCCGGCCGCACCATTCCTACGCACGCGCACTTGCCAGCGATCACCCAATTTCGCGTGGCGTAATGGACCGAAGAAGTCCGCGAGGCCATCGACGCGGTGTCCGTCTATGCCGAGCAATAGATCGGTCTTTTGAAGGCCCGCTGCTTGCGCCTCAGGTTCCACGCTGTCGATTTTCAACGTGACGCCGTCCAGATCGAACGGACCCTTGACGAGCTGCTCACCGTGAAGGATGTAATCGACGCTTACACCGCTATTGCGCACCCACTGGATGGACGAAATCACGAAGAGAACTGCAAGAACTGCGTAGGCTAGCGAATGAGAGCGGCTCTTGGCTTTGATGGCGAGCATTGAAGTCATTTGCAGGGTTGGGGCAAAGGGTGTGCGCCCACATTAGCAGGCTGCGTTTCGGAGTCAACATTTTTATCGGAACCACGGGCTCCAACGGCTGGCTGCTCCGCGCAAAACCAAGAGAGGTCATTCGCGCGTCCCCTTCGCGCGATCCGCTCAAGACGACGAGGTTTGACTTTGTGGATAATAGAACACTGGGACGACCGAAAGAGCCGCGCAGCACTTCGCAAGAGCACAAAGGAAACAAGCAGCGCTCCTACATGGCGTCAGTTCGCCGATTCAGTCACCTTTTTTGAGTCTTAGATCGCACGCCCGGCGTTGAAAGCCTCGGGTCCGGAAAGCGGACCCGAGCTACATACGACCGATAATTGCGCGCGTTTTATTTGGAGGCGGCGCCTGCGGCTTCTTCGCGCCAGCCGAGGGCGCGAAGCATTTGCCATGTGCGGGAAAGAGGCAGGCCCATCACGTTGAAGTAGCAGCCTTCGATTCGCGGGATGAATTTTCCGGCAACTCCCTGAATGCCATAGCCGCCTGCCTTGTCGAAGGGCTCGCCTGAGGCGATGTACGCGCCGATTTGATCTTGCGACAGCGATAAGAATGTGACCCGCGTAGTTTCGATACCTGACGCTTGCAAACCGTCCGGCGTGCGGACTATTGCTATGCCGGTGAGGACGTCGTGCGTTTTGCCGCTGAGTGCCTGCAACATTTCGCGCGCTTCGGCTGCATTTTCAGGCTTGCCGAAAATGCGGCCGTCGCACACGACCGTGGTGTCTGCGCCGAGAATGAATGTGCGCTCGGATCTTTTCGCAGCGACAGTTGCAACAATTTGGACTTTTTTCGTTGCAAGGCGAAGGACGCAGTCTTCCGCGCGTTCGTTGGGCAGCAACGATTCGTCGACGCAGGTCGATTGAACTTCAAACGAAAGACCCGCGTTGCGCAGAATCTCAGCACGACGGGGCGAACCGGATGCGAGGATTAGTTTCATTGGCATCTTGCTAACGGATTCAGCTTCTTCGTCATAAGTTGTCCGAATATTCCATGGGAGCAAAACCGATTGACGTACCGAGGGCGCAGCAAGCGTGCGCCCCTACGCGTTCGGGCGAGCGGCACACGTACGCGCGTCCGCCAACATTTGCCGGCCAGCGGGCAGCGATCTCCCTGATTTTTGTTGGCATTCCGTCGCCTGCCTGCACGTCATTATCCGAAATGTGGCTGGCATAATCAATAATGCCTGCGGCGCCGACGAAGCAATGGGGGGCGGATGAAAACAATCAGTCAACATTCAGGCGGTTTTGTGTTGCCACGAACCGCTATATGTGGTTAGTTGCTTGCACCTACAAAGGACTCAATGAAAATTCTACTTTATAACCCGGACAACGGTGTAACCCGCAACTTCATGCCGCATCTTTGGATGTTCCTGCTGCAAGCACTCACTCCCCCCGGTCATGAGGTAGTTCTGATCGACGGAAATGCACAACCGATGGACGAAGCCGGCATCGCGCGATACATCCGTGAACACAACATCGAATTGGTTGGCATTGGAGCGATGACGCGGATGATTGCCAAGGCTTATCGCATGGCGGACGCCGCGCGTGCAGCAGGCGCAAAGGTGGTGATGGGCGGCCCGCACGTGACCGAACTGCCCGATGAGGCGCTGGGACGCGATGGCGGCAAGCGGCATGCAGACACGGTTGCGCTTGGCGAAGCCGACGCGACTTGGCCGAGAATCGTGGAGGACGCGGCGCGCGGCACCCTTCAAGACGTCTACGCGCCAGTGGACGATGCCGGGAAAGAGCGCAAACCGTCGCTGCAAGCATATCCCGTGATTCCATGGGACAAAATCAAGTTGGACCAGTTCAATTTGCTCCCGGCATTTATGCAACCCCTGCTGAAGCGGGTGGGCGACGGCTGGGGGACATTTCGGATCGTGCCGATGGAGTCGGGACGCGGTTGTCCGTACGGGTGCGAGTTTTGCACAGTGACGGGATTTTTCGGCGACTCGATACGCTTTCGGAGCAATGAAAGCGTGGTGAACGAACTCTTGCTGCTGAAGGCGCGCGCTCGTGAAGAACGCGGGCAAATTGCTGTATTTTTTATAGACGACAACTTTGCGATCAACGTAAAACGGACGAAATCGTTGCTGCGAGACATCATCGCGGCGAATGCACAGGTGCATTGGGTGGCGCAGATCAGCGCGAATCTGCTGCGCGACGAAGAGCTCGTCGATCTGATCGCGGCTTCCGGAGGAAAGTGGATCTTTATCGGCATGGAGTCTATCGATCCAGCAAACCTCGCCGACGTGAAAAAAGGCTTCAACAAGCCGAGTGAGTACGCCGCGGTGCTTGAACGGCTGGCCCAACGGAATGTCTATGCGATCACGTCTTTTATTTTCGGCATGGACAATGACACGACTGGCGTGGCGGAGCGAACCCTGGAACAAATTCGCAGTTGGCCTCCCGGCTTGCCGATATTCGGATTGCTGACACCGTTGCCCTCGACGCCGCTCTACAAGAGACTTGAGGCGGCCGGACGGCTCACGCGCGTGAAGCACTGGCAGGAGTTCATACCGTTTGCGATGGCTCATACGCCTTTGAAAATGAGCATCGAAGAGGCGCACAACGAAGTGCGGATCGGGTGGGCCAAGTGTTACAGTCCGGAGGCAATCGAGCGGGCAGTGGATTCGCTCAACGAGAAGCCGCTGTGTTACCGCATCAACATTCTTATTGCGCGACTGTGTTTCCGGGGAATTTATTTCCCGCAGATGGGGCGCTTTGCGTGGCTGAAAATAGCGATCGAAAACCGGCGCACAATCTCGAAACTGATAAAGCAGGGTTTCGGCGGAGGGCTGCATGCGCCCGCGGCGCCTGCGGCGATCCAGTCAGCCGGGGATTAGATGCAGTGATACGGAGCGACGTGCGGAGAGTTCAGAACTGCGTTTGAGGCCAGCGCGGGCTGTTTTTCGAAATAATGCGGGGAGCCGGGGCGTGTCATTGGCGGTTTTGGGAATAGAATGGAAGCCGACATTCCCATGGCACAGTCGCATCCATCTCCGCTACCTGGCGCGCGGGCGATTGTTGAAGAACCGCGCACGCATCTTTTTTATGAGACGTCGCATTCGCCATCTCTGGCCGATCTAGTCGGTTACGAGAAGGCGAAAGAGATCATCGATTTCTGCTTTATCGCGAACCCTTACTATCCCACGCCGGAGATGCTGCGCGATTTGCAGCAAAGTCTGCCGAATCTGATCAAATCGTACCCTTCGAGCAATGCGGCGGCGAGCCAGCGGCACCTGGCCGAAGTGTTACATGTGAATCCCGATCACCTGGTGATCGGTAACGGCGCGACAGAGCTGATCGTGCTGATCAATACGATCCTGATCGATCGCATCGCTATTCCGATTCCGACTTTCGGCGAGTACATCGAGAAATTGAAAGATCAGCGTGACGCGGAGCTTTATGCGCTCGATCCCGACCAGGGGTACGAGCTGCGCGTGAACGATTATCTCGATTGGGCGCGGCAGCGGCGGGTGCGTTCGCTCTTGGTGATCAATCCCGGTAACCCGACGGGACAATTCGTTCCGCGCGAGGAAATGATCGAGTTTCTGCATCGCGCGAAAGATATGGAACTGGTGATTGTCGATGAGTCGTTCATCGATTTTGCGGGCGATCCCATACCGAGCCTGTTGAGCGTGGCGGACCGCTTCTCGAATTTGCTGGTGATTCGCAGCATGAGCAAGCATTGCGGCGTGCCGGGACTTCGTCTCGGCTACTGCTACAGCGGAAATCTTTACGTGCTGAATCGCATGCGGCGGCTCGTTCCTACGTGGAACCTGAATACGCTGGCGCAGTATTTTCTATCGCAACTTCCTGCGACGGATGGCGAATACCATGTGGGGCGCAAGCGGCTGATGAGCGATGTTGAATGGCTTTGCGAGTCGCTGCAGAAGATTCCCGGGCTTGCTGTGTATCCGACGGGCGCAAATTTCGTGCTGTTCAAGATAAAGAATCGCTTTACAGCGGCCGAATTGCAGGCGCGCTTGCTCGAAGAGCATCGGATGTACGTGCGCGATTGCTCGAATAAGTTGGGCATGGATTCTTTCCACGTGCGCGTGGCATCGCAAGGGCGCGAAAAGGATGCGCAGCTTGTTGCAGCTTTGCGAAGCCTGATGCAATGAAGCGACCCGTCGTGGTGGTGGTGACGCGCCGTACCGCGCGGAAGTCGCGGTTGATCGAATACGTGGGCGAGGCGCATCTCGATCTGCTGATCCGTCTGAAACTCCTGCCGCTGATCGTTCCCTCCACCGAAGGCGTGCTGCCTTTACTGCCTCAGTACAGAGAGCGCATGGATGGTTTGCTGCTCGTGGAGGGCGAGGACATCGAGCCGAAACGTTATCCGGCGGAGAGGGCGAATTATCGCTATCTTGAAAAAACGCATCCCCTGAAGGACGAGATCGAAGTGCGTTTACTGCGCTATGCGTTGCGGCGGCATGTGCCGATTCTGGGAATTTGCCGCGGCAACCAACTGCTCAATATCGCGTGCGGCGGCACACTTTTTGGCGATGTGCAGAAGGAGAAGCGTTCGAAGCTGCTGCATATTGATCAGGAACATTACGATACGTATCGGCACAAAATATCCGTTGTGCCGGGAACACCCCTGGATCGCTGGTACGGCAAGCGGACGCTGAACGTGAACAGCTATCATCATCAGGGCGTGCGCTGGCTGGCGCGGCGTTTTACGCCGATGGCGCATGCGGAAGACGGATTGGTTGAGGCGTATTACGATCCGCGGGAGAAGTTTTTGGTGGGATTGCAATTTCATCCGGAGCGAATGCTGAAGGAGTACGCGGGAAATGTTCGCGTGTGGCAGGCGTTTGCGAGAGCTGTGCACTCAGAGCAAAAACAAGAGAGGTCCTTCGCTCGCCCACATTCGCGGACGGGCTCAGGATGACGGAATTTTTGTTGGATGATGAAATCCCTGAACTCGGCGTGAGATAGGGCTGCTCGGGCTACTCGTAATTTTGCGGGTGGTTTTGCACGGTTACGGGATTTGCAAATGGGCTGAAAAGCACTAGAATACGTCTACCAGCATCGGCAGGTGCCCCATGACCGCGTTTCTCCGCTGCAGTTTTCTGATGGCTTCCGCCATCGCTCTTTCTACGACGACGGCTTCCCATGTTTCGAAGAATGCGAACGCGCAGCAGAAATTCGCGTCGTCGGACGATATTCCGCAGGTCTCGGCATTGGGTGCGCATCCGCAATCCAGCAGTGAGGCGGCGCCGGAACTAGCGGCGAAAACGGATTCATCCTTGGATGCAGCTGCGGACGACAGCGCAAAGAATCTGGGGCCAGCGGGCATCCAGGGCGATCCTTCAAAGGCGCTTACGCCGGAGATGAAGGTGCAGATCATCCGATATATCGACGGCGAATTCGGCAAGGCTGCCAAGGCGCTGCCGGGGAAAAAGGACGGCTTTACTATTCAGGTGGGCAAGCCAATAAACGATCAGGACTATCGCGATGCATTGCGCCTACAAGGCACCGCTGTAAATCCGGGCGATCCGATTCAGGTGACGCGGGTGACGTTTGAGGCGAAGAAAATCGTGCTCCAACTCAACGGCGGCACGCACAAGAAATTCCACTTGTGGGACCACTTGCAAGTCGGGCTGGGTGGCGATCCCGATCCGAATGACGTCGGAGTGCATCCGGACACTGCGGCGAGAAACGGCGAAGGGCTCGGCGCGGTGGTCGTGCTCGATTACGGCAAGCCGTTGCCGGACATGAGCCCAAACGATATCAAAGAGGCGCTAAGTCCGCTGCTCGATTTTTCCAAGTCGAAATCGGCGGCCGTGAACTGGGTCGAGACGCTTCCTCCTGCGTATCAGGACGCTATTCGGGATCATAAGGCGCTGCCGGGCATGGATCAGCAGACTGTGATCGCTGCGGTCGGGCGCCCCGATCAGAAATTCCGCGAGACAAATGCGGACGGCGTCGAGACGGAGAGCTGGATTTATGGCAATCCGCCGGCGAAGACGACGTTTGTGGTGTTTATCGGCGCGAAAGTAGCAAGAGTAGAGATTTGCGGCGGCCCGGGCTCCACGGGTCCCAGCGCGCCGGATTGCAGCATGGAAGCGCCGGCGAATGCCACGGTGAAAGCCGTCCCTGCTTCTGCTACTCCAAACCAATAACTTCTTCCATATTTTTAATAGATTTGGCCATAGCTCTGTTTGGGGAGGTTCCCATGAAGCTCCTGGGAGCGGCGATTGTCGTTTGCGGGATTCTTTTTTGCTGCGGAGCGAATACGAAGGCGCAGGGAGCGATTTCGGCGAGCGGGCCCCTTGTAATCATTCCTCCAGCGCTAAGAACGGTGGCCGGCGAGCCCTACAGCGCTACATTTGAGGAGGAAATGTCGCAAACCCTAGCCGACGGGACGCATATTGAACGGCATACCTTAACCCAGAAACAATACCGCGATTCTCAGGGCAGGACACGAACAGAGGAATACATTGTGGACCCGGCCATATTGAACGCCGACGCCAAAACTCCGTCCAGTATTACGATTCGCGATCCGGCTGCTGGCACCACCTTCGCTCTGAATCCGCGAGAACATACGGCAAGACAACTACTGCCGCCGAAAAGGCCAAACCCCGCAACGATTTCGCCTCAAGCGGCCGAAGTCCGAAGGCAAGCCGAGGCGCTACGACCTCGCATGGAAAGAGAAGATCTCGGCGCACAAACAATGGATGGTCTTTACGCGACAGGGATGCGCACCACGGCCACAATTCCGGTAGGCGCTCAGGGTAACGACCGGCCGATCGCGGTGGTCACTGAGATTTGGGCTAACCCGGACCTGGCGATCAATGTCTTAGTAAAGACTTCCGATCCCCGCGGCGGCGAGCATACGATCCGACTGACGAACATCGATCGTAGCGAACCCGATCCGAGTCTCTTCGAGGTACCCGCTGATTACACAATTGTGCAGCCGCAGCAGTAGCCGGGATTGACGCGGCTCTGCGAGCATTCTCGCGCGTTCTGCGTTGACTTTTCGTGCTGTGCACCCCAAAATCTTTGTGCTGGAAAAATTGAATAGCTAGATGTCTCGCGTGCAGCGAGGCGGAAGGGCGCTCGAAACTTCCCGTGTGGGCGGGCGGTATTGAGCGAGCGCTTGGACGGCTTGGTGAGGTTGAGTGTAGTTGCGGTTCGCCGGTTCCGTTGGGGTCTTCAAGGCAACTCCGCCGTGGATTTTCCCCATTTAGCTTTTGAATGTAGCGAATTGAAATAGAGCCGAATCAAATATAGGTGAAGCTTTTTCACGCACAAATCCATAGCTCTACTCTCGGAGGATAAATGCCGGTAAAAGTTGGAATTAATGGCTTCGGACGCATCGGCCGGAACATCTATCGGGCCGCGCTGGGCGATCCTGCCATGGAGTTCGTGGCTGTAAACGATCTTACGGATTCGAAGACGCTCGCTCACCTGCTGAAGTACGACTCGATTTTGGGCAATTTGTCGCACAAGGTGACGTACACGGACGATGCGATCACTGTCGACGGCAAGTCGATCAAAGTGTTTCGCGTGAAGGACCCTGCGGAGTTGGACTGGGCCTCGGTTGGCGCGCAGATCGTTGTGGAATCGACGGGGCGTTTTACAGCGGGCCCCGACGCGAAGAAGCATATGCGCGGGCCAGTGAAGAAGGTGCTGATTTCAGCGCCTGCAACCGATCCGGACGGAACGTTTGTGCTGGGCGTGAACGACAAGACCTACGATCCGGCAAAGCACAATGTGATTTCGAACGCTTCGTGCACGACGAACTGCCTCGCGCCCGTGGCGAAGGTGATTCACGACACGTTTGGGATCAACGTGGGCACGATGACCACGATTCACTCCTACACGAATGACCAGAATCTGCTCGACCTGCCACACAAGGACCTCCGTCGCGCACGCGCGGCGGCTCTTTCGATGATCCCGAGCTCGACCGGCGCGGCCAAGGCTTTGCACCTGGTGATTCCTGAACTCAAGGGCAAGCTCGACGGTTATGCGATGCGCGTTCCGACGCCGAACGTGAGCGTGGTGGACCTCACTGTGTTCGTCGATAAGGCAACGAATGCGAAGGATGTGAATGCGGCGCTGAAGAAGGCTGCCGATGGCCCGATGAAGGGCATCCTCGAATACACCGAAGAGGAACTTGTCTCGGTCGACTTCCGCAAGAATCCGGCGTCCTCGATTGTGGATGCCGGCTACACGCGCGTGGTCGGCACGAATTGCGTGAAGGTGCTCGCGTGGTACGACAACGAGTGGGGCTATTCTTCGCGCTGCGTTGACATGATCAAGCTGCTGGCCAAGGGCCTGTAGGGCAAATCAAAACTGCGCATCACTCACGTTAGCGAAGAATCCCTCTCTTAGGCCGGTAGAAGAGGGATTCTTCGAGTCGTTTGGCAGCTATCACAGTTCGTGACTGAATCCGCGGTGCGATTAAAATAAACGGCCGATAAGAAAGCAAGAGAGGTCCTTCGGCGCGCTTTTAAATGCGGGCGCGGCTCAGGATGACGACATTTTGAGTCTCGATACATTTTGAATCTTGAGACATTTTCAAGTCAGAAACATTTTGAATTGCAGATGGACGCCTCAGAATGACGTTTCATTTATAGGACTCCTATGAACAAACTATCGATTCGAGATTTGGATCTGGCAGGCAAACGAGTTTTCATCCGGGTGGACTTCAATGTCCCGCTCGATAAGGGTAAGGTTACCGACGATACGCGCATCCGCGAGACGCTGCCGACGTTGAAGCTGGCGATGGAGCGAGGCGGCAAGCTCGTGCTCGCGTCGCATCTTGGCCGTCCGAAGGGCAAAGTCGATCCAAAGTATACGCTTGCGCCGGTGGCTGCGCGATTGCAGGAAATGCTTGGCAAGCCTGTGGAATTTGCGAGCGACTGCATTGGCGCCGAGGCGGAATCGAAGAGCAAGGCGTTGCCGAACGGCGGCGTGTTGCTGCTTGAAAACGTCCGCTACTATCCGCAGGAAGAGGCGAACGATCCTGAATTCTCGAAGAAGCTCGCAGCACTTTGCGATGGCCTATTCGTGTGCGACGCATTTGGATCGGCGCATCGCGCGCATGCGTCCGTGGTGGGCATCACGCAATACGTGAAGCAGGCGGCGGCCGGACTCCTGATGGAAAAAGAGCTGGCGTACATGGGAAAGGCCATTTCGAATCCGGAGCGGCCATTTGTGGCGGTGCTCGGCGGCGCGAAGGTCTCGGACAAGATCGAAGTAGTGCAGAACATGATGAAGCTGGCTGACGCCGTGCTTATCGGCGGCGCGATGGCGTACACGCTGCTGAAATCGCAGGGGATCTCGATAGGCAAGTCACTTGTGGAGAATGACAAGCTCGATCTTGCCAAGAGCCTGGTCGAGGAAGCGAAGGCCAAGAAGTTCAAGCTGCTCTTGCCTGTGGATCATGTGCTGGCGGAGTCGCCTGATTCTACGGCAACGAAGACAGTCGACATTTCGCAGGCTCCTGACAACATGATGGGCCTCGATATTGGGCCAAAGACCGTGGAGCTTTTCTCGAAAGAAATTGGGGCGGCGAAGACGATTGTTTGGAATGGGCCGATGGGGATGTTCGAAAAGCCTCAGTTCGCGCAAGGCACGCTCGGGATTGCGAAGGCGGTTGCGGCGGCGACTCAGGCGGGCGCCACTTCAATTGTGGGTGGCGGCGATTCGGTGGCGGCGGTCGAACAATCGGGCGTGGCGAATCAGATTTCGCACATTTCGACTGGCGGCGGCGCTTCGCTGGAGTTTCTGGCGGGCGAGAAGCTGCCGGGTGTCGAGGCGTTGACGAACGCCGCTGCGAAGGGCGCGTGACATGGGGATTCCTTCGCGGCGGCCGGTGATTGCGGGAAATTGGAAGATGTTCAAGACGGGCTCAGAGACGTTCGCGTTCTTTGAGGCGTTTCATCCTTCGGTGAAGGCGGCAAAGCACTGCGACATCGTGATCGCACCACCGTTCACGGCTGTAGCGACGGCAGTAGAAGCGACTGAAGGCAGCGCGATCGGAATTGGTGCGCAAAATATGCACTGGGAGCGCGAGGGTGCGTTCACGGGAGAAATTTCGGCGAGGATGATCGTGGAGGCGGGGTGCAAGTACGTGATTATCGGGCACTCCGAACGCCGCCAATATTTCGGCGAGACGGACGATACGGTTCATCGCAAGACGCAGGCCGCGTTGCTTGCCGGGCTGACGCCGATTGTTTGCGTGGGAGAGACGCTGCCCGAGCGCGAAGGCGGTATTACGAATGACGTGCTGCGGCGGCAATTCGAGGGCGGGTTCGCCGCGTTGACCGAGGCAGACTTCTCGCGTATCCTGATTGCATACGAGCCAGTGTGGGCCATCGGAACAGGCCGCACCGCTACGCCGGAAATCGCCGAAGAGGCCCACCGTTTCATTCGTGAGCTTGCGAATGCCAAATTCGGCGCAGCATGCGCGAACGGCGTGCGAATTCTTTATGGCGGCAGCGTGAAGCCGGACAACATCAAAGGCTTGATGGCACAGACGGATATTGATGGCGCACTCGTCGGCGGGGCGAGCCTGGACGCAAAGTCGTTTGCGGCCATCGTGAATTTTTAGTTTTGGGAATCAGAAAGCGAGTTTTACATGCCTAGGTGGATGAAGTGGACGATGGCGATTCTAGCCGCACTCATTCTAGTGTGGATCGGTTGGCATCTTACATTTTTTCTCGTGACGCTCCACATTTTCGTCTGCTTCGTGCTGATCCTGGTGGTCATGTTCCAAAGCGGCTCGGCCGCTGACCTCGCGGGCGCATTCGGCGGCGCAGGCAGCCAAACAGCTTTCGGGCCGCGCGGCGCAGCTACTTTCCTTTCACGCGCCACTACATGGTGCGCAATTGTCTTCATGCTTACTTCCCTGACCCTTTCGATCAAGCGGGGACCGTCTCAAAGTGTCGGCTCAGGTTCGATCCTGGAGCAGACTACGAATCCGGGTCCGGCGAAGACGCCCGCTCCCGCTAAGCCTACGACTCCTGCGCCAACGCAGACAGCACCGGCACCTTCGTCGCAAACGCCTGCGCAGACGCCAGCGACTCCGGCTAAGAAGCCCTAATTCTGCGTCGTAATTTTGGGCCTATTGGGAACCGACGCCAATGCCGGTTGGGATCTCCACCAGTGCGCGAAGCATCTCTCGAAGGCCAGCCCCACGCAAAAGCGCTTGCTTGCCAACGGACGACAATAAACGACGCGACCTGTCAGCTGCATATTCAGAGACAGCGGGCTGAGGGCATACCGCTCGCCCAGCTCCAATTGCTGATAACAAATCACACAAGCACCGCCGGCACTCACGTTTTCTGTGACAGCTTGCTCCGCAGGATCCTCTCGATTCGAACTCACCAGGTAAACCGGCACGGTGACGGAGACTCGCGGATCAATTCTTCGCTCTGACGACACGCCGCAATCACTGTTTCCGCCTCTAACGAATATCTTTTTGGCTATCATGTTTCACCGCAGTTCTGATGGCACGGCAGGCTCCACGTGAATGGCGACGTAAGTCTTGTTTTATCTGCGGTCAACGGAGGGTGCCCAAGTAAAGAGCCGATACTAGTACCACGGAATTTTTACAGCCAGTGGCCGGGCGGCGTTTACCCTACAATATACTTTCGCTTGATATGCGCGGGCACTTGCCAATGGATTTGGCGAGGTCGAGCGGACACTGAATGAAGTCCACAAAAGCCTGGTAAGCCCGTCGTAGCCGCCTAGGACCGCGGTCAGGTAACCGATTCTGTACCGCGGTCGGCGAAGTTCGACTCGTGCCAACGCGGGAACCGTAAAATTGGATATGCGTCCGCGCAGGGCCATGTTGAGGCCTGAATACCGGACAGCCTTTCGATGAGCCGCAAATCCATTGATACGGACGCACCGCGTCCCTCCGTAAAAGCGCCAGAAAAGCCGGCGGCGCAGCCTTCTCTGAAGCCGGAAGAGAAGGAACTCCTCCGCAAGCGTGACGAGCAGAAGGCCCTCGAAAACGACCTTACTGAACGCGAATGGCGCGTGACGAATCTGCGCGCCGAGCTTGGCGCTTTTGAACGGCAATATCTGCATCTGGTCGGCTTGCGCTATGCGGAACTCGATGAATACAAGGCTCAGCTTGCGGAAAAACTCGCTGCCGAGCAGCCGCAGGACGAGCGCGCGCAGCAGGCCGCACGTGAAGCCCGTGCGCGAGCGAATGAGACCAAAGTAGGCGCCGGCGACAAGAGCGATCAGGAGCCGCGTGCGTTCAGGGCTTCACCGGAAATGAAACGCATCTATCGCGACGTGGCGAAGCGCATTCACCCCGATCTCACTTCCGACCGCGAGGATCGCGCTACGCGTCAACAACTGATGGCTCGCGCGAACGAAGCTTATGAACGCGGCGACGAGACGGGACTGGCGAAAATTCTGAACGAATACGAATCGAGCCCGGAAGCGTTCCACGGCGACGGTCCGGGCGCAGAGTTGATTCGAGTGATTCGCCGCATCAGCCAGGTTCGCGCGCGCCTTGCAGAAATCGAAGCAGAGTCCCAGGCGCTTCTTCGATCGGACTTGTACCAATTGCGGACGCGCGTGGAAGAAGCAGCACAGCTTGGTCGCGACGTGTTGAAGGAGATGGTAGAGAAAACGGAAATGCAGATCGCGGAGGCCAATCGCCGCCTGGCGGAAGGTAAACGATAAACCATGGCTCGGTCGTCATCCACGCAAGAGGCGAATTTGAAGCAGGCGCATACGTCCCAGCTTGCACCGACGGGATCGAGAGGGCTTGCGGTGCGATCCGGCGCGCTGATCCGGCGCGGGCTGCGCGATTTGGCGCGCGATTCGAATTGGCTGGTGAGAAAGGTTTTTCAAGGTCCGGTGACGCAGGCGACAGTCTCACCGGACGGGCAGGTTTGCACGATCTCGCCGCAGGTTCGCCAAGGCGGACACAGCCTGACGCTCTTCGATGTGGAGCGCTGTGTTCCGACGCTTGCGCTGAGCCTTACGGCCGAGGCCGACGATCCCGGCGAAGTCGATTCGCCTGCGCGCTTCGCATGGTCACCCAACGGACGGTATCTATTGCGTGCACGAGGATCGCGAGGAAGCGAACTACAGCTTTTCGATCTTCAAGCAAAGACGTTCGCGGGCGTATTCGGGAACTTCGCCCAAGCGCCATCGTTCATCGCATGGTCCCCGAGCGGGAATTTCGTCGCGAGCTCCACGCGAGGATGGAGCGCGTCGCTCGATTTGTGGCAGATGCACTTACCATCGAACTTGCCCGGCGATGCAGTTGCAAAACGTGTGCAGCAGCTTGGAGTGCCCGATTGGCTCGAGCCGCGCGTAGCGGACGGCGAATCGAGTGAGGCCGGAAGGTTTTCCGGGTATGGCCGCATGATGTTCAGCCCGGACGAGCGACACATTGCGGCAACGGTCGAGATTGGTGGCGAGTGGGCGGACGATCTGCTCGTTTTCCTGGATGCTGTGACGTTGCAGAAGAAATCTGTCTTCGAAGCGCAGGGGCGCATTACGGATTTGGCGTGGTCGAACGATGGGCAGCGCCTGGTCTCCTGCTCAGCCGGGCAAGCGTTCGGCATCGATCCGCTCTCGGCGGAATCTTCCGTGCTGCCCTTTGGCGGCGAGCAGTGCGCCTGGCATCCGCACTTGCCGGTTTGCTTATTTTACAGTTCCCTGTTGCGAAGCTCGGCAAAGGGCCGGCTATTTCTGGCGGATATGAACCGGATCAGCGTGTTCGACGAATATCCCGCGGAAGGCGTGCTCGATTTGCGTTGGAGTGTGGATGGATCTAAGGCATACGCCATCACAAACGACGGGCTCGCCTACATCTACGAACCGGAACTGCTTTAATTCAAAAACATAATTCAACCAGCTCGTTCGCGGCGCACGGCAGGTGAATGTAAGTTTGAGGAGAAAAGGCCCGACCAAACGGCGGGTCGGCCGCTACAAAAACTTCCGGACGCCGACGCTTACGCTAGAGGTAAATTTGCTTCGGCATTCAGCAGGATTGTTTCGCGTTCACCGGCGACGAAGCGCGGATAGCCTGCGGCAGCGATCATGGCCGCGTTGTCAGTGGAAAGCGCGCGGCTGGGGAAATAGGTCTGCATTCCTCGGCGCTCACCTTCCAATTCGAATGCCTTGCGCAAGGCACTGTTCGCCGCTACCCCTCCCGAAACAAAGATGGTGCGGACGGCGTATTGCTCCGCCGCGTCCAGCGTACGCGAGAGCAAATCCTCGACGACACAATGCTGAAAGCTCGCAATGAGGTCGAGAGTATCTTTGCTGCACAGGGGAAGCAGGGCCTCCGCGGTGCGTTCGCCGCGCGCGAGCGCCGCCTGGCGCGATTCGATTTCAGGCTGAAGCTGCGGATTGCGCCGCAAATGATAAAGCACGGCCGTCTTGATTCCGCTGAAGCTGAAATCGAAGCGGTTGCCCTTCATTTTGGGCACGCCGAACTGAATTTTTCTCGCGTCTCCCTGCGATGCGAGTTGATCGATCACCGGCCCACCGGGATAGCCGAGCGCAAGCATTTTTGCGACTTTATCGTAGGCTTCACCGGCCGCGTCGTCGCGCGTGCCGCCGATGCGAGCGTAAGTGAAGTGCGAAGCGCCGTTGCCTGAGGCGCTGTCCGTTTTCACGTGATAAAGAATCGTGTGCCCGCCGGAGACGATGAGGCAGACGGAAGGCAACTCCGGTACTTTGCCAGCGATATGCGCCTCCAGCAACACGGCGTGCACGTGCCCCTCAAGATGATTTACCGCGATCAGCGGCTTGCCCAATGCGTACGAGAGAACCTTGCCATAAGTAACGCCCACGAGCAGTGCACCTATCAGCCCAGGGCCGCGCGTCACGGCGATTGCGCTCACATCCCGCAGAGTAATGCCTGCCTGTTCAATCGCCTCGCGCACGACGGGGACGATCTGCCGCAGGTGTTCGCGAGAGGCCAATTCGGGCACGACGCCGCCGTACTTGCGATGAATCGCCACTTGCGACGCCACGACGCTGGATAAAATGCGCCGCCCGCCGGCAACGACAGCCGCAGCCGTTTCATCACACGACGATTCGATCCCGAGTATCAGTTCATCGCTCATTGGAATTTGCCAGAAGGCCCAAGCCGCATGTTTTCTTTGAAACATACGGTAACAACCGGACGAACCGTGCAAAAGCGCTATGTTAGCATACGAAAGTTGGCCTGCTGATTGCTCGCCGCAAGAGGTGGCAAGAAAAAATGGAATCATGGCTTCAGGGGCTAAAGCCCTATTCATACGGCGGTACCTACGGCGGGGCTGAAAGCCCGCGCCCTTCCGTTCCTTCACTCTCTTTACGGCTTGCAAGGTGGATGGCTTTGAAACGCGCGAACCTGATGAATCCTCTTACACGGACAATCTCATGACCGAAAAACCCAAGCGCCTCAGAAAAGCCGTGCTCCCCGTCGCCGGTCTCGGCACGCGATTTTTGCCTGCGACGAAGGCCATGCCGAAGGAGATGCTGCCGGTTGTCGATAAACCGGTAATTCAATATGCGGTGGAGGAGTGTCTAGCTGCCGGCATCGAAGACGTTATTTTCGTCACAGGGCGCGGGAAAAGCGCGATCGAAGACCATTTTGACCGCTCCCCGGAACTCGAAGCGCTGCTCGAATCTCGCGGCAAAAAGGCTCAGGCGGACCTGGTACGCGAGATCGGCGGCCAATTGAATTTCAGTTATACGCGGCAGAGCGAAGCGCTGGGGCTAGGTCATGCGGTGCTTTGCGCTGCGGAAATCGTTGGCGACGAACCCTGCGCGGTGCTGCTGCCGGACATGATTATGCACAGCAAGATTCCTTCCACCAAATCGTTGAAAGAGATTTATGAGGCGACCGGTCTGGGCACGATCCTCGTGGAAGAGGTGCCGCACGAAAAAGTGTCATCCTATGGCGTGATCGATGCCGAGCCCGGCAACTTTTCGCAGTGGGGCAAGCAGGTGATGCGCATTAAAGATCTCGTCGAAAAGCCCGCGCCTGAGAAAGCGCCTTCGAATTTGATTATTTCAGGGCGCTACGTGCTGCCGCCCGAAATTTTCGATTATCTGCGCAAAGTGAAACCCGGCGCCATGGGCGAAATTCAACTAACGGACGGCCTGCGAGCGCTGACCAAAGAACAAGGCATGCTTGCGTTCATCTATGACGGGAAAACGTACGACGCGGGAGACAAGCTCGGTTTTCTAGTGGCAAATGTGGAACTCGGCCTGCAAAATCCAAAATTCGGCGCCGATTTCCGCGCGTACCTCAAAAATTTGAAGCCGTAAGTGCGGGCCTGCGCACGGCGCCAAACTCGAGCAGCAAACTTCCAGCAACTAGTAATGCAGCGGATCCGGCGAGGATCACGGATAGCCCATCCGAAGTTCGGTGAAGATCCATATACTTGAACGCGAGCTGCCCCCAGTTGTTCAGGCAGCCATGTGCCAGCGAAACGACGATCAGGCTCTCCGTCTTCAACCACAACCAGCCGATGGCCAGACCAGAGGCGAAAATGCCGATGGGTAGAACTGCCGCCGCCTTCGCGGCTGATATGCCCTCAAGGTGCTGGATTCCCGAAAGCGCATAAGGAATGTGCCAAATGGCCCAAATGACGGACGTCGCGATAACCGCACCACGAGCGCCGAGTCGCGGCACAAGTCGCGGCAGCAGCCATGCCCGCCAACCGATTTCTTCAAAGAACGCCAGAACCGAAACGACGGCCGCTCCCACGATCGCATTGATCGCAACGTGTGTCGCAAGGCCTGGCGCCGTCAGCACGCCCCAACCGCGCGATTCGGGTGTGTGGTAAAGGCCATCCGCCGCGCGCGAAAGCCAACCTTGCCAGGGCAACTCGCCTTCGAGATGCATCGCCCACGGCAACATCGCCGCGTGCATGACTAACGGCATGAAAAAAAGCGCAAACAGCCAGTACGGGAACGAAGATCCACGACCGATGCGGCATGAGATGAACTCGCCGGTAATCGTGCTTACGATCAGAACGGCGATTGCGGGCAGAAACATGCTCAGATAACCCAAGCCGATGAGCTTGCTCTGGTAACCACCTGTGAATCCGACGATTAGGCTTAGAAGAATGGAAAACGAGTACGCGATCAGGACATAGAGAATAACCGCTTCGAGAGCTGCGGGAGACTTTCGGGAGGGGCCAGCCAACGATTCGCCCGGTCGGGCGGATTCACCATTTCCCATGGCAGTCCGCGATTGATCGGGGATGCTCAATCAATTTTCTCTCCCCAACTGCTGGACGGACTTATTTCTTGCGCTTCTTGGATCCCTCGTTGTCGGTGGAACTTTTTGTTTCGCTGGATTTTGTTTCGCTGCTCTTCGAGTCGTCTGACTTCTTGCCGCCCTCGGCCGATGCGCCTTCCGACGCTTCGCCGCTGTTCTTTGCCGCGTTCTTGCCCGCGTAATCCGTCACGTACCAGCCGGTGCCTTTGAATTGAATCGCGGGAGCGGCGAGCAAACGCTCGGCTGTAGCGCCACACTTCGGGCACTTCTTCGTAATGGAAGAGTTTACGCTCTCGATCTTCTCGAAGCGGTGCCCGCACTTGCGGCACTTATATTCATAGAGCGGCAATGGAGCGCGCCTCCTTCATCAGTATGCAAGGAAAATACTGCGACAAGAAAATTTTAGCATGGCCGCCCAGTCCCTGAACAATCTTGCCAGCATTCAGCTGCCTCCGACGCGAGCACGGGCCTTTTCGCCGTGCTTGCCGGATTCGACCAAAGCGCGGAACACCCTTCCGCGACCAATCACAATATCGCCCGATGTGGCTTCAACGTCGAAGACGAGGAACCTGCCCTGATAACCCGATAGCCGCGCGCGGGCGCGCACGGTCGCGCCGTCCGGCACAGCTTTCAGGTGATCGACCTCGATTCGCGTGCCGACGCTGATCGTGCCCGGCGGCAGTTCGTCAAGGATCGCTCGCGTAGACGCGTGCTCCATCAACTGGATCATACGCGGAGTAGAAAGCACAGGCGGAAGGCGCGCATCGATCGCTTGGATCGTCCATTCATGGGGAATGACGGCTTCGACGGTATATTCGAGACCGATGCGCGGGAGCGGAGCTCCGTCCGGCGCGGCAGGGTCAGCCGCGGATTTCGCCAGTGTAGGCCGAACCTGCGACTTCCCCGCTTTTTTCTTCGAAAGAGATCGTCTGGAAGGCTTCGCGGTACGCGTCATGTTCAGGATTCGCGATTGGGAGCGGCGCCGGAAGTGGCCATTCGGCGGGGATCGAGAAAGCTGCGTGTGAATTCCGCCACCGTGATGCCGAGCTGGTTCCACAGGCGACGCTTCAGAGTGCGGTAGTCCTGCGAGCCACTGAACACGTCGCGAATCAACGCGCGGAATGCGGGCGAATAATTTACAAATTGCACGAGACGCGTGGTGATCGCACCGCCGAGGAAATTTCCCTGAAAAAGCTTACGCGTGAGGTGCGCGGCAAATTCAAGATCCGCCGAGAACGCCCCGCGCAGCCGCTCCGGATAGGTATGCAACTGGCCATCGGCTAACGTCTGGGCGAGCAAGTCACCAGAGCGCAGCGCGTAATACAGGCCTTCGCCGGTGACGGGGTCGACACATGCTGCGGCATCGCCCGCCATGGCCCAATTTTCGCCGCAGATTCGCCTTCCGCGAATCGTTTGCGCTTCGGGCGAAGGCAGCACATGGCTATAAAAGCGCGCGCCTTCCATCGGAATCTTTTCCTCGCGTACGAAATGATCGAGGTGATTGCGCAGAATCTGGCTCGATGCTTGTCCCATTTTTGCGCAGATTCCGACCGACAAATGATCAACACGCGGAAACGACCAGATATAGCCCTCGAATTTCGTCAGAAATTTCACCTTGATGCGGTGATCTTCGACTGGAACGAAGTAGCCCTGGGTGACCTCAAGGTCGCGCGGCTGAAGCGGCGTCGTCTCTGGGAAAAGTTGATTGCGCGCACCCGCCGCGAGCACAGCGAAATCCGCCTCGTGCTGTTCGCCTGCGACAGTAAAGCGAACGCCGCGCCGCTTCGTATCCACACTTGTGACGCGTGCGGCGATCGCTTTGCATCCAGCGGCAACTGCCCGATCGAGAAGCAATCCGTTCAAAACTTTGCGCGAGTAGATCACAATCGGATGGCTCATCTGAAAAAGCGCGCGATGCCCGCGGCTGGAAATGAGCTCCGCTGTGCGAACAATTTTCTTTGGATACGGCGCGTCGAGCAGGAAGGGATATGCTTGAATGGCTTTATGCGTGAGGCCGCCGCCGCAGGGTTTTTCCCATGCGAGGCGCTCATCGTAAATGGTTACGCGGAAGCCGGCCGTGGCAAGGCGCTCTCCGCAAAGAGCACCGGCGGGACCGCCTCCAACGATTGCGATACGTTCCACGGGCCGTGTCAAGTGATTGGAAAAACCGCCGCCACAAACCAGGCGGTGAGTATAGCACCAAAGACGACCGCAACCGCGAGGGAGCCTGTTCGTCGGCGTAACGCATCGGAGACAAGCCCCTGGGCAGCCGAAAATAGGCCGAATTGCACGACGAGTATCGGCAATAGGATTTGTCCGCTAGCAAGAACGAAGAATGCCACGACGCACGCCAGCCAGATTTCGAAGCGCAACCCAAGAAAGACGCCGAATCGCGCGAGCCTCGCTTTGCCTGATCCGACAGGGCCCAGAGCCGCCTGCTCCGCGAACAGGAAAATGCACGCAAACGGCAGCAGTTCCGCGAAGCGCACCCATCGCGGCGCGTTGAGCCAGAGATCGGCGATCTCCCAGTTGAACCAGGCGCCAAACGCGAGCAGACACGCGAACGCCAGCGCCCCTGCTGCGACTAACGGTAGAATGCGCGCCGAGAGGCCCGTACGTGCAGCGGCCCGATTGAAAAGCAGCAGGACAACAGCCATAACAAGCGCTTCTGAAGCGAGATAATCGCCGGCGTAGAGATGAATAAAGCCCAGCAGATTCACTTTCATTAACAAGAGTACGCCAAACATTGCGCCAATCATGCCCTCGCCCAGAAGAAT
Source organism: Candidatus Acidiferrales bacterium (assembly GCA_050746865.1). Lineage (GTDB taxonomy): Bacteria > Acidobacteriota > Terriglobia > Acidiferrales > UBA7541 > Palsa-295. The sequence goes on from JBOGMU010000141.1 coordinate 35,221, forward strand.
CCATCGGTTCGGGGCGGCTGGCTCCGCGGGTTCGGGCGCTTCACCGCCTGCTTTGCCTGCGATTGCGATGCACAGCGGAAGCATGATCGCGATCCCAATCAAGCCAAACACGGCTCCTGCCAGACGCATGCGCCCACGGCCAAATGTGCTGTAGGTGCCGAGGTCGAGATTCAGCGCGAGCGTTTTTGGATCGGCTTGTGGGAGTAGCGCCTGCGTGGCCCACAATTCCGCGCGATGCGCGACCGCACGATCATTAAGCATGCTGGTGTGAGTAGCGAGCGGTACTTCGACGAGATCGAACGCACGCTGCTGCACAAAGTCTTGCTGACTCGTGCGATCGCCACCGGCCGCCTTCTGCAATGCCGCAGCCTGATCTTTCAATTGCCACACGTCAAATTGCGCGCTGAAAACGAGCAGGTTCGCAGGCATTCGGCGAGGCATGACCATCGGCGCAGGCGAAATGGCGATCGTGGCGGCCACCGGAATTTTGTCCGCCATGCGAGCGGCGATTTCGCCGCCCATCGAATGCCCGAGCAGGATCGTCTTGGCGGGGTCGAGCGAATCGTCGCGGATAAGGGCTGCGACAGCTTGTGCGGCGCAGTCCTCCGCCCGCGCGAAGGAAAATGGCTGTGTGTTGTCGCCGTGCCCCGGAAGATCCGGCAAATATGCGCGGATGCCGTGTCCGGCAAAATCCTGGCCAAGATAGAACATGATCCGGCGATTCGCGGACAGGCCGTGCAGGATAATCACGGAACCTGCCGGCTTGATATTCGATGGAGGGCTGAGGACTGTGATAGGCAAGCGGCAACTGCCCGCTTGTAGGACGATCTCCCGGCGCGGCAATTCGCCTTGGTGAATCCAATGCGCGCCGACCGCCAGAAGAATGGCTCCGGCAATCGCTAGCCACACTCGCCAGTTCTTCATACGACTTCGCCGCAGATGCTGAAAGCGCGGCATCCAGTTGGGTGATTTCGCTCTCGCGACATCGGCTGCGCGGCGGATGATACCACAGTGGATTTATGTTATGGCTGCGGCAGATCCATTAGAACGACATCGGAGCGGGCTTCTGCACGTTCGAGGACCACTTGGCCGCCATCGGGTGAAACATCAAAATCGCGAACGTCAAAATCAGCAGGAAGAGTGGTTAACTGTCGAGCAGCCCCGGTTTGCAGGTCAATGAGCCAAAGATTCTTGTGCTGAATCTCACCTTGTAGGACGAGCAACTCGTTCCCTCCATTCAGAAAAGCCAAGTGCCGGGCGCCGCGCGTCAGCGTCAGTTCCGCGGGCAAGTGGCGCGCTGCGGCATCCGCCGTCGCAGCCTTCACAGAAAACTTGGTGCCAATGTCCGCGCCGGAATATAAAAGGTAACTGCCGTTCGGCGCCCATGCCGGATCGACCGAGTATTCGGAAACGAAACCTGCTGATGAGCTTCCGTCAATCGGAATACGAATAAGATGCGGAACGCCGCGGTCTTCTGCCGCAGAAGTGATCCACTTGCCATCTGGCGACCATGCAGGCGAGCCCTGCAGCTTGAGAGAGCTTGTGACAATTCGCGCTTCGCTACCGTCATCTTTCATCGTATAGAGCAGCGCCTGCCCGCCTCGTTCCACTGAAAAGGCGACATTCTTGCCGTCCGACGAAACTGCAGGGCCGCCGAAAACCCGCGCTCCTGGGCCATTCCACAATTCCGTACCGCTCCCGTCCGAGATTTTCCAGATGCTTTCGCCTGTGTTCGTGGCAGACAGATAAAGCAAATAGTCCGGGCCAAAGCGCGGAACGGAACCTGTGCTGGTTGTCAGCGGAATTTGCGTCGGGACTGCCAGGACGCGTGGATCACCTAACTTCAATCGCCAAAGTGTGCTCTTTGGATTTGCAAGCGTCAGGACCAGCCGCTGATGATCGGCGCTGGCCGCAAGCGACGTATAGCGATCAAGACCGGACGTGAGCTGATGGGAAATGCGCCGGTTCAAGTCCATACTGTAGAGCCAGGGCCCGGACCCATCCGCGCCGGCGGCAAGGTATATCAGAGAGTGTTTATCTAACAGAACCGGATAACCGACGTACGCGTTATGCGAAGTGACGCGCTCTGGCCTGCCACCGGCTGCAGGAACGCGCCAGATATCGAAATTATCTGGCAAAGCGCCCTGGACGACGTATATAAGGGCTCCATCAAGCGACCACAGAGGAAAGTGCGAGTGCAGACCGGTGGGCGCGGTGAAAATAAGCTTCCCTTGCGACGCCAGATTGGCATCTGCCACGAAAAGTGGATCCCCCGCCCCCGGCGTGTGATATGCGATGCGGGAGCCATCAGGTGACCAATCGAGTTCTGCTGCACCCTCCAGATAGATTCTCGGTTCTCCACCCAACGTCGGCACAGCCCAGATACTGATGCCGTTATTGCGGGCCTGCCCCTGTTGGCGTCCCCAAAACAACACGAGAGAACCGTCCGGCGAAAAAATCAGAGAGCGAAGGGCGGGGTTGGCAAGTTCCGGCGCGCTGCCATGAGTGAGATTGTGGAACTCGCCTGAGCCTACCTGCGTGATCCAGACGTCCATCTTGCCGCTGCGATCCGACTGGAACGCTACGAATTTTCCATCCCGCGAAATCGCGGCCGCTTCGGCTACGCCGTCAAAATCCGTAATCCTCTGAAATCGCGCATTTGCGATTGGACTCCGCCAGGAGTATTCCCGCGTTCCCAGCCAGAGAATCGCACCGATCGCCAAAACCGCTAGCAAGCCGATGGCTACCAGAGCGCTCCGGCCAAAACGGGGCACGTTCGCGGCGCACGTTTGCTCCATAGGCTCTGCAGCCGAGCCATTTTCGCCGTTCTCGCGACTCGTTCGGACCGCGCGGCTGCGAGTCCACGCATCCAGTTCCGCCCGAAACGCGTAGACGGAGCCCATCCTGTCGTGTAGGTGGCGGCGGACAGGCATTCCCTCCCGCTTCTCCCAACGCTGAACCGTAGTGACATCCCGACGAAGATACTCCGCGATCTCCTTCCAAGACTCGAGGCGGTCTTCAGACGACTTCTCGGGCTGGCGGATAAGAGGGGAGGACTCGCCCATGGATGATCTCCTGGGTACCTGAACGTTGTAGGCGGCATTGTAGTCCCCCAGTCGACCCGCTGCAAAGGACGGTATTCCGCGGCAAGTAACGTATTCAGCTCCTTGCCGTTTGACTAGCTACCTCAGAACGGAGACTTTGTTCGTCAGTAATACACGCCGCTATTGACATGCGCTCCGACTCGCAATTCGACGGTGTCTACAACAGCTCCAAAGGGCACATGATCTTGGCCTTCTTTGACGAACGCACCATTGCCGAGGCAGCCAATAGAGGATATGGCGTCACCTGTTCGCGGCAAGTACTTCAGTTGGCACTGCGCAAGTAGCGAGGTCGTTGCATGGCTCACCGCGACTCACCACCTCAAACAGAGGTCCAACTCAGCAAGACCGACGAAAGCATTCGGAGCCTCACAAAGCGTAAGAAAGAAAGGGAGTCACAATGAAGAAAAACACTCGCGTTTATCTGGTATCGGCGGCTTCGGTTATAGCGCTATTGCTGGCGGGATTCTCTCGCGTCGGTGCGCAGCCGCAACCGGTGCCACAATATCTCGCCGGCACGATCAGCGACTACACGACGCAGACGGGCGGTGGGCCATGGGAAGTTCGCGGCACATGGTCTCTGACGCTCAGCCGGTTTGGCCACAGTGCCGATTTCTCAGCGGCGATAAACATGACGCACGATGATTACTGGATCACGCAAAATCCATCGGCCGTGAATGACAACACTGCAAGCGGACGCCATCCTCACACACATCACATCATCCTGAAAGATGCCGCCGTCGCGGACAACGTGAACGGCTGTCTTCTAGAGGTCAGCGGCAAAGCCGTTGTCACCGCTGATGGCGCATTTCCGCCCTTTGACCCAACGGGGAGCAATCCGTCGCCTCTAGTCGTTTGCGTTACGGGAGGCTCAACCGTCGCGTTTTCAAACGTGACGCTGACATTCTCGGCCCCTGCCTCAAGCCATTTCGGACCGCAAGCGATACATGGCGTGGTTCGCAAGACGGCACCCGAGGCCGACCATGACGATCACGATGGCGGAGATCACGGCGGGCACTACTGAGAGGTTGTCGACGATTCGCTCCTGCTTACTGCTCCGGAAAAAAAAGGGCCGCTGGAGATGCGGCCCTCATACTGGCAAGATGTGAATCGATTTGGTGTCAGGATTCGATCGCATTCTTTGCGTAGGCGAGGCACTTCGCGATTTCCTCGACAGGCGTGCCGGAAGCGCGGCACTCGTATTCGTATTCGATGTCCGCAGGGAACGGATACTTTTCAGTCTTGAGCAACTGCAACACGGGCTTGATCGGCGTATCGCCCTGGCCCCACGGGTAGTTGTTGACGCTGATGTTCGTGCGGATGGCGTGGAAATCGCTGCTCTTCTTGCGATCTTTCAGATGCAGATTCGTGATCTTCGCGTGATTCTGCTTGATGTAGGACACGGCGTCGAAGCCGGCAGCCGTGAAGTGGCCGATATCCAGATTCACGCCGATATATGGGCCGAAAGACATAATTTCGGCAAACGTCTCCGGCCTGGCAAACTGGATTGGGTCTTGCACGTCGTCATGGCCGTGCCCGCCCCACATCATCTTGTACTTAGTCGCAAATGGCGCGACGCGCTTGGCCACGGGCACAGTTGAAGTGGACGAAATCGCCTGCACGCCCAGGTCCCTTGCCATACGGAAAGCATAGTCAATCTCATCGTCCGTGATGTTTGCTCCCATGTTGTAGCAGAGGATGCGGAGGTCGATGCCCGCATCGTCAAATTGCTTGCGGACGCCCTTCCACGTAGCCGCGGTTGACGAGGCGCGCCAATCGGTCATTTTTTCCTGTGCATCCTGCCTTGCGGCCTGTTGTTCAGGCGTCATATTGCGGCCCCTGCCGCCGCCCTGTCCACCGCGGGCAGGCTGTGCAGGCACGGCACCGCCGCCTTCCGGCGTGATTACCATCTGCATATTTTCGCAGCGCGGCAGTAGACCGTCCGGACCAGGCTTTTGCGGCTCTTGTTGTCCGCGCCCACCGCCGCCAAAGCCGAAGCCAGCGGACGCAGCGCCAGCCAGCGACTCGGCGTGATTGGACATCAACTCGCAATTGCTCAAGCCGATCTTCACCATCGAAGGAATGATTTCGCTCGCCTGCATTCCGGCGAAGCTATAAGTGATCACACCGATATGAACGCCATCGAAATTCGAATTCGGCTTCCCTTGCGCAAACAGGTTCCTTCCCGACAAAGCGAATGCCGCCAGAGGCAGACCCGCTACTGCAAATCTTCCGAAGTCCCTTCTTGTAATACCATTGCTCATCAGAAAGCTCCTTTAGGCCCCCTCGCTGCCGGAGCCAATGATTGGCGCACTATATCAACACGCTGTTCGCGTATTCAAGCAAAGTATCGCCTGATAGAATCGAGATGCGCATCGTTTTCCGCTACTGCATAGGAATGGACGACCGAGTGGGGCAAATCGTTTCAACGGAATATCTGATCGAGCTGCGAAAGGAATGGCGGCGGGAGGCGAAGCGCGTCGTGCTCGCCGCGGGTGCGTTTGATTTGCTCCATCCCGGCCATATTCGTCTACTGGAACAAGCCCGCTCGCTGGGGGATGTGCTCGTGGTTGCCGTTGAAGATGACGCTGCCGTGCGCGCCGCGGCAGAAAAGGAACGCGCCAAAGATTCCTCACGAACCGTCGCGCTTCGCCCCGTCTTCCCACAGGAAGAACGCGCAGAAATTCTCGCAGCGCTGGCGGCTGTCGATTTTGTGATGGAACTTCGCGGAATTACGCTGGACGCCTGGGTCGAACGCCTTCAGCCGGATGTCTATGTCCGAGGAGGAGGGGCTTTCGGGGCCAAGCGCACGCAAACAGCCTCACACGATGAGACAGACGCGCTGAGCACGCGCTTGGTTAGCATTCCGCTTGAGCCCGGATATTCAACCGTGCAGCTGATCGAACGCATCCAACAATCCAGGCAATGATCCTTCCCTTAGTTTCCGAGCTTCTTTCGCGCGTAGCACGCTGTCGTGCGGTCGATAACGCCGTGGAGTCCTTGCGTCGCGGCCGTCCGGGCGGCGGCATCTCGGGCCTCACGGAATCCGCCAAAGCGCTCCTCGCACCCATGATCTGTTCGGAGTTAGGTAGGCCCACGATTTTGCTCGTCGAGTCGCCGCAACGCGCCGAGGAACTGCTTTCGCCGGTTCGCTGGTTCTATCGCGCGTTGACGAACAAGCCGGGCCGCCGCGTGGCGCATCTGCCCGCATACGACGTGCTTCCCTATGAAGGCCGTTCGCCGCACGCCGAAATCGCAGAAGAACGCGCCGTTTCGCTGTGGAGATTCGCTTCTGGAGAAATCGATCTCCTGATTGCGCCGATTCAAACCGCACTCTGGCGGCTCAAATCTCGCGAATACTATCGGCACCTCGCGCTTGCTATCGCTCGCGATCAATCCATTCCCTATGAAGACATGACGAACTTTCTCGCAGGCGCGGGTTACGAACGCAAGACCACCTGCGAGATGCCGGGACAATATGCCGTGCGCGGCGGAATCATTGACGTTTTTTCGCCGGAAGCGCCGCAGCCGATTCGCGTCGAGTTGCTGGGCGATACGATCGAATCCATTCGCGCTTTTGACGCGAATACGCAGCGATCCACGAATCCGACCGAGCGCGCCACGCTGCTGCCGCTTTCGGAATTTGTGCTCGGCGCTGAAGTGCTCGAGCGTCAGCGCGTCGCCGCCGGTTCATCGGACGGCTCCGGCCGCGAGGATGAAGGTCTGCCGGCCGGCTACTATCCTGGTTGGGAATTTCGCGCCATGGCGCGCGAGCAGCGCAATGGCGTGCTGCTCGATCTCGCACCCGAAACCGTCGTCATTGGAGACGAACCTCCCCTGCTCGAAGAGGCCATTGAGAAATATCGCCGCGAGCTTGCGGAGGGCTTCGACGAAGCCGAAGATGCGATCGCGGAGCCGCCGAACCGGTACATCCTCGACGAAGAAGAGTGGCAACTCGCACGGCAAATGGTTCCGCGGCTCGGGATCGAACATCTTGGTCTGGGGCACGATTCCGAATCGCAGCGCGCTCTACAAACGCAGCCGACGACAAAGCATCACGGCAACGTACAGGCATTCATCGCGGAAATTCGTAATCGCATGAGTGCCGGTGAGCAGGTCGTCGCGTCAGCTGGCAGCACCGGCGAACTCGAGCGCTTTGCCGATATCTGCCACGAATATGAAGTGCCGTATCGCGTCGGCGAACTCGAAGCGAACACCACGGTGACGCGCCTGGCCGAAGAAGGAACGTCAAGCGGCATCGGCACTCCTGCGCTCGTGCTGACGAAAGCGCCACTGGCGCAAGGCGTCGCGTTCATCGATGCAAAGCTCGCGCTCTACGGTAACGCCGATCTCTTCGAGACTGTTCCCCAGCCGCAGCGCCCGCGTTCTCGCCCTAAAACCGCGAGCTTCTTTAGCGATTTCTCGGATCTAAAGCCGGGTGATTACGTCGTTCACGCCGATCACGGGATCGGCCAATTTGAAGGCCTTCGTCAAATCACGAACGAGGCTGCTACCGGCGAATTCATGCTGCTTCGCTACGCGGAAGACGCCAAAGTCTACGTTCCGCTCGCGCGGCTCGATCTGATTCAGAAATACCAATCGCTGGGCGGCGCTCCGCCAGCGCTGGATAAGCTCGGCACCACGGTCTGGGAAGCCCGCAAATCGCGCGTACGCAAATCGGTGGACGATATGGCCGACAAGCTTCTCGAGTTGTACGCCGAGCGAAAAGCGTCAACCGGACACGCCTTTTCGCCCGATTCTAATTTCCAGCGCGAATTTGAGGACGCATTCGATTTCGAAGAGACTCCAGATCAACTGCGCGCCATCGCAGAAGTAAAGCGCGACATGGAATCCTCGCTACCGATGGATCGCTTGATTTGCGGTGACGTCGGCTACGGAAAAACCGAAGTCGCCATGCGCGCGGCATTCAAGGCTGTCGCAGATTCGAAGCAGGTTGCCGTCCTGGGCCCAACCACGGTGCTGGCTTTCCAGCATTTCGAGACATTCCAGCGGCGCTTTGCGGCTTTTCCTGTGCGCATCGAAATGCTCAGCCGCTTCCGCTCCGAAAAAGAGCAGAAAAAGATAATTGAGGACCTCGATGCGGGAAAAGTCGACATTGTGATCGGCACGCACCGGATTCTCTCAAAAGACGTGAAATTCGCCGATCTTGGCCTGCTAATTGTTGATGAGGAACAGCGGTTCGGCGTCGCTCACAAGGAGCGTATCAAGGAGCTTCGCAAGAACGTGGACGTGCTGACGATGTCCGCCACGCCGATCCCGCGCACGCTGCACATGTCGCTCGTTGGCCTGCGCGATATGAGCCTGATCGAGACACCACCGAAGGACCGCCTCGCGATCCAAACGAACGTTGCGCCATTTGGCGAAACTCTCGTCCAGCGCGCGATCAATGAAGAACTCAGCCGCGGCGGGCAGGTCTTTTTCGTACACAATCGCGTGGAATCGATAGGCGCAATCGCCACGATGGTGCAAAAGCTGGTGCCAAAAGCCCGCGTCGTGGTCGGCCACGGCAAAATGAAAGAGATTGAGCTGGAAAAAGTGATGATGAAGTTCGTGCGCGACGAAGCCGATGTGCTTGTCTCCACGACGATCGTCGAAAACGGCCTGGACATCCCGCGCGCGAATACTATCCTGATCAATCGCGCCGACCGCATGGGTCTTTCTGAGCTGTACCAGCTTCGCGGTCGCGTGGGCCGTTCAAATCAGCGCGCCTACGCGTATTTGCTCGTGCCGCAGGGCGTTACGCTCACCGGAATCGCGCGCCAGCGCCTCGCAGCACTGAAAGAATTCAGCGATCTCGGCGCGGGTTTTCGAATTGCGGCGCTCGATCTCGAATTACGCGGAGCCGGCAATTTGCTCGGCCGCGAACAGCACGGCTACATCGAGTCGGTCGGCTTCGATATGTATTGCCAGATGATGGAGCGCGCCGTCGCCAAAAAGAAGGGCGAAAAGGTGAGCGACGAACGGCGAGCCACGCTCAATCTGGGCCAGGAAGTCCGCATTCCGCCAGAATACATCGAAAACGAAAATCTGCGTCTTCGCATCTATAAACGTATCGCCGGGGTCACGTCCGAAGCGGAACGCGACGACGTTCGCCGCGATCTGGAAGACCGCTTTGGGCCGCCTCCGCCGGCGGTCAATAACCTGCTCGACTATGGGCTGCTTAAGGGGTTGGCCGAGAAGCTGCTCGTCGCGTCAATCGACCGGCGCGGCGACCAGGTGGCGTTGAAGTTTTATGACGATACACCGCTCGGCCCCGAATCCATGGTCGAACTGATTCGCAAGCGCCGCGATCTGCGCCTCGATCCGACGGGCATCCTTTGGATGAAATACAAGGGTTCTGACGGCGGCGCGATGGGTGCCGTCAGGAATGTTCTGCTGCAATTGCAATCGTAAGGACTGTGCCCCATTTGTCAGTGGGTTTTCGGGCGCGCTTGCTACTTCTGAGAAATCGGGGTTAAGATTCGTGAGAGTGAAAGCCATGAAAATTGGAAAAGTTATTCGCGCCGTCGGTACGGCTATTGTGTGTACCGGCGTCTTGTCGGTCTGCCCGGCGCCTTTGGCGGCCCAGACTACCAACGCGAAAAGCACGGTGATCGAAGAAATCATCGCCCGCGTGAACAACGAAATCATCACGCTTTCGGATTACAACAAAGCGATGAAGGCCGTCCCGCAAGAAGCACAACAGGACTGCGCCTGCAACGGCGCGCAATTGCAAACCGCTATTGCCGAGTCCCAAAAAAATGTGCTGCGCGGCATGATCGACCAGCAATTACTGGTTCAGCGCGCCAAGGATATGAATATCGACGTCACCACCGACGTCGTGAACCGGCTCGACGGAATTCGCAAACAGAATAACCTTGCCACAATCGACGATCTGCAAAAGGCTGTCGAGCAGGAAGGCGAGTCCTGGGACGACTTCAAGCAACAGATCACGAATAACGCGCTCACGCAGGAAGTGATTCGCCAGGAAGTCGGGCAGCAGGTAAACATCGGCCCGGAGGACGTGGAGGCCTACTATAACGCGCATAAGTCTGAATTCAATCGCCCCGAGGAAGTGGTTCTCTCTCAAATTCTCTTGAGCACGGATGGCAAGTCGGGGGCGGACATCGATGCGGTGAAAAAGCGCGCCGAAGATCTGCGCCAGCGCGCACTTAACGGCGAAGATTTCGCCACTTTGGCAAAACGCTATTCCGAAGACACGGGCACTGCCGCGAGCGGCGGCCAGTTGGGCGTCTATCAAAAGGATGGTTCGCTGTCGAAGCCCATCGAGGATGCCGTCTTCACATTGCAGAAGGGCCAAGTCACCGAACCCATTCAGGTTAAGAGCGGTTTCATCATCCTCCATGTCGACCAACACTACGCGGCCGGCCAGCAGGCGCTTGAGGTGGTTCGCGACGAAATCCAAAACAAGCTCTACGAGCAGCAGATGGATCCCGCCATGCGCAAATACCTGGCGCAATTGCGGGAAGAAAGTTACGTTTGGGTGAAGCCTGGGTATACGGACACGGCGGCAATCCCCGGCGCTACCGTGATCCAGGAAGTTGCGCCCACACCTGACATTCCAAACAAAAAATCGAAAAAGAAACTCCCCTTACCCAAGGTCGGCGGCTGATGAAAACCGGATTTGTGCGTGATCTCGCCGATGGGCAAGCGGTGGTTTCGCTCTTTCTGGTACACGAAAAGGAGGTTCGCACGTCGCCGCGCACCGGCAAATCATGGCTCCAACTTTCCCTCGGCGACCGCACGGGCACCATCTCCGCGAAAATGTGGGACAACTTCGACGCGCTCGTTGCCACGTTCGAGTGTGACGACGTCATCCACATCCGCGGGCGCGTTAAGACGTATAACGGCGAAAAAGAGCTCACGATCGAACAGATCGTTCCCGCACGCGAGCACGATTACGAGATGGGAGATTTTCTCCCGCACACGAAGTACGACGTCGAAAAGCTCTATGCCGATCTGCGCGCTGCGGTCGCTTCGGTCAAAAATCCCTGGCTGCAGAAATTATTGGTGGGCATTATTGACGATCCCGAGATTGCGCCGCGCCTGAAACGCGCGCCTGCGGCGATGTCCATGCACCATGCGTTTATCGGCGGACTGCTCGAACACGTGGTCAGCCTGCTCGGTCTCGCAAATGGACTGTGTTCGCATTACACCGAGCTTGACCGCGACCTTGTCATCACCGGTGTGATCCTTCACGATATCGGCAAAACCGAGGAGCTTCGCTACGCGCGCCGCTTTGACTACTCCACCGAAGGTCGCTTGCTCGGGCATATCACCATCGGCACGCAGATTGTTCGCAAAAAAATCGATGCAATCGCGGGCTTCCCCAGGCCACTCGCCGTGCTCGTGGAACACATGATTCTCAGCCACCACGGTTCGCTCGAATTCGCTTCGCCCGTGGTGCCGCAAACGCGCGAGGCGCTCGCTCTGCATTTTCTTGACGATCTCGATTCGAAAATGGCCGCCGCCCGCGCCACGATTGAAGCGGCGGAATCGACTGGCACCGTGTGGACAGACAGGAATCCCGCGCTGCGTCGCGCGCTCGCGCGCACCGAACAATATCTGGCCGGCGCACCCGAGCAGAAACCCGAGCGTCAGCCCAATGGTAATGCCGCCGTGAAGATCGAAGTCACTGTGAAGAACGCATGAGCGATGCGCCCCTTCGCCGGGCCGTCCTCGACCTCGCCCCGCTCGAGCTCGATTGCATGAACACGCTTTGGCCCATGGGCGAAGGCACCGTGCGCGAAATCCGCGAACGCCTGGCCGAGCGCCGCCCGCGCGCTTACACTACAATCATGACGATCATGGACCGTCTCGCCCGTAAGGGGATTGTCGAGCGCCGCAAGTCCGGCCGCGCCTATATCTATCGCGCAAATCTCAGCGCCGAAGACGCGCGTGCGCAGGCTCTAAGCCAAGTCGTAGAAAATTTCTTCGGCGGGTCCAAAGAAGCCGTAAAAGCCCAACTCGAAGGTCACGCCCTTCGCACGAACAACTCATCCTGAGAGACGCGAAGCGGCCTGAAGGATCTCTCCCGCTTTCTTGCGTTGCAGGCTGCACTTCGTCTCTTCCCGCAAGTGCGCTAAAATTTCAAAATGTTCCCTCCAGAACTTAAAATCCGTGACATCCCCATCCGTCCGGCGACGATCCTTGCTCCGATGGCTGGCGTCACAGACACGGTCTTCCGTCGCGTGATTCGCGGTTTGGGCGCCTGCGGCCTCATCATGACCGAGTTCACCAGCGCAGAAGGCTTAACGCGCCAATCCGCGCGAACACTCCACTATCTTTATTTCGACCAGGACGAGCACCCAATTGCCGCGCAAATTTTTGGCGCCGATCCGGCCGTGATGGCATCTGCGGCAGCCCTCACCGAAGCACTTGGCTTCGACCAGGTCGATATTAATCTCGGTTGTCCAGTGAAAAAAGTCGTGAAATGCGGCGGCTCAGGTTTGCTGCGCGACTTGCCCAAACTCGATACTCTGCTCGGAACAATTCGCGAGGCGGTAAGAATTCCGCTTACTATTAAAATTCGCTCCGGTTGGGATGAAAACAACATTGTCGCCGTGGATGTGGCGCGCATGGCCGAACGCATCGGCATTGAAGCCATCGCTGTACACCCGCGCACCCGCATGCAGGGTTACGCAGGGAACGCCGATTGGAATGTGATTCGCGACGTGAAGCAGTCCGTGCGGATTCCCGTGATCGGCAATGGCGATATTCGCACGCCACAAGACGCCGTTCGCATGATCGCTGAAACTGGATGCGACGCCGTAATGATCGGCCGTGCCGCGTCCTCAAATCCGTGGATTTTTAGCCAGATCGCCGATTACGTCGCTAGCGGCCAATACATCCAGCCAAGCGAGCAAGACCGTTACAAGCTCCTTGTCGAATATTTCCAGAGCCTTATCGCGGCCGAAATGCCGGACGCCATAGGCAAAATGAAGCAGTTTGCCACTCTGTTCACACACGGCATCCGAAACGGCGGCGAACTACGCCATGCCGTCCATCACGCGTCCACGACTACGGAGATTCTCGCGCGCGTCGATGCGTTCTTCACGTCGGCTTCCACTTCGCCCGCAGGCTGATTGTTTATGGCTACGCGGCTCGTTTGCGCCGCGAGCCACGGCGTCGGGAACGCGACCCGCGTTCTTCCTGTTCACCACCTTCGGATTCCTCCTGCTCGGACATCATCTTTTCCGGCTTCACTTTCTTGTGGAACATTTCCATCTTTCGCAACGCGGCCTTTTCTTCCTTCAGATTCTGATTCAGAAGTTGAACCACTTTTCTGTGGTTCATATCGCGAGCCATATCGATCAGCGAAGTATACGAACAGATTTCGTATGTTTCCGCCTTTATGCCCGCGCCAACGTTGAACACGTCAATCAGGTCTTCCGACGGATTTTCCTCGATGAACGATTTCTTCTCCTCGGCAAGCCCGCGCACGCCGTGGCATTCAGCCGTCTCAGGCTCTTCGTCCAGGAGTTCAAAACACTGCTCAAGCCGTTTCACGTGGCCTTCGGTTTCCTTGCCGTGCTGCCGAAAAGCCTTTTCTAATTCTGGCCGCGAAGAATCGTTTGCGTTCTCTTCCAAAACGTTCACCAACTGCTGTTCGGCATCCAACATGTCTTTCAATTCGTACAGAAAAAGCTCGTGCCCCGTTTCCATGGTTGTCCCTTTCATGCCGGCCAGGTAGCCGCGTTTCGCTCACGCATGCACACATTCAATCGTGGCGCGCGCCCGCGCTCAATCGTGGGTACGTTGTACTTTGGTTCGGAAATGCGGGTAGTGAGGCTTTGCTAGTGCGAGACGCCAAACTTGCGCCTGCCTAAGACTGAAGTGCCGGTTAGACGAGCGCCTTGACCTCGACTCGCCGGTACCAAATCTCTGCAAACTCGATTTCGATGGCAATTTTTCCCCGAGTCAGTGGAATATATGAGGCCGGGTTCTGCGGGTCCGGTTGTTGCAAATTTGTTACGACGTTCACCGTTCTTCCGTTCACAATGTGCTCGGCCTTATCTCCCTGCCAAATCACTTCCACCGTGTTCCATTGATCGAGCAGCTCGAAATCCCCATCTTTGATCAAGCGGCCCCCGGTGGGCTCAGGCGGCGATTGAGTTCCCGCGGCACCTCGACCGCCGATGCGTCCTGGTCCACCCGAACTCTGTGCCTGCGGCCACCCCGTCACCGGATTGATGCCCACCCCAAATAGGCCAGCCCCGTGCCCCGCCTGAATCCCGCGAACACCGCCTACCAGGAAAAAATCCCCCACGTCGCCTTCTTCGATCTGGCATTCAACGCAGGTGGGCCACACTTTATCCTCGCCGACGACGCCATAGAGCAAACCGTTATCGCGCTTCGGCGTATATCGCGGCGCGTGGCGCTTCATTCCCCATTTGTATTCCACGCGGATATGGACGTTCTCGAACTCCTGATTCGTCGCCAAATAGCCTGACTCGACGGGATCGTCGCTCTCATCGTTCCCGAGAATGTGCAGCATCTGCTCTTCCATCGATACGATCTTCTGCTTTTCCGCCACGCCCTTGCCGGACTTCTGCAGCATCGTGTACCAACCGCTTAGGTCGTGCCCGTTGATCAACGAAACCCAGCCGTCCGCGCCGGGCGCCGGCAATGCCGGTGGTGCGCCCGATGTCTGTGCGAAGCTTTGGTAAGGCATCAGTGCAGAAACAACAACCAACGGTGCGCTGGCTTTCAAGAAGTCGCGGCGACGCATACATCCTCCGGATAAATAGCGGCGCTAGATTGTGCTCTGAAATCGCGCGAAATCTACCACACGACAACGGGCTGAGCAACACAACACCATCTATTTAGATTCGCGATAGTTTCATTGCGGTCCGCCTCCGCTCATCACCGGCAGGATCAGCGCGGAAGGATGCGAAGCATCGTGGTAAACGCGGTTCGTAGCTTTCTCAGTTTGCGCCCCCGTTTCGGGACTTTCTTTCGTATTAAGATTGCGGTCGAAGCGCGGGAAATTGCTGCCGGCGATATCCAGCTGCAATCTGTGTCCTGCCAGGAACACATTGCTCGTCGCCCACAAATCGACATCAATCTTGTAGATCTCGCCCGCCTCGACGAATTCGGCTTTATCGAGCGAATTGCGGTATCGCATGCGCACGATCCCATCGGCAATATTGTGCGAGACGCCGTCCGGAGCCACATCCGTAAGCATCGCGACGAAATCCGTGTCCGGCGCCGACGAACTTACGTAAAGTTCTGCATGGACCGGCCCAGTCACATTAAGATCATGCGCAAGAGGCGGCGTGGAATAGACAAGCACGTCCGAACGCGCCTCATCGGACGCTTGATCCTGAACGCCCACAGAGAGATGACGAGCGTCACAGCATAGCTGGCCGCCAAGCGTGGGAACCGGATTCATCGGATTCTCCACGAATTGATCCGCAGCGCTCTCTGGAGACGATTCCGCACTCGTGCTCAGCGCACCATCGCCCTTCGACGAATTCGTTTTGCCGCTCGATCCCAGGTAATAGCGCGTTTCTTGCGCGCCTGCTGGAGGCCACGAATCCGCATCCGCCCACACATTCTTACCCATCACGAAATACCGCACCGGCTTTTCTTCTGCGATGCCGTTCGACTCTCCGCGCAGGATCGAGTCGTACCAATCCATCATCACGCCGTAGTAATCCACGTAGCCGCTCGGCGCAAAATTCACCGAGCCGACGTTGCCGCCCCAACCCGCGTGGCCGCCGGGAACAATCAGCAATCGCTGTGCATTGCGCGCAGCCCCACTGCCGCCGTGTTCGCGAATGCCGGAATAATTTGCGAGCGTTCCATACAGAAAAAGATCGTACCAGCCGCCCATCTGATAAACAGGCACCGTGATCCGCGAATAATCTGCGTCAATTGCCCACTGGCGCCAGTAAGCGTCATAACTCGAGTGGCTGATCCAATCGAGATACCACGCGTCGATTGCAGCCAATCCGGCATGGCCCTCATGCGCGGGAACCGCGAGAGAAGTGTAATCGCCGAGCGGCAGCGTGTTGATGAACTGCATCGGATTCGTGGCGCTCGCAATCTGATGGTCGATCTGATCGGCCGCAAGCTGCGTCGCCCACGATTCGGCGAAATACTGTTGCAGCGCGCCGTTTTGGTATGCCCAATCCTTGTAATAATTCGACGCCGTGCACATCGGAAAAATGCCCGCCAGATGCGGCGGATTCGCAAGCGCCGCCAGAAATTGCGTCGCACCATCGTACGAGCCGCCCCACATTCCCACTTTGCCGTCAGATTTGGGAAGTTTCGCCGCCCACTCGACGCTGTCGTAGCCGTCGTTAATTTCATATTTGAACGGGTACCACTCGCCCGGCGATGCGAACCGCCCGCGCACGTCCATGTTCACCATAATAAATCCGCGTTGCGTTCCGCGAAGCGCGACGTCCATATTTTCGCCGCCGTCCTTGTTGTACGGAGTCCGCGTCATGAGCACCGGAAACGTTCCGTCAGCGTCCGGCCAGTACACATCCGCACGCAGCGAGACGCCATCGCGCATCGGCACCGCTACGTTATGTCGCACGGTCACGTTGTAATGAGGAATGTTCGGATGCGTGGCGTAGGGCGCGCTTGATGGATCGGGCGGGTAAGGTGAAGTCGCCGTCAGGGGGCCTCGCCCGCCGCGCTGTGCCGTTAACCGCGGCACAATCATGGCGCCAAGTACAATCGCCGGCACCAGCCACATCACAAATCGTCGCATCGCGCTCCCCCGAAAATTTTCCGAGAGTATACCGCGATTCCGACACGTGTAGCGTTGCCCGATGTGGCCTAGCCGCTGTTGTCGGCCCGTTGGCACAGCCACGCCTCGCTGTGCGAATTCGACTCCCGTAGCACCATTGCTACGCGTGCGCGGCCCGGCCCTCGTAGACCGGGACAAATGTCTCTTTCACGAATTGCTCGATCGACGTGGGCGTGGAATTCCCGGCCGAGCGCTTTTCGAGCGCCGCCACGTGGCCGCTGTTGAGCGCCGAGGACAACTCGAGAATCAGGCTTGCGGCGTTTTCAGACATGCCCATCTGCATGAGCGCCGGCTTGAGCTGCTCGTCAGGCAATTGCATGTATGAAAGCCCAGAATTGACAATCGCCTCGCCGACGACGCGTGCAGCATCGCTATAGCTCACGTCGCGCTGGCCGAGCAGCTCGCGCGCTTCCTTATCGTGAAAGTCGAGCTTCAGCATGCGGTCGGCGGCGTAACGTCCTATGTCGCGCGCGGCGATCATCGGAACCGCGAGATCGGCACGAAGCGGACCGGCCATCGTGCCGAAATTCTTGATGATGCCTGCTTGCGGCAGAAGATTTTCCATGAAGTAGCCGGCGCGAATATAAAGCGCGTTGAGGCCGCCGACGGTATTAATGAGTTCCTCGAGGCGATGCAAGCCGACCACGGGGCCGGTGTTCGACGATTTGTCCGCGCCGATGCTGCTGAGCACGACGGCGTGGCCGACTGCGGCAACCTGTAGCGCGGTGACGAGCACTTTCGCGACGACGCCGGAATAGGCCAGTCCGTCTGACGTTGAAAGGTCGGGCGGAATCATCACGTAGACGGCTTTCGCGCCCGAGAATGCTTTCGCCAAATCCTGAGTGTCAGGGTCAGCCACGTCTACGATCGCCGCTTCCGCTCCGCGCTTGGTGAAGCGTTCGAGATTGCGCGGCGTGCGTCCCACCACGCGAACTTTTTCTCCTGCCGCGAGCAGTGCATCCGCAACCGGGCCCCCAGTATTACCGCTAGCTCCAACGACGACGTACATGAATCCTCCTCTGGCGCCAGCACATTCGCGCGGCGCAGCACTCAGATCAGATTACTGCAAGAGGCGCGTGGGTTCACGGATTCTCTCGGGCAAACCAGGGAATCGGGTCGCGCGATGAAGACATGGTTTTGGCCTCAAACTGTGTTCGAGGATTTTTGCAAAAAGTTGCCACATGTTTGCAAAACTGTGCTATCAATCGCATGTGCAGCAGAAATTTTCCAATCAGCGTTTTCCCTTTTACGTTTCCACGCACGAGTTTGTGCGTCTCCTTAGCTACACCGCAAGCTATTTCTAAATTGCGCTCATAAGCAGCGCGCGTTGTGCGGGTGTATCCACATCTAGATTTTGACGAGCAAAGGAGATTGCTATGAATCCATATGTGCCCTCCGGGAAAAGCCCCATTTCCAATTTCATGAAACAGCATTACAGGCATTTCAATGCGGCCACGGTGGTTGATGCCGCTGAAGCCTACAGCGCGCATCTGACGAACGGCGGAAATATGCTGCTGACGCTGGCCGGGGCGATGAGCACGGCAGAGTTGGGAATTTCCGTCGCGGAAATGATTCGCAAGGATAAAGTGCAGGGGATCTGCTGCACGGGCGCAAACCTCGAAGAAGACGTTTATAACCTGGTGGCCCACAATCACTACCGGCGCGTGCCGCATTACCGGCACCTCACGCCGGCCCAGGAAGTCGAGCTTCTTGAAAATCATCTGAATCGCGTCACCGATACGTGCATTCCCGAAGAGGAAGCGATGCGGCGCATCGAGCGCATAGTCATGGAAGAGTGGTATGCGGCAGATCGCGAGAAGAAAAGATATTTCCCGCACGAGTTCCTTTACAAGGTCCTGCGCTCCGGAAAACTCGAGCAGCTCTACGAGATCGAACCGAAGGATAGCTGGATGCTCGCCGCGGCAGAAAAGAATTTGCCGATTTTTGTGCCTGGCTGGGAGGATTCGACACTCGGCAATATGTTCGCAGCGCAGGTGATCGGCGGCAAGATTAAGTGCGCGACGGTGATGCGATCCGGCATTGAATATATGATCGAACTCGCAAACTGGTACACGGCCACTGCACCCAAAAATTCAATCGGCTTTTTCCAGATTGGCGGCGGCATCGCCGGCGACTTCCCTATTTGCGTGGTCCCGATGCTGCACCAAGACTTGCGGAGAGAGAATGTGCCCCTCTGGGGATACTTCTGCCAGATCAGCGATTCGACCACGAGCTATGGCTCATATTCAGGCGCCGTGCCCAATGAGAAGATTACTTGGGGGAAATTGAGCGTCGATACGCCGCGCTTCATCATCGAATCTGACGCGACGATTGTGGCGCCATTGATCTTTGCTTACGTTTTGGGGTGGTGAGCAAGAGCGCGGCCGAGGAGGCCACGCGCTAAAACGCGCGAGATGCGCCGCCGTCGACGCGGAGTCCATGGCCCGTGACGTAAGACGCTTTGTCCGAAGCTAGGAAAAGCGCCACCTTCGCAATTTCCTGATGAGTGGCGGCGCGACCTGTCGGAATTTGCTTGCGAACGTCTTCCGGAATAACGTTCTCGCCTGAATCCAGGACCACGCTTGGCATCAGGCAGTTCATTCGTATGCCGAGCGGCCCGTATTCCCGGGCGTAAAGCTTTCGGAACGCACCCATTGACGCTCGAATCGTGCTTGCAACGGGAAATCGTGGGTCCGGCTCCGTTGCGTCGTGGCCGGAGATGTTTACGATCGAACCGCCGCGCTGCTTCACCATAATCGGTGTCACCAAACGTGCCATCCTCACGACACTGAGAAAGTACATCTGGAACACGTCCATCCAATGCTCGTCCGAGATCGATGTGATCTTACCGCCAGCCGGATGACCTGAGTTATTGATGACCACATCGATTCGGTCGAATTCCGATACGGCCGTCGCGACCAAGCGCTCCAGATCGTGCTTATTGGAAACCGAGCCCTGAAGCGCGAGCGCACCGATCTCCGAAGCGATGGAATGTATGCGGTCGGACCGCGACATCAAGACCAGCTTATAGCCCTCGGAGGCGAGTTCTCGCGCACAGGCGGCGCCAATACCTCTAACTTGATGCCGTGACGATAGCGATCTTTGTCTCTGTCGTCATTTTGTGCTGATTGTAGCGAACTTTCGGTGTTCAGTGTTTCCTTCGAGGTGGCTGAAATCACTGCGCGCGAATGATTTGTCCCGACGCGTGGATTTCGAGCTGGACCGTGTCGCTCACCCGTAGAATAAAGGTGTTTGGGTTTTTCAGCCCCCATTTTATGTAGGGGATCGGAAAGCTGCTGGAGATCTGCACGTGGCCGTTGCCGTCATTCTGGACGGCCAGGTCTAGCGTTACGTCGTGATCCTGTCCATGGAGGCGAAAAATGCCCTTCGCCTGAACCTGCATAGTTCCCTTCTGATCCAACGTCTCCTTTAGCGCATGGCCGGGCTGCGCGATGAGCTGCGTCGGCGAGAACACGATGTCAGGATATTTCGCGCTTTCGAGAATCTCTTTGTGCATTTTGTTATCGCGGGAGGAATCACCGCTTTCGCCGCTCGTCGCGTCAATCACGATGGAACCGCTCGCCTTGCCAGTGGCGGAATCGAAGTGAATTTCGCCGATCCTCATTTTGAATGTGCCGTGGACAGTGTGCAGGGTTGCGCCGAGAGTGAACTTGATCGTGCTGCTTGCAGGATCGAGCTTTGCCGCGGCCTCTTGCGCGTTTATCGCTTGTGGATACGTCGCAGCAAAGAAGACAAGGCAAAACGTAATCCGCCGCAGAGACTCGCAAAACACAGATAAACCGGCTTGTCTACGCACGAAGGACCCGCCAGCCGAGGTCGAAAAGGTCCTGAGCGCTCAATGCGTCAGCATCGGCGATCCCTGCATGGATCGACATCATTTTGGAGAAGAATCCCGGCTTTGCGGCAAACATGCGTAAGGTCTTTTTCTGAATCCACGCGTGATGCGCCATCAACAACATCAGCCGCGTGATGCGCATCGGAGTTCGCGTGATCGCGTGGTGTGCGGCGGAATAGGCGCGCAGATCTTCGTGGGCGAGTGCGTCGGCGAGATGCAGCGAAGCCTGGAACGCGAGGTTGAGGCCTTGGCCGGCAATACCGTCGATCGAGCAAGCCGCGTCGCCAATCAGCGCAAGATTGCCGCGAACCACAAAGCGCGCCCGGGCTAGCACCGTGCAGGCGCCGGACTCGGACGAAGTCGGACGCACACCGGCAAGGCGGCGTGCAATCTCTGGAAATCTCCCAATCGCTTCGGCAAGCCTTAGGTGATGATCTCTAGTAAAGAGCGCGAGACAAACTTCGGCCGGACCCGTCGGCGTCACGATAATCTGGCAATCATCGCCCCAATGCACTTCGACGAAATCGGTCCACGGGGCAAGCGCATAGTGCTGCCGAAATGCAAAGCGGCCGGTGCTGCGAACGAACGAATGAAGGCCCGCACGTCGACGAATCGCGGAATTCAGTCCATCCGCGCCAATCAGCCATCCAAAGAAAAGCCGGCGCCCGTTTACATCGGCGGAAACGGAATCGTACGTTTTGACGTGTGCGCCCCAGATCAGGTTGACGCCTACAGCCTCTGCGCGATCTAGCAACAGGCGATGTAGAACGGTCCGGCGAACCCCTTGCCCGCTTGCGCCGGCAAATTCCGAGCAAACAGACGACGCTGCGTCTAAAAAGCGGATTCCCCTGAAGCGGGATTTCTGGGCGCCGTCGAGATCGATGCCCAGCACTCGCAATGCTTTGACAGCGTCGGGGAGCAACCCCTCACCGCAGGGTTTGTCGAGAGGAGGTTTTCGCGAATCAACAAGAGTAACGCGGAGGCCTTTTGCTTGAGCAGCGATAGCGGCAGCGAGGCCGGCGGGACCTCCGCCGACAATCAGCACATCGGAATGAATCACGCCTCACCCCACCCAGAGGGAAACGGAGGGCCGTTCGCGCTACCAGCGGAGCAATACAAGCTCCGAGCAGAATCCTGGGCCCATTGCAGCAAGAATACTGAGAGAGCCAGGAGCGGGCCGGCGACGCGAATAAAAGTCTTCAAGAACTAGGAGCACCGAGGTGGAGGAAAGGTTGCCCACTTTGCGCAGGCAGTCCCAGGACGCTTCGAGATCTTTTTCCGTGAGGCCGAGAGCCGTTGCAGTCGCCTCAAGAACTTTTGGCCCGCCGGTGTGCATGATCCAACTGTGGATATTCTTCCGCGTCAGACCCTGTTCCCCGAGGAATGCGTCGACATCTTTGCCGAGATGCTTCGTCACCATTTCGGGGACTTCAGGCGCTAAAACAATTTTGAATCCCTTTTCAGAGATGTCCCAGCCCATCACGCGCTCGGTGTTCGGATAAAAGACGGACTTGGTGGCGAGAATCTCCGGGCCCTTGGACTCGAGTTCGGAGCCAAAGACAATCGTCGCGGCTGCGCCATCGCCAAAAAGCAAAGCGGAAATCAGGTGCGCCATCGAGAGATCGTGGCGCTGCAGAGTGAGCGAGCACAATTCAACGGAAAGAAGAGCGGCAGCTTGTCCGGGATAGCCGCGGACGTAATCCGCCGCGCGTGAAATGCCGGCGGCGCCTGCGACGCAGCCCAGGCCAAAGATGGGAATGCGCTTGATATTCGGCGAAAGGCCCATGCGGTTTACGAGTCGCGCGTCCAGCGAAGGGGCCGCAATACCGGTCACGGAAGTAACGAAAATTGCGCTCAGGTTTTTTGGGCTGAGCCCGGCTTCCTGCAGAGCGCGGCACAGCGCCTCTTCCCCAAGTTCCAGGGCGGCTTCGATCCAGGCATCATTGGCCTGGCCCCACGTCTCAAGATTTTCGTAGAAATCAATCGGGCGGACGAGATAGCGGCCGTCCACTTTCATGCTGTCGTCAAGCCGGTCGAGAATGTCTGGATTCGGCAGGCGATGGCGCCAATAGTTCTTTAGAGCCTCCACCAACACTTCCTGCGGATAATAGTCCCTCGGGAATGCGCTTGCCACACTGGCAATCCTCATCATTTCAAACGGCTCCTTGAGTGCCCCAAAAACCGAGACGATAAAGCGGAACCAGAGACGTTATCTTGACTTGGGCGGCTACGCAATGAATTTCGCGCGTTACAGGAGTCCGGTACGGTCGGCGCTTAACATGCACTTTGTTTTCGCCACGCGACGGTTTGAGGGTCAAAGCTAGCGCCGCCGGTCTTCGGCGCGGCAGTCGAAGCTTTTCCTCCCTGTGAACGATACATTGCCTGGGACGCAGAGGATCGCAATCGGGAGACAGAAGGAGTCCCGGATCCGCCGGGGGGAGCGGATCCGGGATGGGGGGCTGAGAGGGCTAGGGCCGGAAGAATATTGAATAGAAACGTCGCGCTCTTTTCTGACTTTGCCGCGAAGCGCCTGTTAGTAATTCAAGTGCCGCAGTAGCTGCGCCGTGCGAAACGCGATCTGCATGCTGAGTACGATCAGCGTGTCGCGAATGATGGACAGCTTTTCGCGCATGGAGACCGCCTCCATAGCCGCCGGATAAGGCAGCGCGACGGCCACGGCTGTGCTTCGCGCACTCCAGCGACGATCAATGCTTGCGTTCATGGGCCATCCTCAACGGGCCGTGCTAATTGACCATGCAAACCGCGCCGTCGTGTTCAATGCTCACAACCATTGATTTGAAAATGTCTACGTCCCAGCACTCCGCGATACGAAGTCTGAC
The DNA here is from genome assembly GCA_050746865.1 of Candidatus Acidiferrales bacterium. Classification (GTDB taxonomy): domain Bacteria; phylum Acidobacteriota; class Terriglobia; order Acidiferrales; family UBA7541; genus Palsa-295. The sequence goes on from JBOGMU010000141.1 coordinate 58,804, forward strand.
CACATCATTGGTTTCCGAGAGCACCGTGCCCCGCAGAGGAACCCTTAAGTCTCCCGTCACAACTCGAAGAACTACCGGCTGCCCCATCCAGACTGCGTAGCCACCTTCCATGCGCTTTCCCCTCCTGGGAAGTCGTCCTCGAACACTTGCAGTTTCGCTGCAGAAAGCGACCACGCCAATGGCGCACGCGGCCTAATCGGTTGGTAGGAAGGTACTAGGCCGACCGGATGGCTCGCACGGCCGAGTTTTGACGTCGTTTTTTCTGCTATTGTGGACATGCCCGCCCGGGTAGCCCGGCATTCGCTACGCAGGCAAACACCAGGCGAAACGGGAATCCCGAATGGACGCGCTAAAGGCCCTAATTGAGCAACTTTATAACGTCCGTGCCCTAATTGAATGGGGCGGGACGTTGCTTGTCTGCGGCATCATCTTTGTCGAAACCGGCATGTTTGTGGGCTTCTTCCTGCCAGGTGACTCGCTTCTGGTGACGGCCGGCGTATTTGCGGGCGCGGGCACCATGGACCTCGCGGAGCTGCTTATATTTGTCACCCTGTGCGCCATCGCAGGTGACCAGCTAGGCTACTGGATTGGCCGCCGTGCCGGGAAGGCGCTGTATCAGCGTAGGGAGTCACGCTTTTTCAAAAAGAAGCACCTCGAACGGGCGCACGAGTTTTACGAGCATTACGGCGGCAAGACCATCATTCTGGCGCGCTTTGTGCCGATCATCCGGACATTCTGCCCTCCCGTCGCCGGAGCGGCGCAGATGAGCTATTGGCGTTATCTCGCGTATGACGTCGCCGGTGGGTTCCTCTGGGTCTGGGGCATGCTACTCCTGGGCTACACGCTGGGCCGAACCATCCCCAATATCGACCACGAGATCCATTACGTGATCGCTGGCGTGATCGTCGCATCATTCATTCCCGCGATTTATCACGCTTGGAGAAGCCGTCAGAAAAAGCCATCTGGGCCGGCTCTGGGCCCGCGCGACTTTGGGCACGAGTAACCCAAACTTGCTGTTGCGAAACAGACACTTCCCTCGTGGACCAAAATCCCCGCATCCTTAGGCGCGTGGTAAAGTGCCTTGATAGCAAGCTTGGGAAGTAACCCTGCCTTTTGAGGCGCTATGCCTTTCTGGATTTTTCTATTGGCGGCCTGGATTTTTGCCGAATGGTTGATGCGGCGTAGCGATCGCCGGAAAAACGACGAGCGCTTCTCGAACCTCATCAATGCTCTCAACATCGCCGAAAAGGATTTTCAGGAACTAAAGCGACTCACGTCTCGCGTCGCGACGCTCGAAAAGCAGGTCGCTGCGCTTCACGCGCAATACGAGCCAGCAGCGCCCGCGGAAACTCCCGCGGCACCGCCCGTCACCCAAGGGCCCCGCACCGAAACACCTGAGCAAGACGAGCCGCGCGTTCCAGCCGTTACGCGAACAGTTCCACCCACGCACATACACGTGCCGCCCACAACTCTCGTCCCTCCGGCGACAAGCACCCCACCGCGAACTCCAGTTCCGCAAATTACAACGCCCGCACCGCTGCCGCACACAGCGGCCTCAAGCAGCCAATCGCCCAAAGGAGCCGCGCCGCCAACACGTCCCGTTGCGGCACGCACCGCCGCGCCGCGCCCCAGACGCGAAGTTCACGACATCGAGCAGATGCTCGGCACAAACTGGCTGAACAAAATCGGCATAGCCGTCCTTGTAATCGGCATTGCACTGTTCCTCGCGTACAAATTCCCCACTCTCACGAACGTCGAAAAGGTTGGCCTCGGTTATGTCGTCAGCTTCGGCATCCTGGCGCTCGGCGCTTTTCTGGAACGCAAGGACGTTTACCGTATCTTCGCGCGCGCTCTGATCGGCGGCGGATGGGCGCTCGTCTTTTTCACCACGTACGCCATGCATTTCGTCACGTATACGCGCGTGATCGATGCCGAATGGATCGACCTAGTGCTGCTCTTCGCCGTGGCATGGGCGATGGTGGCGCACACGCTCCGTTACAACTCTCAAGTCGTCACCGGCCTCGCATTTTTGCTCGGTTTCACCACCGTGGCGATCAGCGAAAACACAGTTTATTGCCTCACGGCTGGCGCGATTCTCGCGATCGGCCTCGTTGCCATCGTGCACCGCCGAAGCTGGTTCGAACTCGAGATTTTCGGCCTGCTGGCGTCTTACGTGAATCATTACGTCTGGCTGCGCACCGTGATCGAGCCGATGGGCGCGCATCGCCAGATGTTCCCTGAATTTCTTCCCAGCGCGGCGCTCTTGTGCACCTACTGGGCGCTCTATCGCTGGTCATACATTGCGCGAACCATTCAGCGCGAAGCCCAGGAACACATCTCGACTCTCGCGGCGCTGCTCAATACAGGCTTTCTGCTTTTCCTGCTGAAGTATCAATCCGTCCGGCCCGATCTCGCCTTTTACGCGCTGCTTGTGCTCGGCGCAATCGAACTCACACTCGGCCAGTTGCCCGTCACGCGCAAACGCCGCACCGCAATGGTCATCCTTTCAACCATCGGCATCGTCCTTCTCGTCGCCGCCGTGCCCTTCAAGTATTCCGGCATGGGCACAGCGATTCTATGGCTCGCGCAAGCCGAGACACTCGTCATCGCAGGTGTTCTAACGCGCGAAACTCTCTTCCGCCGATTTGGATTTTTGGTGGCCGTGCTCACAGTCGGCGATTTACTCCTCGCCGGCGCCGCGCCAGTATTCGAAGCCCGCATCGCGCAGCCGGACATGCTGCATGCCGTGCCCGAATACCGGCTCGCCGTCACGTTCCTTTTCGCCGCCCTAATCTTTTTCGCCGATGCCGAATGGATTCCCCGCAGATGGACTAACGCTATCGGCTCCCAATTTGAAGGCGCCCTATTCCGCGCGATCTCCTGGCTCGGCGGCTTGGCAGCATTCGTCGGACTCTGGCTCGCGTTTCCAAATCTATGGACAGCCGTCGCATGGACAGCCGCGGCAGCAATCCTTGCGTTCGTGGGCCGTGCGGCAAATGCGAGAGACCTGTCGCACCAGGCAAACTGCATCGCTATCGCGGGTTTTTTCGGCGCACTTTTTGTAAACGTGGACGCAGCCTCAAGCGTCTCGCTGCCGTCCAATATTCTCGCCGCGATTTCTCCGGACCTCTTCCCGCGCTCGGTGCATGGATCGTTTCACTTCGACCTTCCCTTCATCACCACGGTGCTGGCGATCGCGCTCCTTTATGCCTGCGCTTACTTCAGCGGCCCGAAGGAAACGACTGCCGCGCGAATTTTCTCCGCGATTCACTCCTGGGCGGCTGTGATTCTCCTACTTGCCTTGACGCTGCAAGAATCCGCGTTTCCGTGGGTTTCGGTTATTTGGGCTGTGCTCGGCGGCCTGCTGCTGATCGCGGCTACGCGCATCAAGCACTCGCAATTCGCATTTCAGAGCGTAATCGTCTCCTCGTTCGCCGTCGTTCTCACGCTGACGGTGAATTTATTTGCCAGCGAACCCTTCGGCTTAGTCTCCAGCCTCTCTTTGCGGCTCGTGACGGTCGCTCTGACCACAGCCTGCCTTTATTTTTCGGCCTGGTGGTCGCGTCGCGCGGAAAGCATTTCGGAAGCGGCTGCGGCGTACACATGGGCAGGATCGTTTCTCGTCTGGATGCTGTTGCTTTACGAGCTACAACCGTTGCACGTAGCCGTGGGGTGGGCCCTGTTTGGATTGGCGCTCTTTGAATGCGGGGTTTTCTTCAAGGCGCTGAATTTGCGCCTACAGGCGTATCTCGTTTTTGCTTCGGCGCTCATCCGCATCTTCCTGGTGAATATAGACGCATCGCCACACGACATGGCGATGACCGTGCTTCCGCTGGCAGTCATCTTCTATTACGTGCATTGGCGTGCAGAGACAAAACGGCATGACTTGCTCGGCGAGGACCGGCACTTCCTCGCCGCACAGTTCCTGAGTTATTTTGGCGCAATCACGGTCGCAACCGTCCTCTATTGCGGTCTGGACGCAGGGTGGATCGGCGCAGGATGGGCCACGATGGCATTGGGTCTGATCGCCGTGGCCTGGGCGGCGAAGCACAATATTTTGCTGCACCACAGTCTTCTGCTGGCGATGGCTGTGTTGTTGCGAACGGTCGTTTTCGATTTACCGGAACCCTTGATTCATGGCGTGCCGTTAATGCAGAACCGGTCGTTTCATGTGATCGCGGCTTCTTCGGCCCTCTTTGCGTGCATGGCATTCGCGTTTCCGCTGCGCAGGCGGTTGGCCGCGCAAAATCAACCGTACGGATTTGTTGACTCTCTGCCGTTCGTACAGCGGCCCGAGCAGCTGTTTTTCTTTGTCCCACTGGCGATGATAACTGCGCTCCTCGCGCGTGACGTTACTCAAGGTCGCGTCACAATGGCGTGGGGCATCGAGGCGGTCATTGTCTTTTCGTTCGCGCTGCTGGTGGGCGAGCGCAGCTTTCGGCTTACGGGCCTCGGTTTGCTCCTTCTGTGCGTCGGGAAAATTCTGCTGCTCGATGTGTGGCGCCAGGACAAGTCCGACCGCTTCACCACGTTTATTATCTTGGGCGTCGCTCTCCTACTCGTCTCATTCCTCTACACCCGCTACAGCGAAGCGATCCGGCGCTATCTGTAATCACGCGCGCGCCGTATATGACGCTGCTCAAGGAATGTAATAAAACGGATTCGGCATCTTTACCGAATGGTCTGCCATTGGGCTTCCTCGCAGATCGCTCAATTGATCGCCTACGTTCAACACAATCTGGTATCCCTGCGACACAATGTCCGCCCGCGCGCCCGATTTGTAGTCCGCGGTCGACTGGCTGGCGGGGTGATTCACGGGCCGCGCGTAAAGCTTCTGCCAATGGTCGTAGCCCTCAAGGCGCAGATTTGCCTCTGTGTCGACGAACTGAGTCTCTGGACGCCCCGTAATGAAGAAAACGGCTATCTTGTCGTGCTCAGCCTCATGGACAATGCGCAGCGTTGCCGGAATGGCTCGTGCGCAATGAAGAGACACGCACCAATTCTCATTGCTCGGAATATAGCCGAAATCGTCGAGCATCTCGACGGACCAATTCGATAGCGCCGTCTCGTCAACGTCGAATACCACGGCCAGCTTCTCTCGTGATTTGGCTGCGGCCGCGCTCTGCTTCACAAACGCGATCGCCACATCGGCCTGATGCTCTAATTGCGGCTCGTAGCAATTCGATTCGTGGCAATCGTGATATTGGATCAATCGCTGTTTCACCACGTTAAGATTCTGCGGCTCGCCCGGGACGTTGACGATTGCCTGCTGCGCCCAAAGAGGCAGGCAAACAAAAAAGACGAGCACACCGATACGTCGAGCAAACATGGAGGCACGCTCCCTCTGTTGAGTCTGAAATTCAAATATTACTGTGAATTGCGCTCGGGGCAAGGCTGGCTATTGCGTCGGGCTCCGGCGCCTTCCAGAACTGCGCTGAGGATTGGGCGAATTCAACGCCGATCATGGTTTCGCCCGTTACCGTGCGAATCGTTCGTGCGACGCGGCAGGGCAGCTCGGCATTCGATTCGGCATTGAACAAAATGAGCCTCTGCGACACCGAGACCTTTGCGGCAAGCGGAATCAGGCCGCCGAGCGCGCTCACATTGAGCGTCTCGCTGATTTCGGAAAATGGCTCATTGCCATTGCCGTCGTTATATCGCCCGTAAACGAATACAGGCGTTTTTGCAGGCAACCGCGCCGCCCGTCGGCGTTCGGTCAAGGGCTCGAATTTCAGTGACGACGAAACCTTCGGTCTCCGTTGCGCGGACCGCAGATGCATAATCAGGAAAGGAAGCGAGCCGTAAAAAATACCGTCGCCGAGAACGGATAGGAGAATGCCGCCCGCGCCACCTACTCCGAGCTTACTTGCGGCGTAAGCACCGGGCCGCAAAAGCAGATCGGCAATTTCCGGCACCGCGCCGCCCGCTCTCATCATAGCGAGCACCAGCGTAATCGAACTCCCGGTTATCAGCGAGAGCAGAAGCTCCCTGGCGACGCGCAGTCTATCCGCCTCGGACGCGGCCATAACCGTATTGTAATACTCTTGGGTCAAGAGGGGTATGGGAGCGCCTCCCGCTTCGCCTTGCAAGCAGGGACGAGGGCCTGGGCGGTCTTTCAGACCGCGCCTGGCAAGTCGGATTCCGGAGGGGCACAACTTCGAGCCGTGCCGTAAGTGGCGCAAATGAATTCGGCTCTACAGGGAGCGGGAAAACGACCGGGTTGGAAGGGCGGGGCTTCGAGAGTCTGTGTGGTAACTTGGATTTTAGGAAGGACACGGCTTCAGCCGTGCCGTAAATCGCGCAGAATGAGTACGGCTTCAGCCGTTGAAGCCAGGGTTTGCTGGTCGCCACAGAGACTCTTCTAGATTCCTGGGCCAATCCCTTTTTTTGCGTTTTTCCGCGAGGTGGCAAGCGCGCGCCTTACGCCGGGTGCCTTTGAATTGCTTTCGTAGCGATCGGCTTTCCTTTCAGCCGATCACCTCTCAAACGGCTCCCAATCGTCGCGTTACCGAGGCGCACGAAGCGCCTAGCCTGCGTTTACACTTTGCGAAACATATGGCCATCCGTCGCGGGACAACAGGCTACAAAATCGAAACGGGGAGGCTGGCACCTCCCCGTTTCGTTAACTGGTATACGCCGCGGTGACGCTCTAAGCGTCAAGGGCGGCACGCACCGCAAAAGCGGTGTGCTTGCTGCTATTCAACTTGCTATGCCCGGTGGATTCATGCTCCCTCCGTGCCGTAGCTCCTACAAGCCCACATCTACGCCCGCGTCGCCCCCATTGCAAGCGATTTTTTGGCACCCTACGCCGTCGTCGCCCGCATCAGGCCATCTCTAGGCCCAACCTCCCCGATATCGCCTCTACGCCATATCGGCTATTCCGATAGATCGTCATCCTGAGCGAAGCAAGGGACCTTGATGTTTTTTGGGAATGCAAGGACTAGCCGGCGCCTTCTGTGCCGGCAACTGTAATTGTCTTTGGAAATGTAACCTCGCCATCTTCCAAAGTCATGAGCAGGACCGCATGGTTCTTAACCCAAGTAAATGGGATGTTCTTTCGGTAGCGCTGAGGATATGGATCGGGATATTCCTTAAGCCATTTCTGAAAGAAGCCTTTCATGAGGCTCCCATGCGCGTAACGTAGGTCGACACGCCGGAGGTTATTGCGGTGGTCAAAAAATAGATGTCCGACTTCGGCGTCATTCTTAAGTTTCTCCTTTCCTGTTTTCTTGTGGTATTGATATTCGTAATTTCCGCCCTTATAAGCCGATTTTACTTCGTGTCCAGACAAATCTACGCCCGCACCGAGCTTCTTGCCCACATCACGAACCAGGATTGAGGCAAATACTTCCCAATCGGAGGTCATTGCGGCGGACGGCGCACGCACACCGCGCGCACCGTAAAGTCTGAGCTTGCCCTGCAGCGGCCCATACATGTAAGCATGAAAAAACATCAGAGCCTTCTCAAAATCCAAATCCGTGGGCGGGCCGACACTATCCGGTTTGGGTTTACCGCTCAGCATGCGTCGCGCTTCAAGCAACCTGCTCAAACTTTCCGCAAGCGAGCAAAGGAGATAATAAATGCCGATCGAGCCAACTAACCACTGGCACCGCAACGCCGTCGCCGAAGAGGTGATATGCCTCGTTGTACGCCTGTGGTATTGGATAGCTGTCGGGCACACCCATCAGTCTTGCGGCCTCACGGGCCGATAGGAGACGAGTCCGAACCTCGCCGTCCTCGATGACGATAACAGTTTGCCGACTTGACCCGCCCACCGGCGTCCTTAGGCATCCCGAAATGCCATCGAACCGCACCTCAGCTCGTTGTACTCTCGCTCCCGTTCGATTCGGCCTTGTCCGTTTATATATCGTTCCCACGTGCCGCCCTTTTAGTCGGCTCACTTGGAACACTTTCTTCTTATGCAGTGGCCCCATTAGATTCATTAATCTTTGTGTCTCTGAAGTCGAGTTCCATTTCACGCCGACCGGGTCATCTTCGATGATAGACACAAGACTTGGCACGACATGGCTCGGCGTTGGAAGGGCCCACCACAGCCAATTCTTGGAGTGACTCTTAGGTAGCTGTTTGTAGGCCCTGACTACAGACTCCGTATGCCACAACCGGGAGGGCCCTTCGGAGATGATCTCCGGGGCAAGCGATGCGTCGCCGCGTACTCCAATTATGAACAGGCGAGGCCTCGATTGGGGCAAGAATCTAGACGCGTTGATTACGATCGCGCCGGTGCGATAGCCACTCTCCATGAGTGACATAACGATAGAGGAAAAGTCAGTTCCGCCATGTGAGCTCAGAGTACCCACTACATTTTCAAGAACGGCTATTCGGGGAGCACGATCCTCACGTATTAAGCCTCGCACGAGAGCCCAAAATGGACGAAACGTGCCGCTGCGATGCCCCTCTAAGCCGGCACCGCTTCCAGCTAGGGACAGGTCCTGACAGGGGAAGGATGCCCAAACTAGGTCGGGCGTACCAGGCAGATCACGTAGCGTGAGTTGGCCAACATCTCTAACTGCTAGCTCCGACGAAGGTCCGAAGTAGCCGCGATAAGCCCTCGCCTTCTTCTCACAGATGTCGTTAGCAAAAACACACTCCCAAGAGGTGCCCAATCCGAGGCGAGCCATACCTCCGCCAGCAAAGAATTCATACCAGATTGGACGCTGCGATTTTTTCATGGGTGCTCTTTCAGGAAGCGCGAAAGCCTCATTCGGAAGCGAGCACTACCGATAATCTGACACTCCCAAAGCGTCATGATCTTCCAGCCCCTCGCACGCAGCGCTTTAGCATTTCTATCGTCGCGACGTATGTTCGTAATCTGCTTGCTTTTCCAATAGGATCGATTCGCCTTCGGGAGTCTTCCGGCTTCACAATGATGTCCATGCCAGAAACATCCATGCACGAGAATGACCGTTTTTCGGCTGGGAATTACGACGTCCGGCTTTCCCGGAAGATTCCCGCAACACGTGCGGAATCGCACCCCCATCTGGCGCATTACGCTGCGTACAGCCCGCTCGGGCCGCGTTCCCGAGGAACGAACGCGGCGCATTATGTTGCTGCGCTGATCAGAGCTAAAGCAATCCATGTCATTTTCTGCCTAATGTAGGACAAACTTGGGCTGAAAGCTACCATTTTGGGAACGATGTAAAGCCGTTGGTCCCCCCGATACGGAACCAAGCAGCCCAAGCCTGCCGTTCTTTAGCATGGTATCCAGGGCAGCGGTCATTACGAGGGGTTTCTAGAATAGCCTTGGTGCTATCCAGGCGATCACTTCTGCCAAAGTCTCAAGCGCGGATGACCTCATCCTTAGTCCAATGCAACCTTATAACGCGCGGCTTCGCAGCGCCGTCAAAATGGCACTCGACGGCATCGCGCAACATGACCTTCAATTCATCGATGGTATCTGCCTGAGTAAAAAT
>JBOGMU010000142.1:0-2363 GCA_050746865.1 Candidatus Acidiferrales bacterium
GGTCCCGCAGCACCTCGAAGTCCCTCGTCTCCATTGTGAAGAAACGCATAATCCATTCCTCATTCAGTGAACGAGGGGGTTTAGGTGCATCGTATTACGCCATGGAGCACGGCATCGTGCGTCCGCCTGATCTGTGAGGGGCTGCTTGGTGTGGGTAAATCATCTCCGTTCTTCATGTAATTTTCAGAACAATGTTGTACCATTTCGTCGGAATTCCTACAGAGTGCCTCCCCAGCGGCAATCTGACGAATGCCGTTCCGCCTTTGGATGGTTTAAAACACTCCAAAACGTATTGGCTTCTCCGGGCGATTGAGAACGTTCTTTTCGACAATTAGAACAATTAGAACTCTTCCCGCAAATCTCAGAGCAGCCGTGCGGCAGGCTCCTCCTGCTGCGGCCCTCGCAGTCATTCCGGGTTCGATTACTTCTTGAGGGGGCGCCAATCACTGCGATTTGGCTATGCATTCCGGCATATGTCCAACAACGGTTTAGGCCGCAACAATCCCGGGATCGACGCCGGAGTATTCGAGATTGGCTATTCCATCGGTCGCTGAGCCGCGCGTTTCCTGAATTGGGCAGCTGCCGTTAGGGATTGAAATAAGGATCGTTTGCCATCCGGATGTAAGCCGCTTCCGCAGCGGGAGACGAACTGACGCGCCAATCTTCCTCTTTATTGATGTCAAACCACACAAGCCCCTTGATCAGGGGATAATTGGTGCGCAGGGTCGGAATGATATCGTCGATCCATTTGGCCTTGTCGCCACCGGCTTCACCGGAAGCCATTTCTCCGATCAGAATTGGTTTTTTCTTCGCCGCAAGGAGGGGATAGATATTTTGAAAGACTTGCTGGAAAGTTTGCCAGCCGCCATTTTTAACGCCCCAGTTGTACCCGTCAACTCCGGTCCAATCGACATAGGCATCCCCGGGATAGTAGTCCATCGTGGTGCGATTACCTCCGTGGGTATCCGTAACGTTCGGGCACCACGCCCATACGACGTTCGTCGCGCCCTGAGCAACGAAAATGTCATGAATATGGCGGTACGCCGAAACGTACAGAGGCGCGTTGTTACCGTCCCAAGCCTCGTCGCCATTCATCTCAGCGGCAAAGTCTAGGAAAAACTTCTTGCCGAGGGCTTTTGCGCCCTTCGCACGCGCAATGATCGTGGCGTCAAGGCTGCCATCGACGATTTTTGTAAAATCGATGTTGTGCGGCTCCCAATTTACAAGAGGGATGCGTCCGGCCGCCAGATCTGCCTGCGTATCTGAGGCTGTGCCACTCCAGTCGGCGTCCCATCGATAGTACCTGAGGTGAATGGCCGGTGTTCGACCCAACTTCTGCGTGGTCTGATCTATCGTCCCGGCACCGTAGAATTGCCCAAGTAATGCGCCAGATGCCGGTTCCAGAATGGAGGATTCTCCGTCTGTAGCGCCGGAAAGCACTCCGCCGGCAGCAAAAAACAAGAGTGCAGCGAAAATCACTGCCGTAAGCGCTCTTCTCATATGGTGCTCCTAGGGTTAGTTTCAAAAGTCGTTTGCATTTCGCGGCGGCAACGCGGCGCCGAGAATATCCGTCGCAGATTGAGACGAGAGGCCGCCCGCCGACCGGTACCAATGTACTAAGTGACAGTCTCGATTGAAAGAGGTGTGCTGACACGCTTACGCTCTGACACATGAACAAGGTTCTTGTCGTCGACGATAGCAAGTACGTTCGCGCGGCGCTTCGAGTGTTTCTGCGCGTAACGATGCAATTGGAAATTTGCGGTGAGGCGGGCGATGGTTTCGAAGCCGTCACGAAGGCGACTGAGCTGCGCCCCGACCTGATCCTGATGGACGTCGCGATGCCCAGGATGAATGGCGTGGAAGCGGCGCTTGCAATCAAAAGCATGTACCCGGAAACGCGAATCGTTCTTTTCACGTTTTGGGAGAACAGCGTTCATACGGGCATGGCGAAAGCCGCTGGTGTGGATCTGGTGCTTTCGAAATCCGCCGGCACGGCCACGCTGCTGGAGTCCATACGAAGCATCCTTATCGATAATGCCGCTGCAAACCAGTAAGGCCCGTGAAAAGGGGCCGTCCCACTTCTGTCGAGTCCGCCACCTGTTCAGACTGCGTCAATCTTCGCCCGTGGGAGCGTTCTTCCTTTGAGTCAGGTTCCACATGTGGTCAGGGTGTGCTTCGCCCCATTTCAGACCTTCATCCCACGCCCTTTGCAACCTGGGATTGGCTGCCCAATGCTCAAAATATGGGCGGAGGGCGGCTGTTTCCAGCGCATGCTCGAGAAATCCTGTCTCGATTGTGTAGCGAACATCCTCGCCGCTTTCGAGGAATAGCTTCGTTATGGCTTGGGCCACGCGGGTCACAAT
>JBOGMU010000143.1:0-16338 GCA_050746865.1 Candidatus Acidiferrales bacterium
GAAGCGGCTGCAGGGTATGACGTTTGCCTCTACGCAGCCGGCGCCGGCAGCCCCGACATCCACACAAACGGCAGACGCGGCGAAGCAAGCGATGCTGGCGCAGGGAGATCGCGAAATTGCGTTGCACGATGCGCCTGCGGCGGCCGAAATTTTTACAAAGGTTTTGAACGCGTATTCGAATGAGCCGCATGCACTTTATGGGCTGGCGGTGGCCTCAGTCCTTTCGGGACATGCGGACGAAAGTAAGGAATTGTTCGAGAAGCTGGTGGCAAGCTCATCGTCGGCAGTTGCGGCGAACCAGCCTGATCCTACAGTTCTGGCGTGGTCGCATATTTACTTGGGGCGGATGAACGATTTGGAGGGAAGCCGTGATCTTGCCGTAAAGGAATACCGGGCCGCTCTGGCAGTGGCCGGGGCGCCGGAATCGGCACGCGTGGCGGCACAAGGAGGCGTCGACCACGCTTATGCGGTGCCCAAGAGGGACGGGGGAGGCGGTTCGGAGTAGCCGGGAAGCAATAGCGCTCGATTTGAGCAATCTTAGCGAGAGATAAAGGATTCCATATGAGACTCAGCAAGTTGAATTCCAGTATCGGCGTGATAGCGCTTGCGGCAGCAACGGCGTTTCTTGGGGCCGATGCGATTCAAGCGCAAGGAAACGGGCAAGCCGCTCCCAACAGCCAAGGTCAGGCGGCGAATGGCGCGCAGGGTGGAAAAAATGCGCAGGGACGTGGACCGGCGATCGATCCCGCCGAAGAGGCAGGGATCAAGGCTTTCAATGCCGCGACGACCGACGATGCAAAGATTCAGGCCGGCGAGGATTTCGAGCAGAAGTTCCCGAATAGCCGTTACATCGAGGGAATCCAGGGAACACTGGTGACTTTGTATTACAACAAGCAGGATTGGGCGAAATTTTATCCAGAGGCCGACAAGGCCCTCGCCAAGGATCCGAACAACGTGCCAGTGCTCACGCTCGTCGGATGGGTAATTCCGCGTGTCTATGATGCGAAGGATCCCAGCGAGCCGGCGAAACTAGATAAAGCCGAGCAGGACGAGAAGCACGCTCTCGAATTGATTTCGACCATGCAGAAGCCGGCGGCGCTCACGGACGATCAGTTCAATTCGGCAAAAGCCAGCGCGGCTGCGCAGGCGCATAGCGGTCTCGGCATGACGTATTTCCGCAAGAACGATTTTCAGGATTCTTCCAAAGAACTCGAAGCCGCTACGGTTGAAACATCGGACGTCGATCCGGCCGACCTCTACATCCTGGGAATGGATTATCAGAAGCTAAATCGCAATAGCGATGCGGCCTCGGCGTACACGAAGTGCGCAGCCATTCCTAGCAATTTGCAGGATAACTGCAAGAAATCGGCGGCGTCTTTGGCTGGATCGGCTTTGACACCACAGTAAAACGGGCCTGCCGTGGCGATGATGGTGGAAGAGCGGGAAACGATCGAGGCGCTCCTCGGTTACTACTTCAAAGAACCGGGTCGCCTTGATGAGGCGCTTACCCATCGTTCACTTCGCCAGGGCGTAGGCGGGACGGACAACGAACGACTGGAGTTTCTCGGCGACCGCGTATTGGGACTGGTGGTAAGCGACCGGCTTTGCCACCTTTATCCGGTTTGGGATGCGGGGCAGCTTTCGAAAGGCCTTGCCCGACTCGTCAATGCCGATACGCTCCAAGTTGCGGCAAGACGGCTTAAGTTGGGCGAGCATCTGCGTCTCGGTCCGGGGGAAGAAAAGACCGGCGGCCGCGAGAAGAAACGTCTGCTTTCCGATGCATATGAGGCGGTGCTCGGGGCCATTTATCTGGATGGCGGCCTGGGACCCGCCGCTGAGTTTGCCGAGCGCACGCTGCTCGTGCCAGCGATGAAAGCGGAAGTGGAGGCGCTTGAGCGGTCAGACCACAAGTCTGCGCTTCAGGAATGGCTACAGGAGCGCGGCAAAGACATAGTAGAGTATCGGCTTACCGACGCCGCTGGCCCGGACCACCAAAAAACCTTCGAAGTAGAAGTCTGGCACGACGGAAAGCAGCTCTCCTTGGCAACGGGCCGCACAAAGAAAGAAGCCGAACAGGCAGCTGCGAAACTGGCGCTCGAAGTCCTCCTGGCAAGTTAAGTGTTCCAGGAAGGGCCGCGTAGAGGAGATTGAGACTCGAGTGCCCGAGATTCCCATAACGGAGAGCTCCAGCGCCGCCGACACGGAGGGTAAAAGCGAGCGAGACCGGCCAGCGCGCGGGATCGGGCCGCTCGTTGAGTTGTGCCAGACACTGCTCATTACCGTCTTAATCGCGCTATTTGGCACCACGTTTGTCCTTCAGGCATACAATATTCCCTCCGATTCAATGAGCCCCACGCTGCTAGCGGGGGATCATCTTCTTGTGAATAAGTTTGTTTTTGGCGGCAATGGTGCCTGGTACGAGAAGCTTGTTCCTTATCGTGAAATTCGCCGCGGTGACCTTATCGTTTTCAGATACCGATATGAAGATCATCCGGACTACGTGAAGCGCGTAGTCGGCATGCCCGGCGATCGTCTGCGGATCGTTTTGGGGCGCGTCTTCATCAATGGAAAACTGCTCCGCGAGCCGTATGCTGTACATGACGGATTCAATTCAGATGCAGGTACGGACACGTTCCCGCCCCTGGATCCATATAGCATAAAGGTCGGGCTCATGCCGGAGTGGGCCGATCAGATTGAGAACTATATTCAAGACGATGAACTCGTTGTTCCGGCGAACCGATATTTCGTAATGGGAGATAATCGGGACGACAGCCAGGACAGCCGCTACTGGGGTTTCGTCGATCGCGGCGCGGTGACCGGAGAGCCCATATTGATTTATTGGTCCGTGAATGCCTCCGAGGATGATTACGCCGACGAGGGGTTCTGGGGCAGCACCAAGCGCATCGGAAGCACTTTGATTCATTTGCGCAGCCGAACGCGCTGGCGCCGAATATTTCGAGAGGTTCACTAGGCAAGTGGAACTCAGGCCGAGCATCCTGCAAGGAGTGCCGACTCAGGCTATTGAGCCGCCGCCAGAGGCGAGCGAGTCTGCGCATCGGCCCGCGTTTTTTAAGCGATTGGCTGCATGGGCGGTTTTGCTCGCTTTGCTGATAGTCATCGGCGACGGCATCGGAGTGCTTCTTGTGGGCCGCCAGGGTGTGCGGCAGCGATTAAACGCGCGCCTCGAAGAGGCTTTCGGACGACCGGTGGAAGTGGATCGTTACTCGTTCAGTTTGTGGGGCGGTCCGACGCTCGAAGCCGATGGAATTCGTGTGGGGGAAGACCCACGCTTCGGACATGAATACTTTTTACGCGCAGACTCTCTAGCTGTGCGCCTGCGCTGGTTCACTTTGTTACGCGGACACATTGGAATTGGTGCGCTTTCCCTCAGCGGGCCGACGGTCAACGTTGTGAAAGACTCGGCAGGGGACTGGAATCTGGCGGAGTGGCTCGGCCATCCCGCTGCGTCTGCCAGCAACAGCGTAGGGCCGGCGCCGATTCCGTTTGCGCCATCGTTTCGCGAGATTGAAGTGGACGGAGGGCGAATCAACTTCAAAGACGGCGATGAGAAGCTCCCGTTTGCGTTTATTGACGTCAACGGTGCGATTTACGCAGATGGGCCGCAGCGTTGGCGCCTTGACCTAGAGGCGGCGCCGTGGCGCGCGGCGGAAATCCTTCAGCAGTCGGGTACGATCCACGTGGCCGGGAGCGTCGGAGGGACATCATCCGCGCTGCGTCCGGCGAGCGTGGAGATTAGTTGGACGGACGCCGCCGCTTCCGATTTTCTGCGGCTTATGACGGGGGACGATTCCGGCATTCGCGGAACCGTTGCTATCGGACTGAATGCTCAGACCAGCGCGGAGGGATGGGCGATTCAAGGACAGGCACTCGTCGGGCAATTGCATCGTTGGGACCTGACGCTGCGGCCCGATCTGCCTTTAGCGGACGTGCCGTCGCTGAATGTGACGGCGAAAATGCTGCTGGATGTGCCGGCTTCGACGCTTCAAATTACCGATTTGTCTGTGCAGGCTCCCCGCTCAAATTTAGAGGGAGCGGCGAGCGTGTCGTGGGACGCGTCTGCGGCCGAACGAAGTGCGGGAGCGAAACCTGTTGTGCTGGAAATTAAATCCGCATCCATAGATTTCAGTGACGTTCTTGCGTGGCTGCGCGCGTTCCGGCAAAACGTTCCCGGGGGCGCGCGCGTGAAGGGCTTTGCTCGCGCGCATGGCACGATTTCCGCGTGGCCGCTGAATCTGACGAATTTTACCGCGCAAACCTACGGCGCTGAACTTGCCGGAGACGGTTTGGTGGCGCCGCTGCGGCTTGGGCTGGCGACGATCGAATACAACGAAGGAGTGCTGCGCATACCTCCGACAACCCTTGCGATCGGCGACGCCAAGAGCTCCGAGGGCGGTTTGTTTCGAGTAGAGTTCGATACGCCATCGAAGCGTCTGCGGCCGAAAAGCGCATTGGCAGGATTGCACCTTTCGGGTAGCACAGGAGATGCGTCGGAGGCCATTGCGGCAGCCAACGCGTTTGGCTGGAACGTGGCCCGCGGCTGGCAGCTTGCAGGACCGCTGCATTGCGATCTTCTCTGGGCTCCGGAAGAATGGCCGTGGAAGGTTCGGCCGGTTGGCACCGTTACTGTGGGGGGCACGGGCGATGACGGCGCTTCGCTACGCGCACCATTCTTGAACTTGCCGGTGAACGGCCTTGAGTTTCGAATGGATTTCAAACCAGGAACCCGGCACGTTACGCTTTCTGCAGCCCAGGCGTTTGGCGCGCATTGGAGCGGGACGTTCGATCGCAGCGACGCCGCACCGCAGTGGCAGTTCGCATTATCGGCGGATACGTTGTCGGCATCCGATCTTGATCGTTGGTTAGACCCGCGATGGAGAGAGAGTTTTATCGATTGGATGCTGCCATTCCTCAATCTGGGCCCGGCAACGGCGATGCCCGATGATTTGCGCGGTACAGGGCGGCTCAACGTGGATCAATTTAACGCTGCGGCCTTCGTTTTTCAGAAACTATCAGGAGATTTGACGATCGGCGGACGCGACGTGACGCTCGATGACGCTAGCGCCGATCTTTTTCATGGCAAAGTAACTGGCACATTTGACGCGAAGCTCGTTGCGACGCCCCGTTACCATGGGCATGCAACGTTTTCGGGTGTCAATGTAGGGGCGTTCGCAGGCGCTGAAGAGAGCGGCTCGCCCGTCGCGGCCGCATTCGGTGGGACCGCATCTGGTGAGGTCGAATTTTCGATGGCAGGCAACGGCCGAACTGGTTTTGCCAATTCGCTTGAATGCAAAGGCGCTGCCGACGTCCGCAACGGGACTTGGGCTGGCATGCAATTGCTCGATTCTTTGCAGGCAGGCAAACCGGTGAGCGGCGAGAGTGCGTTTGATGCGGCGTCTTCGCAATTCACGTGTGGGCGGGATGTAGTTACGCTGAAACAAATCGTGCTGACCCACGGCAGGACGGAGATTGATGGCGGGGGAACGATCGATTTTGCACAACGCGTCAATTTGCAGATGCGGGTGGAGCAGGATGCGCCTTTGCACAGTTCCGCACGTGCTTCGGCAAGCGGCGCCACTGGTCAGAGGGTCACCGTCACCGGCACGCTTGCCGCTCCGCAATTCAGGCGCGTGTTGGCTGGCCGGCGCCCCCGCTGACGAGTTATGGATTTGCCAGTGATTCCTGATTCGCGCGCTTTAAGCAGATTCGGCATTTCGGCGCTCGCAGTTTTCGCGATTTTTGCGGTGACCGCGATATCTGCTGCGAAGGACGCGCGTGTTTCGCTCTTGCCAAAATTTTCCGTCGGCGAGACGCTCATCTATCAAATCGAGACGCAGACTACGACGGCGGGGAAGACGGTCACTCCAATCATGAACGCGGAGGGAGCAACGGAGGCCACGCTGAAGATCGGAATGCGCGAGCGGCTTGAGGTGCTCGGCGTTGATGCGCAGGTAGACGGGCAATCCGTGCGATTCAGGCTGACGTGGGACGACTCGCACGGCAGTGCGGCAAGCGACGCGGTCGATCCGACAAGGGAGGATCCGGCAGGGCCGTTCAATAAGCTGCAAGGCCAATCGGTCGAATTCACTTTGTCTTCCAATGGCGCGCTATCCGGCTTCAAAGGACTCGAGGATGTGTTGCCGGCTGGCGTTCCTCCGCCGGAAGCCGTGGGATGGATTTCGTCGCTCACGGCTGCGCGTGAATTTCCGCGCGGCGGCATATCGGTTGGGCAGGGTTGGAAAGCCGAGCGTCCTATCAATGGAGCGCCACTCGCGGGCCTTTTCTGGCAGACGCAATCGTCGTACGACCATAACGAGGCGTGCGCGACGCCTGGAGGCGAAACGCAGCGCGGGGGCAAGCAGCCGACACAACAGTGCGCGATTATCTTGACTGAAATGAGTATCGCGCGGCACGGCTCGGGGCGCGACGGCCAGACGCCGCCCGATTATGTGCACAACGGATTGCGCACCGGCGGAGCTTGGACGGGCACTGGCGAGGGAATGGGCTCGATCGCGATTCCGACAGGATTGCTGATCAGTGCGACGGAAACCAGTTTGCAGAATATGGACTACACGATTACCAGTGCGACCAGCGGATCGAGCGTGCATTACACGTCCAAAGTGCAGAGCCAGACCGGGATCACGCTGGTCTCGCAATCGCAGATCGCCGCCGAGGGCGCTCAGTGAGCGGCGCATCGATGATAAGATTCCGTCTCGCATGTTGCCCAACGCTTTACAGCAAAGCGAGCGTCCGCTGAGTTCTTCGTCGCAATCGTCGCCGAAAATTTTGCGGGCATGTCCGCTGTGTTCGCGACAAGAGCGTACCCTCTTTGCGCAGCGCGATGGTTGGGACATCGTGCAATGCTCGCATTGCGGCATGGTCTTTCTCGGTCACGAGCTTACGTACGAAGCGCAACAGGAAAATCACGATTGGCTCGAGGAGTATTACAGAGAAGGCGCACTCAGAAAAAAAAAGCATCCGATTCTCGTGTTTCTCTCGCGACTGACGCGCCCATTTAAGCCGGAAACGAATAGCCGTTTGCTCGTGCAAACCCTGAAGTGGCGGAAAAGCGGGAAGCTTGTCGATTTCGGCTGCGGCAATGGAGCGTTTCTGGAGCGTGCCAGAGAAAGATTCGATGCGATAGGTATTGAGATGAGTCCCCGTTCGGCGGCGCTGGCACGGCAATGCAATCCGGGGAATCGGATCCTTGAAGGGCCGCTGACGGAAGCTGCCGCGCGACTGGCGGAGAAGAGCTTCGATATCGTGACGCAGTTTGGCTACATCGAGCACGAGTGGAATCCGCTCGCCGCTCTCGATGCAGCTTTCCGCGTACTGAAACCGGGCGGCGTGACCGTGCTGAAGACGCCGAACTTCGATTCGTGGAATCGCAAGATAATGGGAGAGGATTGGGTCGGCTATCACATCCCGGCGCATTGCAATTACTTCACGCCGCACACGCTGCGAATGATGTTGCAGCAGGCAGGCTTCGACCCGCTGCCTCAGCCACTGGCGGATCGTTTACCTACGAGCGATTCGCTCTGGATGGCCGCGCGCAGGCCAGCCTGATTTGCAAAAGTACTACGATCCGTCGCGAAGTTAGGGGGAAGACTTGGACAATTTTCCTGATTTTATGAAGCAGCCCGGCAATAGGATCGCAACTAACAGCCAATCGACGCCGGGCGTGGAGGGATACGTTTCGATGGCGCCGATGGAAGCCAAATGGCCTTTTGGACTTGTAGTCAAACGGCAGCATCATCCGCTCGTGTGCATGATCTCGATGAGTATTTGTCGTTGTTCAGGGTTGCTACACTCTGATTATCAATAACAACCGTATTCCGGTTCGGGCTGGCGAAGAGTACGTCATTCCTAGAGGTACACGGCATGGTGGCGAACCGATTGCCGGAACTCGGACCATTCACTTTTTTGGCGGAAGGCGTGCTGAACGGGCAGCCTCGCAAAGCCAATCCGCTTGACGCTCCCGCATCCCATTTTGTATAGTGCACTTGATCCACAGCAATCTGCAGAGCGGAATCGGAGAGAATCGGATCGCGCGATGAATTATCGGAACAGATTCGCCTTTACTTGCCGCTTCCCATTTTGGGGGAAGCGGGCCGGCCAATCGCGCGCGAAGAATCAGTTCTAGCAGAAGCCGCACGAAGTTCGAGTACGCGCCGCGATCCTCCATCAGGGACGCGGCATTTTTTTTGCGCCGACAGGATTGGAGGACGCGAAAGGCCATGGACATCAGCGATTGGCGAAAGAAGATCGATGCAGTCGATACGGCGGTGCTCCACCTCTTGAATTTGCGAGCCGGTTTCGCGCTGGAAGTGGGCAAGATCAAGGGAGTAGAAGGCATTTCGATGAGGACTCCCGAACGCGAGCGGCAGATCGTCGAGCGCATGCAGTCGCTCAACCCGGGCCCTCTTGATGCCGAAGCGATCGGGCTGATTTACGAAACCATTGTGAGCCAATGCATTCGCGCCCAGGAGCGCAGCAGGGTCAACGCGGAACCATCGAGAAAATGAACGTAAAACACAACGCGCGCATCGCGTTCCAGGGCGAGCGCGGAGCCTTCAGTGAAGAAGCCGCCATTGAACTACTCGGCGACGGCATTGAGCTGGTTCCGCGACCCACTTTCGAGCGCCTGTTTGAGGCAATCGATGAGGGCGCCGCCGATTATATTCTTGCTCCTATCGAAAACAGCCTCGCGGGTTCGGTCCATCGTTCGTATGACTTGCTCGTCGGGAGCCGCGATCTGCACATCATCGGAGAGGTGATTATTCCGATCGTCCACAATCTGATCGGCGCGAAGGGGGCGACATTTGAGGATGTGGCCATCGTCGAATCGCATCCGGTGGCGCTTGCGCAATGCGAATTGTTTTTCTGTGCGCATCCGCAGCTTAGGCGAATTGCCACGCAAGACACGGCGGGCAGCGTCCGGGACGTGACGGCGGCAGGAGACAAATCGCGCGCGGCCATAGCCAGCAGGCGCGCGGCGCAGACCTACGGCGGAGTGATTTTGCGCGAGCACCTCGAAGACAATCGCCAAAACTATACACGCTTTCTGCTGCTATCGAATAACGGCACGGCGCTAGGCAGTGCAGACAAGCTTTCGCTCGTCTTTGAGCTGGATCACCGGCCCGGCGCGCTTTTGCGGGCGCTTGAGCCATTCGCGCGCCGTGGGATTAATTTGATGAAGATTGAAAGCCGCCCTGTGCACGGCAAGCCATGGCAGTACAGGTTCTATTTGGATTTGCAGGCCGCCCGGGAACAACCGGACGCGACGGCAGCGTTGGAAGAGTTGAAGGGCGAAGTCGTCGGTTTGCGGATTTTGGGCTCATATCCTGCTGCGAAGCAGCTTGGCTAATCGTGCGCCGGTTGCAACGGCGCTGCTTGGTGCGCCTGTCAATGGTTTCTGAAGATTTGGGCAGCAAAGGCACCCGACTGAAGGCGACTGAGTCGCTACAAAAGAAAAGAGCCAATCCCACACAGCCAAGTGAGGCTGTGGCACCGGGAATGGGAGGAACGACGAATGATCATCAATATGCGAGCGGGCGCAACGGAAGGCGAAATCAGTCATGTGATCGATCGCATCAAGGAATGCGGATTTCAGGCTCACGTCATTCAAGGAGAAGAAAGGTCTGTGATCGGGGTTGTCGGCGACAGCAATAAACATCGGAACGAACTGGAGGCGCTCGTGGCGGCGCCTGGAGTCGAGGAAATCGTAAAGATTTCGCATCCGTTCAAGCTGGCTGCGCGCCCCACGCGTCCGGAGGGTTCAGTCTTCGATATCGGCAGAGGCGTGCAGGTTGGGGGAAACAGCATCGTCGTCGCGGCAGGTCCGTGTGCGGTTGAGTCGCCGGAGCAAATCAACGATGTCGCCGCGAATGTCGCTCGCGCAGGGGCGAAGATGCTTCGCGGCGGAGCATTCAAGCCGCGATCCTCGCCGTATAGCTTTCAGGGCATGGGCGAAGACGGTCTGAAACTAATGCGCGAGGCAGGGGACAAGAACGGGCTGCTTGTCGTGAGCGAGGTGATGGATCCAACTCAGATCGAAATTATGCGGCCTTATGTGGATGTGATGCAGGTTGGCGCGCGCAACATGCAGAATTATCACCTTCTCCGCTCTTTGGGCGAAGTCGATGTACCTGTGCTGCTCAAACGCGGCATGTCCGCTACGCTTGAAGAACTCTTGCTCAGCGCCGAGTACATTATGGCGGGCGGAAACTACAAAGTGATTCTCTGCGAGCGCGGCATACGAACGTTCGATACGTATTTGCGCAACACGCTCGACATCGCAGCCATTCCCGTAGTGAAGAGCCTTTCGCACTTGCCGATTTTTGCCGATCCGTCGCACGGCACGGGGCGCCGCGATAAGGTCGCCGCGATGGCGCGCGCCGCCGTAGCGGCAGGAGCCGATGGACTGATTATTGAAGTCCATCCCGATCCGGAACGCGCCCTTTCGGACGGCGCGCAGTCGCTTTATCCCGACCAATTCGCGCAATTGATGGACGACGTTCGCGCCATCGCTCCCGCTGTGCATCGCAAAGTGGCGTAAAACTTTCACTGTTGGAATATCGATTTCGTAATGATAAATTCACGGGCGGTCGGAAGTTACATTCTGTTCAATTAAGGTGTACGGTGAAATTTTCCAGTCGATTGGCTGTGGTTTCGGTCGGATTGTCCGTCGGAATTTTCTTTGCCGCTACCGTGCAGACGTTCGCACAAGCGCCAGCGACGGCGGAGCAAATCGAGAATGGCCCGGCTCCGACTGCGCAGACCGGTCGTGGGGGGCGAGGGGGACGCGGCGGACCCGCGCGAGGACCGGCGTATCCGATGCATCCGCAGGCCGACGATGCGACGATCGCGCGCGGTCAGGCAATCTTTGGCCAGGATTGCGCCGCGTGTCATGGCATGGATGCTCGCGGAGGCAGCGGCGGCACTAATCTCGTGCATTCGCAATTGGTGATGGATGACGATAAGGGCGAGTTGATCGCTCCAGTGGTCCAAAACGGCCGGCCCGATCTCGGGATGCCCAAGTTTGACCTTACGGCGGACGAGATCACTGACATCGCGGGGTATCTGCACAGGGTCGGCGCGAACTACCGGACGATTATCGATTTTCCAACGAACATCATCGTCGGTGAAGCATCAGCAGGGCAGGCGTTTTTCAATGGCGACGGAAAGTGCGGCACGTGCCATTCGGTGACGCGCGATCTCGGTGGAATTGGCGCGAAGATGGACGCTAAGTCGTTGCAGAACGCTCTCGTATCGGGCGGTGGCGGCGCGGCCGAGGCGCGACGGGAATTGTGGTTCCTGCGACGACCGTCACGGTAACGCTGATCGGAGGCAAAACGGTTGAGGGGAAGCTCGACCATCTCGATGACTTCGTCGTGACGCTGACCGATGCCAATGACAATCATCTGACCTACGATCGCGAGAAAAGTGTGACAAAAGTTGAAGTACACAACCCGCTAAAGGCCCATATCGAAATGCTGCCGAAGCTGACGGACGACCAAATCCACAATCTGACCGCGTACTTGGTGACTTTGAAGTAGCAGCGGTAACCGAGAGTTCCGGGAGGGGAAGAACGACACGGGAGCAGACGCTCTCGTAGCGGCTCCATCGAATGCCCACGACACCATCAGCGCGCTCTCGCATTTTTCTCTAAAAAAGGGCTCTTTCCCTCGATTAGAATCGTATTTGTTATTGAATACAAAGGATTTGCCTTCGATTCTAATCGGCGTTTCTCGATTAGAAATCCTTGCGCCGTTGGCCTCGTTGTCTCCTTAAATTCACTTTCGGTTCGACGCTGCGAGCGCCAT
This sequence comes from Candidatus Acidiferrales bacterium, assembly GCA_050746865.1. Lineage (GTDB taxonomy): Bacteria > Acidobacteriota > Terriglobia > Acidiferrales > UBA7541 > Palsa-295. The sequence goes on from JBOGMU010000143.1 coordinate 11,844, forward strand.
CCATGCCATTTTATATTTTATCAGGTGACACAACTTGATAGGTGTGCATGCATTGACGCAAATAAAGGAATGCAGGATATTTAACGCCGCGCAGGCTGCTGATGAGCGCGCCAGAAAAAGCCAGGCAGCCGAAAAAGAACATGCCGCCGGATAAACGAGATCGTGACGGTACCCGTGCCTTGTCTGAGGAAGAACTCCGGGCGTGTACGATCGGAGAGCTGGAGCCGTTAGTTGGAGCTATTCAAATTGTCGATGCCGATCCCGGATGGCCAAATCTTTTTGCGCGCGAAGCGAAAAGAATCCGCGCCGCTTTAGACGCACGAGCACTTCGCATAGAACATGTCGGCTCGACGTCGGTTCCTCAACTTCGCGCCAAACCGGTAATCGATATGCTGCTTCTCGTGGAAGACTCGGCAAAAGAGGCGAATTATGCATCGGCACTAGAAGGAGCCAGCTACGTCTTGCGTATACGCGAGCCGGACTGGTATGAGCATCGCATGTTCAAAGGGCCGGACACCGATGTGAATCTACACGTCTTCTCGCCAGGGTGTCCGGAAGTGGAGCGCATGCTTTTATTCCGAGACTGGTTGCGAAATAATCCGGCAGATCGCGACCTTTATGCCCGCACGAAACTGCAACTTGCGCAGCAAGAATGGAAGTACGTGCAGAATTATGCTGATGCCAAAACTGCGGTCATTCAGGACATTCTGTCGCGCGTAGGTTCTCGGTCCTCGCGGACCGCTTGAAAGTCCATCGTCGAAACTAGCGGGTTAGCTATCTGCCTGCTTTCGCGAACCGGTTTTGCCTGGAAAGGGAATCGGTTCTGATGGCTTGCGGTGTCCCGAACACAGTCTGAGATGAGCGCGCGCTTGCTGGGCCCACGCGCCGTTCGGCGCATGTCTCAAATAAAGAGCCCATTCCTGGCGGGCCAGTTCGCGAGCGCCGCTTTTTTCATATGCGAGGGCCAAATTAAAGTGAACGTCTGCATGCTTCGGCATGGCCCGAGCGGCGGCGCTCAAATGTTCGATTGCCTCCGTCATCCTGCCTTGTTCTTCGAGTACGCAACCAAGGTTATAGCGCGAAATTCCGTTGGCAGGATCGAGCTGCACAGCCGAAAGGAACGCCGCGCGCGCCTCTTCGGTCATGCCCATTTGATATAGCGCCACGCCAAGATTGATGTGCGCTTCGATCCAATTCGGCGCGCGGTCGAGAACGCGGCGATAATGTTCGGCGGCGTCTGGCAAAGAGTCGGAGCGGGCCTCAAGCTGCAAGGCCGTCTCAAAAAGTTCCTCGGCGCTTCGCGCAGACATCGAGTGAACTTTTTCGGGTGCGGAACTCGTTTCAAACGGAAGTCCCCATTGGCGGCGGATCGGGTCAAACGGGCGGGAGTCTCCCGGCGGAACGATGAGAACTTCGCCGCCGCGCTCGATGGTTGAAACCTGGTGCAGCCGCAACTCTGGCGCTTCGAATTGCTGTTCGACGAGAGAAATCGCGCGTTTCACGCGGCTTGCCGGGATGTTGCTTTCCGTGAGGCGCTGAAGAGTTTGCAGGGAAACGAGATCGCCGAAGGAGTAAAAGCGTTCACCCCAGCGGCTCTCGGGATAGATCAGCCGCAGCCGCTCCCAGTAACGAAGGCGACTCTGCTTTACTCCCAGAATGCGTTCCACTTCCTTGCGCGTGTAACTTTGGGGCAAGCCGGCAAGCCTCGGTTAAAGAACTGCTGCGAAAGATTATCTACTAACTGTCAAGGAATCGGGACGCTAATTCGCGTGCCTTTCGAGGATTTTCCACAGCATTTTCACGCGATTACCAAAAGATGACACGAGGTTTCGGCATGCCCTTGCCCACGGGAAAGGCTTGTTATGCTCTTAGGGGCTTTTGCCTTCCGCGATGGTTCTTGAAAACGCAGAACGCTTCTATCTCGAGCGCCAGGTAACGCTTGGCCGCGCAATTCTCGTCGCGCTGTCACTGGTAGCGCTGCTTGAGACGGCGGAACAGCCTGTGCGTCGCATGGACGTCATTTTCCTTTCAATGTACCTGTTCGCTGCGCTGATTGGCATTGTCGTTGAGCATTCCTCGCGTAAAAAGATTTTCAGAATACCTTTAGCGGCGGATTTCGCTGTTTTGCTGGCTTTCCTCGTGCTTACGCCGAGCGCGTCGGCATTTTGGTTCCTGTTCCTTTTTTCAGTGTTTGCACTGGCCACGCGCGGCAATACAAAGGCGATTCCCGCGCTAGTGGGCGTTGCGACGGTCGGTGTGCTAGTACGAGTTGGACTGGGGGAGCGATTCCAGTGGCAGAGCGTGTGGCACTGGATCGTGATCGCGTTTGGGATGCTTGTCTCGGGCCTTGGAATGGGTTTTCTGGGGGCGCGCGAGCGCGAGCATCTTTCGCGGCAACGTTTTCTGGAGCGAATTACGGCTGTGCTCGACTTCGACCGGGGCCTGACGGAGTCGATAAGGCAGGTTCTTGGGGAGCTGGCGCAAGAATTCAGTTGCGAGGTGGCGTGCCTCGCCGTCCGGGATGAAGAGTTGGAACGTATTTTTGTGTGGAAGATCCGGCAGGGCGACACGAACGTGCTGGGCCCCGATACGTTGCCTCTTGAACGTGGCGAGACATTCTTGCTCGATTCGCTCGAAGTGTCATTAGGCTGGGAGTTTGGGTTGGAAGACGGGCGGGGTTTTGGCTGGGATCGCCGGACCGGCTGGCAATTTCGTGAAATTCCCGCGCCACCCCAGGCGACTCAACGTGAATTGGGCCCACGCTCGCTGCTGGCATCTACGATCGAGCTCGATAAGCGGCCGGCTGGCCGAGTGTTGTTGGTCCGGCCGGAATCGGGTTCAGAAAAAGGAAGCGGTGGCTCGCCACGGTTTACACAGAAGGACTTGCGCTGGCTCGATCAGGTTGTGAGACATCTTGGGCCGCCGCTGGAAAATCTTTTTTTGCTGCGCAATTTGCGCACGCGGGCAGTCGAGGCGGAGCGCAGCCGCATATCGCGCGATCTGCACGACGGCATTTTGCAAACGCTTTTGAGCCTGAAGATTCAATTGAATGTCCTGCGCGGCAAGTTGCCCGAATCCAGCAATGGCCTCGGCACGGAATTAATCAATCTGCAAAGGATGATCCAGGAGGAAAGTGATGAGTTGCGCCGTATGGTGACCGAGATGCGTCCGCTGCGCGTGGAGAGCGCAGACATGCGCGAATTGATGTTCGGTTTCGCCGAACGATTCCGCAGCGAACAGGAACTGGCGATCGATTTGTTCATCGAAGACCGCAATTTGAGGCTTCCAGACCGCGTTTGCAGGGAGTTATTCCAAATATACAGGGAGTCAATTCATAATGTAAAAAAGCATGCGCGTGCAAGCCACGTCGTGGTAAAACTAGGTCAAGACGAGGCGAAAGTTTTTCTCGTCATCGACGATAATGGCCGTGGATTCAGCTTTTCCGGGACTTATAGCAGCGAAGAACTCGATAAATTGCGGCTCGGTCCAATTTCAATAAAAGAGCGAACAAGGGGTGTTGGGGGCACTCTGACAGTGGAGTCGAATCCCGGCCACGGGGCACGGCTAACCGTTGAAATCCCATTGAATTGATTATGACGAAAACGAAACAGGCGATTCGTATCCTGGTAGCGGACGACCATGCCATCTTTCGCGACGGCCTCCGCAAGCTTTTGGAAGGCGCCGAGGACGTTCAGATCATCGGCGAAGCCGCAAACGGTGTCGAATGCACGAAGATGCTCGCGAAGTTGAAACCGGATATCCTTCTGCTCGATCTTCGGATGCCCGAAAAGGACGGTTTAGGCGTTCTCGAAGAAGTGAATTTCGACACCACGGGCACCCGCGTTATCGTGCTTACGGCGGCCGAAGACGATCGCGATGTGGTTCGCGCTATGAGACTGGGTGCGCGAGGCGTGGTGCTAAAGCAATCGGCGAGCGACTTGCTTTTGAAGAGCATTCGAAAAGTTGCCGACGGAGAAATTTGGCTCGACAACCGCATGACCGCGGAAGTGATCGACGCATTCAAGAAATCTTCCGAGGCGGGCTCGCGCCGAGAGAAGCCGTTGCTGAGCGACCGCGAAAAAGAAATCGTACAGCTCGTAGCGCAGGGCTTCCGCAATCGAGAAATCGGCGAAAAGCTCTTCATCAGCGAACAGACGGTGAAAAACCACCTTCACAATATCTTCGATAAACTCGGCGTTTCCGACCGGCTCGAATTGGCGCTCTACGCGATTCATCACCGTCTGATCGATCAAGCTTAATCCAGGCAGGGGTGCCGACCCCTCCCTGCCCAATACGCAGCATGCTGTAAGTACCACTGAATGCGCCATTTGCGCATCTGACCTGCCTAGTACTTCTGTACTGAAAGTTCTTCTAGGAATTGAGTCTCTCGCTCTATTGGTTACAATCGGCATCCCATTTATTCTGTACGCGTCTCAGAGAGCAGGAGGATGCAGTGACACTGAAAGAACGGCGAGCGGCCCGGCGTTTCCTCATG
>JBOGMU010000144.1:0-3571 GCA_050746865.1 Candidatus Acidiferrales bacterium
GCAAACAGCCTCGGCTGATGCCGGACTCGGGATCGCCATTCCCGGCCTCCACGCCTTCAATCAATTTCATCCCCGGCCAAACACCGCCCGAATCCTGCCATCCGCCGCCCGACCCACCGAGCCATTCACCCAAAATTGCGCGGGCCGCAACCAGCCGCCGGTCGCTTTCTTGCAATGGTCCCGTGAGCGAATGAATTTGGTTTGTCGCTCTCATGCAAACGGAGATTAAACAAGCCAACAAATTAGTCGACACGGCCAGCCGCGAGCCCTTGGGAATATCACGCACCCGGCTCACGATCTCGATACCGCGTCCGGGACCCGCGAGACGATTCAGTAAATTCGCGAGCGGCTCTGAGGAGACGCCCATCGCCTGGGGCACGATACCCGACGCAATTACAGCCGCTTTGAGCAATCCAAGATAGTCCCGAGCGAAATCAACCACGTCGGCGAAAGACGTTACATCGGCCGTTGCGTTCAGATCCACGCTGGTGAGTCGCAGGACCGGCTCGTCAATCACGCGAAAATAGGCTTCCACCGGCGGCTGCGGCCCACCCGTTCCCGAGCCGCGCACGGCGAGATCGATCGACGCGTTCAGCACGCGCGCGCCTTCCGGGAAATCCATTCCCAGAAAGAAAATATCGCTCCAGCCGCTGTGCGAAAGGTCCATTCGCACAGGTGTGGTTTCCCGCAGCACCGGATACAATCCGTTGATACTCGGTTCAAGAAGCTCCGGGCGAATCGACAGCGGATAATCGGCCGGATGCCCGATACGCGACATCCACTGATTCCCCCGCACCGCTCGAACGCTGCGGCGTACCTGGTCGGCCAGCGTTTGAAAACCTAGTCCGTGGTAAGCCGCCGCCAGGCCGCTCGAGGTCGCCGCATCCGCGCCTTCGGCGGCCTGCCGCTTCAGCAGTATCTCAATCGCTTCGTCGAAACGCCTCCGCAGGATGTTGGTTGTCGCCGCAAACGGGAGAATCCCCGCGCTCTTCACGCCGGGTTTATACGGCAGATGAAAACGGTGAATCGCGTAAAGAAAAAACTGGGCACGGACCCGCTCATAGAGGTTGTCGCGCGTTCGCCGGAACTCATCGAGCTGGTGGCATTCGGCCAACAGCGTGTCTGCATCCACCACGCGGCAGAACGCATCAAGCGAGCGGTTCCGCACCTCCGGCTCGTTCGCAAGAATGATGCGGACCAGTCCGCTCATCAACGATGTTCAGCCCCGCGTGATTCCATGCTCCGCAACGCGAGCGTTTCGAGAACCTGCGAAAGCACCTCCACCCGATCGCAACCGCTCAATGCCAGCGCGAGTTGCGCGCGCAATAATCCGTATTTCACCCCAACGTCGTACCGCCGGCCAGGGCTGTCGAGCGCGAGATATTGTTCGTGCGAAGCCAGCTCCGCGAGCGCTCTCGATAGCGTGGCAGTCTGATGTTTCGCCAGCAGCCGACCCAGTGTTTCAACCACGGTTGGCGTCAGCACGTGCATCCCGAAGAAGCACAGGTAATGCCCCACACGCAGGCCGGATACGATCAATTTCTGTTCGGCTTCGGTGGGCGTCGGTTTTTCGATCACAGTTTCTATACGATAGAGGTCCTCACTGCCGGAAATTCTCTGCCCGCCCACCGCGCCATAGTGTGGCAGCAGATTCTCCCGGGTTGCCTGAACCGCTGAAACCGCGCAGGTCTGTTCCTCCGCGACCCGCACTAGGTGTTGCGCGCAGCTCTCCCCATTTAGGCCGACATAGAGATGATCGCCGACCAGGTGCAGAAATGAGTCCTGTTTTATAAAATCTTTCGCGCAATAGAGCGCATGCCCATAGCCGCGCAATTCGCGTTGTTGCACGAACTGCGTCATGCCGGCCCGGTCGCCCGCAGCTTGCGCGTAAGCTGCTTCATAGCCCGGCGAGACCACAACACAGATCTCATCGACCTTCGCCGTCAAAACCTCGTCGATGATGATCCGCAGTACGGATTTCTCCGCCCCATCGCGGTCAATCAGCGTCTGCAAAGGCAGAGTGCGCTGATTCTTCCCCGCTGCTGTAATGACCGCTTTTCGGATTCTCATCTCGCGTTTAAGCTGTGTCGACCCTCAACTGGCGAGACGACTCTTAATTGTACAAAGAGCGGCGTTTCGTACGATATTTACAACCTCCTTCGATTAATCCTTGGTTCTCCTGTGATAACGTGCCTTTATTGCGGCAATGACAAGCCTCTTCGACGAACCTTCGCGTAAGCCTCTGCCAAGCTCTCCCGAACTGGGAGACCACGCCGTGGCTGGCATTAAGGCGGTGCTCAGTGCCATACCGGTGCTCGGAAGTGTCCTCGCAGGTGAGCTTGGACTTCTTCTTCTGCTTCCACCGCTGCCCCGGCGTCGCGATGAGTGGTTGGAAGATTTGGCCCGCCGTCTTCGGGGTCTCGAAAAGCTTATCACCGGGTTTAGGTTCGTTTTGACGGAGCTGATGAAATCCGGCCGGAACACATAGTTTTGGGCGCGTTTAGCAGACCGCCTTTGATAAGTGAGCAAACGCCGGTTCCACCGATTCTCTTAGCGCTACCATCGTTTGCTAAGGACTTTGCTCGGAGTATGAATGTGAAGACTACATCTGACGATGTAGGGCGACACCTGACCGGAGATCTTCCCTTGAGCAACCAAAGCCGTAGTTTAATGGAAGCTGCGGAAACAATTGCGGTTCAGAGGGAAATGGATTTTGTACAACCGCTGCACCTACTACTTGCGGCGTCGCAACAAGACGGGAATCTCAGCCGCGCAATGGCGGATAGTGGTCTGAAAAGAGCAGTCATAGAACGCGCGCTCGACCCAGACCGGCGATGACCAAGATAGGGCTTCGATTTACTCTAAAAACCCCCGCTCCCCTAAATGCTCCATGATCTTCCGAGCGTTCTGCTCAGGCGTGCCGTTCACCGTGTCCAGCACGACATCAGCCGATTCCGGCGCTTCATACGGATCGTCCACGCCCGTGAAGCCTTTGATCTCCCCGGCGCGGGCTTTCTTGTAGAAGCCTTTCACGTCGCGCTCCTCGCAGACATCGGCGGTCGTGCTCACGTAAGCCAGGACGAAGTTCTCCGGCCCAACCAGATTCCGCACTTCGTTGCGCGTCGAATTGAATGGGCTGACAGCCGCGCAGATCACATGGCCGCGATGCCGCACCAGCTCCGACGCGACAAATCCGATCCGCCGAATATTCGTGTCCCGATCTTCTTTCGAGAAACCGAGGCCCTTGGATAAATGCGTGCGCACCACATCGCCGTCGAGCATCGTCGTTTGCACGCCGCGCTCCATCAGAATCAGCGCGAGAATCTCGGCGATGGTGGATTTCCCGGCGCTCGGAAGGCCGGTGAACCAGATACAGAAACCCTGATCCGTGCGAGGCGGAAACGATTTCGCCAAAATAGCGGCCGTTTCCGGGCGCGTGAACCAAGCGGGCAGTGGCACGCCCTTTGCCAGGTAGTTGTTGCGGATCTGCGTGCCGGAAATCGACAGCGTTTTCTTGCCTTCGGGAATTCGGGTCACCTGCTCGTAGCGGTCTTCCTCTTCTAGATAGACC
>JBOGMU010000145.1:0-1432 GCA_050746865.1 Candidatus Acidiferrales bacterium
GTCGAGTGGTGATTCATGACGGACATCAGGGGCCTATCGAGATTCATGTGCAGCCGGAATTTCTTAAGTGGCTTACCGACCCGGCGGAGAACGGCGCGGGCGCGCTCTACGATTTCGGCTGTTATGGCGCCGATCTAATGACGTGGCTTATGCATGGCGAGGCACCGCTGAGCGTGACGGCTGTCTCGCAAACGGACAAGCCACAGGAATATCCGCGCGTCGATGACGATGCGACGATCGTTCTGCGTTATCCGAAGACGCAGGCCGTCTTGATGCCTTCGTGGAACTGGACGTTCAGCCGCAAAGACATGGAAGTGTATGGAACAAAGGCGTACGCGATCGCGGTGAATCCAACCGAGGTGCGACAGCGCGTCAGTCAATCTGCTTCAGAGCAAACGGTGACTGAGCCGCCGCTTACTGCGCCGGAAGACACCTCTCTACGCTACCTGGCTGCCGTTGTGCGCGGGCAGATTCAGCCGCACGGCGATTTGAGCGCCCTCGATACGAATGTGACCGTGATGCGGATTCTGGATGCCGCGCGCGAATCGGCTGGGACTGGGAAAACCGTAGAGTTGAAACGTGTGCCATGAATTCCTAACTCACCATTCACACGCGTAGATTCTGATTGTCGTTAGAAAAAGTCCGCACCGTTGCACAATCCGCATCGAGTGCGGCACTATCCGGCAGCGAGGTGAACGGATCAGGATTAGAGTGGTTACAACTTCTATTGGAGCGGGCAGAGACGCCTGCGTGCGCCGAATCCTGGCTGCGAATGTAAGGCGTGGGCGGCGCACAGGAAACCCCGTACCCTTTGCACAAACCGCAAACGGTACGGCACCCACTCGAGCGATGCGAACCGTAGCAGCGATCCGGTGTGGACGCGCGCTGTTAGTTCTTCGATTGCATGGCCCACCCGCCAGCCGTCGGTCTCGCCTATCTTCAATCGCGGCTAGCAACCTTTTCAACAAAGAATGCCGTCGATCTCACACCGCCAATTCTTTCAGCTCCTGCGAAGTGGAGGGTCGACGTCAACGTGTTACGAGATGGTTCGAAAAAGCTTGGGCGCGGCCCATCTACGATCTGATTGACGTTTGACGGACTAAAACAGCCTAGTTGCCACGACCCGAGACGCAAGAACAAAAGGGTTGAACTTCCTACAATTGGAGTTAGCATACGGGCGCTTTAGCTTTTTGCTATTTCATCCGAAATTGCACTAAGACCAAGAGGCGCAGCCCTCCGCAAGGAAACTTAGGGTTAAACCCTTCGCAAGAGCGCTCAGTGTAAACAAGCAGTGCACTTACGATACAGGAGGATATTCCGTGAGGACTTTCGATTCATTACGCCGTGATTTTTTGCGCGCCGGGAGCCTGGGCGCTGCTGGAGCCGCGTTGCCCGCTATCGCCTTTGGCGCGAAGGCGAAGAAGGCGGCTGC
>JBOGMU010000146.1:0-4185 GCA_050746865.1 Candidatus Acidiferrales bacterium
CCCCACACCTATCAGCCATTTCGCGGAGAGTAATGAGCCGTATGCTCCGACCACCATACCGAGTCCAATGCCAAACCACGGCGAGTCCCAAAATTCCAAGATTGGATTGCGTCCAGTGTTCTCCATCGTCCTACACCCCTGCATCCTCACGCGCATTGACAGAGTAGCGGTTGGGCGCGAGGAAGGTCACGGGATTATAGCCCACGTTCAAAGTTTCGTAAGTTATTGAAAATATTGGGAGCTGAGGCTTCCGGCCCCGATCTTCGAGCGGCTGAATGCGCTTTAGACTGAATGAACGTCACGACATCGAAAGCTGTTCATTATTAATGGCTTACGAGGAAGTCGGACGCATAAACGGAATCGATTTTGAAGGACTTAGACCTTCCACAAAGGGGCATCATTGCTTCGCGTAAGTAACTGAACTGGAATTGGTTACGCCATTTTGTCCGTAGCGTGGGGAAAAACACAGGACTTACGGGAAAACTGCCCTACTATTGTGCAAATCAGACCATTTTTTGAGGCTGGTTCGAGATAATTGTACCGATAACTCTGAGGACCCTTTTGAGGGTGGAATCAAACAGCGGACGGCTCGAAACACAGGGACCTCGACGAATTTCGGTCTGTAATGTTACTCTTGTTCCGTTTGTTACACTTGTTCTGGGCTGGTGGTTGCAACGCCAAGCAAGCACGGGGCTTGTTGAAGTGGAGTAGAATTCGATTCCCTCCACCAGCACCAATCGTCTTCATGGCTCCCAGTGTCTACATCATTGCCGGGCCGAATGGCGCCTGAAAGACGACCTTTGCCAGAGAATTCCTGCCGAATTACGCCGCCTGCAAAAATTTTGTCAATGCGGATTTGATCGCGCAGATATTTTGCCGTTTGCGCCCGCTGTCTGCTTTCCGCGCTGGACGTCTGATGCTCCAGCAGATACGCGAATACGCGAAACGTTCTGAGATTCACATCTTTTGCTCTGGATACCAGACATCGAAACTCACTGGAGCGAATAGTCACACTCGCGTGTTCAACACTCGCCTTACGACTGATCTGCGACCCACAAGACAAAATTCGACGACCCGAGAGTGTTTGTTCCGTAAACAACTGAGCCCAAAGCGTTTGCTGTGTGACAAGGTACCGGTCGTGGCGGCGGTAACGCATATTTTCTCAACCGCCCTCGTCGACTGCCAGATTTGCGAGACAGCGACCTGCATCACAGCGCGCCGGGCGGTGCGAGGCAGCAGTTCCGACGGCAATAACACAGGTCGCATGGCAAGTACCATTTTTTTAGCCGTGACTCTATTGGGAACGTAGCGCCCAGAGCATTCGCCCCCCTCGGCAGCGTTTTCATTCAATTGGATTGGTTCAAACTGGAAGCACTATGTCTCTTACCAAATCGACGATTTTGTGTCTTTTTTCGCTTTTTATGGTGCCGGTGGTACTTGCTGCTCCAGGCCAAACGAGCGCAGGCGGCTGCTCTGCAATGATCGCTAACCACGCGACGATAAGCGGCACCGAGGCTGTCGCGGGCACTGCCATATTCAGCTGAGAGCTGCTGCAAACTGCCGACGATGGAAGCCTCACGATCCAGTGCAATACGGTGAGGCTAACCGTCGATCCCGATACATCTATGCGCGTTTTTCAGTACGGAACGAAGACGAGCGTCGAACTAGAACGCGGCAAAGTGATCTACTCTACTGCCGGACGATCGGAAGATCTGTCTCTATACAGTCTAGATGTGGAAGTCATACCGGATACAAAACAGGCGACGATGGGACAACTTGATCTCTTCTCATCTTGCGATCTTTCCGTTCAATCCACGAAGGGCACAGCTACGGTCAAGTCCGATAGAGCAACTAAGATCGTGGAAGAATCCAAAGCCTACGACGTAACCCCGAAATTGGGCGTGACTTATAGCGATAATTGGCACCCGGTTCCGGCGGATTATCCCGACTTCCCTCAGCAGGCGGAGTATCACAAGTCGCATCACCATGTGTCTTGCCTAGCGGCTCCAGTTCAAAGTGCGAGGACGAATCCAGAACTGTTTCGGGCGATCCCGGTTGTGGCGGGCATGGCAGGTGTGGGATATGAGGTATGGAAACTCGAAACGGAGAGCCCATCTAAGCCATGACCGTCAGGCCGCGGCTGCTGTGACCCAGCTGCTGTCTTCCTCCGATTGCACCTGCACGCTATGGGTTCTTGCTCAGCTTGCGGAAGTATTCCGAGACGGCGTCCTGATAGCCGGCCGGGACGGGCATCGGGTCCGTGCTACGGACTTGCCCGGACTGGTCGGCGGTATCGGACTTGCTGCGCAACTGTAGCTCGAGTTTATCCACATCATTGAGCACGCGGTTGTGCAGTTCGTCTACCATTGCGGGATTGCCGGGGAAGCGCCGTGGATCGAGCGAGGAAAGCTCTTTTATCAACTGATCGACTTGCGCGGCCGTGGCCGGATCGTTTGCGACGTCCTGGCGAAGTTGGCTGAGTTCGTTCAGTCCTTGATCGATCGCCGCCTGCTGGTCGGACGCGCTGTTCATCGGGACATTGCCGTTATCCAAATGGCTCGCCCGATTCGGATCGGTATTGTTGCCCGTATCGAGCCAGCCGCCATTGACGTTGTTCTGGTTGTATCCGCCGCCATAGGGGCCGGTATACGCACCCCGGTTTCCATACGTACCGCCGGGCCCCGTAGGACCACCACCGTTGCGGCCTGCCTGCATTCCGCCCTGGCCATTGCCACCCTGTTGCCCGTTCTGCTGGCCGCCTTGCTGGCCGTTCTGCCCTTGCTGACCATTCTGGCCTTGTCCGTTTTGCCCCTGCTGGCCATTCTGGCCGGGCTGACCATTTCTATTCAGCTGACCGTTCTGACCATTTTGTCCTTGGCGATTGGAACCGTTGCCGTTGAAATTGCGATCCAGAGCTTCGAGGCGATTGCGCAAATCCTGGACGCGATTAAGCGCGGTTTCCGGCCCTTGCCCGGGCTGCGCACTCGATGCGTTCTGCTGCGCCTGGCGGACTTGCTGGCTTAGCTGCTGCATGCCCGCGACGATCTGGCGTTCGCTGTCGTCGTCGGTGGGCACGTAGCCGGTGCGCAGGCGATCGGCACTGCGCTGAATGCGTGTCTCGAGATCGTTCTCATCCAGATTGCTCAGCGCATTGCGCAATTGCGAAGCCGTGGTGCGGTCGCTGGAGGCGGCTTGGCGTTCGGCATCGCGCAAATTGCTCTCAAGATGCGATAGATCGTCGGCCTGCTTCTGTCGATCTTTCAGCAGTTGTTGCAATTCTGATTCGGCTTTCGAATACTCTTCCTGCGAACCGTTACCGGTATTCAGCTTTTTCGCTTCCTCTTCAAGCTGCTGCAAACGACCGGCCTGCGCCTGCTCCTGACTGGCCAGCTGATCTGCTTGGTTCGCCAGCGAATCGAGAGCGCCTGCACTTTGTTGGCGTTGCATTCCTGCCAGCTGGTTCTGCGCCTGCCGCAGACGGTCCGCTGCGCGGCGCGCATCGGCTCCGCCAGGCTGCTGGTCCGCACGGCGCATGTCGTCGTTTGCCTGGCGCAACTGATCGAGCGCCTGCTGCGCGCGCGCCGCGTCGCTGTTGCTACCTTGCTGACCGCTTTGCGAGGCACTTTGCGAGCCGCTCTGCGAATTACTTTGGGACGAGCTTTGCGAGCTGCTCGAACCGTTCTGCGAATTCTGATTTTGCGCAAGCTGCTGAAGCTGCTGTTGCAATTGCTCAGCCTCGCGCCGCAACATTTCCTGTTGCCAACGCTGATCCGGCTGGTTCGCGGTGTTCTGCTGCGAGGCGAGATTTTCCTGGCGTTTCGCCAGTTCGTCCAGCTTTTTCAGAGCTTCATCGATCTGCTGCGCCTGTTGCCCCTGTGCATCCTGCGCGGTTTGCGCGGTTTCATACTGGTTCTTGGCTGTGTCGAGTTCGAGATCGAAGAGGCTCTGGAGGTCGCGCCCTGCGCTGCCGCCTCCGCCACCTCCTCCGCCACCTCCGCGCTGGAACGCCACCTCAATCCGGCGAATGGTCGCTTCGGCGCGCAGCAACGCTTGCAGCGCCTTTTCTTCATTCGGGATCGCGTCTTTCCATTGCTGTGCTTTCAGCTTGTCCGATGCCGGACTCATTGCCTGCGCCGCCGTGGTCATGTCCTGTTCGAAGCTGCCGAAATCCTCGTTTGTCGATGG
>JBOGMU010000147.1:0-9212 GCA_050746865.1 Candidatus Acidiferrales bacterium
CCGATGAACGCGTCCCCTACGATGCGGTCGCATGGCCCGATTAATCGCTCGTGCTACGCCGACGGATTCGAGGTTGGGCAAAAAAAAAGCGGGAACGGAGGAGGACCGTTCCCGCGCGCCAGGGCTACAGACAGCTACTTCGTTGTTTCGGAGGGAAGATGACGGACTGATTCTCGGGCGAAAATTTCCAGTATGTCATACGAACGGCGGGCGCCTTGCGCGGCAAGCCGCAGCCCCGTTTCTGTAAGGTCGATGCCCTTGAGACCGGCGGTTCCCAGTGCGTAGCAGATTCCCACGATAGCCATGACGACGACGAAAGCGACGGCGAAGAGGGCTTCGGCGACGACAAGCTCGCGGACAAAGTAGATTTGGAGGACAAGCAGGATTGCAAGGCCCCTAAGCACGGGCTTACGAATCTTTGGTTCCTTAGCCGCATTCAAAACAAGGCACTTAGACTGTTCCCACAGCTTATTCATGATCCCTGACCCCTTTAAAGCTGACCCTGTACTTCTGTACAGTTTGATGCACTGGAACAGCCAAAGGGAGCAATACAGTAAGCCCTTGAAAATCGGTTACTTGCAACCGGAGGTACAGGTACTGAGGGGAAAAACCGTTCCGTTTTGCAGAGAAACTATATGTCCTTTAGGACAGGGTACTACGGAGTACTATCCTGTACCGGTGGCAGTAACATTTTTCGTCTACTGTACTGTGCGGATTTGATTTTGTTTCGTGGCGAAAGCGTTGCGTCAGCGGTTTTCGAATGGATAGCGATTTTGTGCGAGCGCGGCTTGAGCAATACGCCTACGCAGGGCGATCGCATCGACGGGAGCATGCTTGGTGAACCGGCGGAGGACAGCCAACTGCGTGGAAAGTGCGTCGCCTTCGACTGTGGCGGCGAGCGCCGTTCGCGCCTCTTTTTCGATGCGATCCACCGCATCATAAATATAGGTACGCGCGGCATCGCCCATGACGCTTGCGTTGCCGCCGGCCGCTGTGGCTTTCTGTGCCCGCAACAATGAAGATTCCATGGCGTAAATATCGATGACGATATTCGCGAGCGCGGCGACAATTTCCTGATGCTCGGCTAATTTGTCCGAAAAGCGTTGCACGGCTGCGCCGGATGCGAGCAAAAACGCTTTTTTCGACTGCGCAATTGTCTGCTGCTCGGCAGCAAATTCCCCCGAAGGTGCGCCTTCGAAGGACGGACCCGCGAGAATTTCGTCGGCAAGCTTCTTCCCTGCCGCGACCAACGGCAATGCTCCAGACATAGCGCGCTTCATGAGCATTTGGATGATCAGCAAACGATTGATTTCGTTGGTGCCTTCGAAGATTCGGTTGATGCGGCTGTCGCGGTACGCGCGCGCCATCGGATAATCTTCGTGGAAACCATAGCCGCCGAAGATCTGGACGCCTTCATCGACGCAATAATCGAGGATTTCGCTTCCCGCCACTTTGCTGATCGAGCTTTCGATGGCGTATTCCTCGAGCGTCTGCATTGCGGCTTTGCTCTTGTCGGGTCCGGATTCGCCCGCGGAGACGGCCGTTTCGATTGTTCCAGCCGTGCGATAGATCATCGATTCGAGTGCGAACGTGCGCACCGTCATTTCGCCGAGCTTTGCTTCAATCAGACCAAAATCGGAGATCGGGTGACCAAAAGCGGTGCGTTCTTTTGCATATTTGGCGGAATCTGCGATGGCCTTTTTCGCGCCGCCGAGGCAATAAGCACCGAGGGAAAAGCGGCCGGCATTGAGCGTGTTGAACGCGACGATATGGCCGCGCCCGACTTCGTGGAGAAGATTTTCCTTGGGAATGGCGGCGTTCTCAAAGAAGAGCGGAACGGTGGAGCTACCGCGGATGCCCATCTTGTTTTCTTCCGCACCCACTGAAAAGCCTGGCGTGCCGCGCTCGACGATGAAGCAGGAGAATTTTTCGCCATCGACTTTCGCGAAGATCGTAAAGATATCCGCGAAGCCGCCGTTGGTGATCCACATTTTCTGGCCGTTGAGAATCCAACTTTTGCCGTCTGGCGAGAGAACGGCGCGAGTACGCGACGCAAGGGCGTCCGAGCCGGCCTGCGGTTCGGACAGGCAATAGCAGGCGAGCCATTCGCCCGTGGCCATTTTTGGCAGATATTTCTTCTTTTGTTCTTCCGAGCCGAAATAGACGAGAGGAATCGTTCCAATCCCGGAGTGTCCACCGTGCGCAACTGCCATCGAGGCATAAGCGGCGAGTTTTTCAGCCAGCAGCGTGGTCGCGACTTTGTCAAGCTGCGCGCCGCCGTACTGCTCAGGGACAAGGCCGCCGAGCAGACCGATTTCGCCGGCCTTCTTTAGCAATTCCGGCAACGCTCCTTTTTTGTGCTGCTCCAACTCGGGAATGCGCGGCAGGACTTCTTTGGCGACAAACTCCTCGGTCGTCTGGCCAATCAGGCGCTGGTCATCGGTCAGGTCAGCCGGCGTAAAAATTTCATCGGCCGCGATGGTCGCGACGAGAAACGCGCCGCCGCGCCGCAGTTCTTGCGAAATTGGAGTGATCGCCATTCGTCACCTCGGCCAGATTTGGTTTCTTCTGATTATTCTAAACCCGCTGCGAATGGGAATTGTGACCGATTGCGAGCGCTGTGCCCAACGCTGTTGTCGGCCGACGAGCGCAGGGCTTACGAAACGGGTCTGAGTTCGCGGACGGCCTCGGCGAGCCATTCTTCGAGGATAGAACGCTGGTTGGGCTCGATTTGCGCGAACGAGAGCCCCATGCCGCAAGCCGGGTGACAGTAGACAACTTTGCCCTTTGCCTCAAATGCGCCTTGATCACGCAGAATCCGTATCGTGACCGCGGTACCCTCGGGAAAGGGATTTAGCGCGTCCACATAACAGCCGCCCACGCCAAGTTCGGAAATCCTTGCCGAGAGCCGCGTGTCCGAATTTGTGTCCGTGACTTCCGCCGAGGCCACGAACGGGCAGCGCCGCACCGCGCGCTCCTTGCGTGCTTTGACGGACTTCTTTTTATTCATCATGCCTATGAGGCTCCGGCTAGGGCTTCTGCGCAGTAAGGAGGCTCGTCGACTAAGAGGGAAAGCGCTATTCGCCCTACTCGAAACAAAGCTACCAAAACGCGGCGCGCAGTTGCAGAGGTTAGTAGGGGAGGCGTTGTCAGAAAGCTAACGTCACGCAAGGCGCCCGATGCGCATGCCAAGGCGGCGCCGATACTCAGGGCGCGAGGTATTTCGCGAGTGGAGATTGCGCCCGGCGGAAAGCGAGCACAACGCACTGCGCATTCATCTCTGCGCCCTCGGCGCTGGTGTGCGTGTGGTCGATGGGGAAAAGCAAAGCGGTCTTCGCGGGCCCTATCTCTTCGAGGCGGTCGGCTTCGATCGTGCCCATGTCGATGTACGGCACTTGCTCCTGTGCGGCAAGCTGGCGCAGGTCGGCGTCATAGCCCATGTCGCGTTCGATATGCGAGTTACCGTCGGCGCCTGGGGTCCAGATGTTGCGAATGGTAAGCGAGAGCAGATAGGGCGTGGCTTGTTTGGCGCGTGTGTCTGCGATGTATTTGCGCATGTACCATCCGTAGGTGTGTACCGTTTCGACTTGGCCATTTCGCAGAGTTACATCTTGCGTTTCGGCACCCAGGCCTTTCAGGCTGCCGCGCGCCTTAGAATCGGCAACGTCGCCACCATCGTTGTGTCCCATCTGCAAGAGAACGTAATCGCCCGGCTTCATCTCGGCCAGCACGTGGTCCCAAGCGCCTTCGCGGATAAAGCTGCGGCTGCTGCGGCCGGCGATGGCGCGATTGGCGACATTAATGCGCGATGTATCGAAGTAGTGGGCGAGATGATCCCCCCAGCCGAGATCGGCTTGGTTTTTGGCAGTGGAGTCGCCAACAATAAAGATTGTGGGTAGCGTAGGGTTCAACGGCGTCGTCGGCGCGGCGGAAGTCTGCGGACGCGTGGGCGGCGGCTCGAGGGAGCCATTCGGAGCCTGCGCTCGACTGGCGTGCGCGGCCAACAGGAAGGCTAGAGAGAGAAGAACGAGGATTGCCTGCTTGCTGCACTTTTGAAACATAGTGTCCTGCTCCAGACGCGCCGCTTGATAGCCGACGCGCCGAGCGATCATCTCTCCGCCCGGCAAAAATTCTCAAGCGAAAAGTTCCAGCCGTTCTTGTGCGGGAAAGATTGGAACTAGGTCTATGAAAAGAAGTGGTGAGCCGCGCAGGACTTGAACCTGCAACCCGCTGATTAAGAGTCAGCTGCTCTACCAATTGAGCTAGCGGCCCGGCGAATCTACATTCTACACGAGAAGATAAATTTTCAATGCCGCGAAGTCGCTTGCAGCGAGATCGTGCGGCGGACTGTGCGCGCCTCTCACCAGCGGGACACCGCCGAGCGCGCCATTGACCTTATTATCCTATGTGCATAGGATAATCCCGTGCCTCACCCAGCCACCGCGCCTGACCAGCGGCCAAGTTCGTGTGTCGAGTTTCGCCTGCCGGTTCGGAATTGCAGCGATCTTCAATGCATGCGGGTCGAAGTGGCTGACATAGAGACCAGCCGTTGTGCGCACGAGGGCCGCAATGGCTGACTCTTACCATCGTAGCTTTTTCCTCAAGGGCTCGGCTGGCCGACTCGAGGCGCTGCTGTGGACCGTCCCCAACAAAAAACCAGCCTCCGCGGCACTGGTGTGCCATCCGCACCCGCTCTATGGCGGCACGATGCACAATAAGGTGGTCTACCAAGCCGCGAAGGCGCTGCATGAGGCCGGAATGCCCGTGCTGCGATTCAATTTCCGCGGCGCAGGCCTAAGCGAAGGCGAGCACGAAAACGGGCTTGGCGAGCGTGACGATGTGCGCACGGCGCTCGACTATCTCGCTGAGGAATACCCCGGCGCGACGCTTCTCGTTGCCGGATTCAGTTTTGGGGCGTGGGTGGGCCTGCGCGTCGCATGCGAAGATCCGCGCGTTACGCGGCTGATCGGCATCGGCATTCCCGTCGCACAGAAAGATATGCGCTTCATGCGCGAGTGTGAGCGGCCGAAGCTCTTTATCTCCGGCTCCGAAGACGAATACGGGCCACTCGAAAAGGTCGAGGAGGTGTTCGCAATCATGCAGGACCCGAAGCGGTTGCGGATCGTGGCCGGCGTGGATCACTTCTTCACAGGCAAATTGCCGAAGGTCGGCGAGGAAATCACCACGTGGCTGAAGGAGTTTCCTCGCTAGTCTAGCTCCTCCGGGCCCGCATCGAGCTAGCGGCCGTGGCCGAAAAGTTTCAGAAATTGGTCGCGCGGCGCAGGCTCGACGCTGAGGAGCGCGAGATTCGCGCGAACATGCTCCACGCGGCTCATCCCGACGAGCGCCGTCGTCAGCCCCGGCACGCTGCGCACAAATTGCAATGCGCGCTCGGCGTCATTCGATAGCCCGAGCACCTCCGCCATCTGCGCAGGCAACTTGCTCGTGAGCTGGCCTTGCAACAGCGCCGCGCTCGCCACCAGCGTAATCCCGAGCGCACGCGCCGCCTGCACCATCGCCATTGTCTTGCCGTTTACGACCTGATTTGCGTTCGTCAGCGCCTCCGGCATTGCCAGGTTCATCGGCAACTGCACGAATCGAAACCGGTGCGCCTCGCCCGCAAGCCCGCGCGCGATTGACGCCATCTCTTCAAGCGACAAATGGTTCTCGGACGTCGGATTCTCGCGGAATGCCTTCCACGTCGCCAGCCCATATGCCGCGATTTTCCCGCGTACGATCGCCGATTCGCAAAATGCGAACGCGTCGCGGATCCGTTGGCGGAATTCTTCGCGCGAAATCTCGCCGAGCTGCGTCTCCGGATTGTGCAGATAGAAAACGTCGACGCATTCGAGGCCGAGATTCCGGCGGCTGCGTTCGAGCTGATCGGCCAGAAATTTGGGCACCAGCGAATGGCAGCCTGCGACGATATCTTCCGTACGAAAAACGCCACGAGAGACATATTCGCGCTGGAAATATTCGCTCGCGTCATCGGGCATCGTCGCATCGGGCGTCAGGAAACCGGCTTTCGTGCAAACGACAAACTCTTCGCGTTTGTAGCCGCGCGCGACCAGCGCCTGAAGCGCCGCGCCGACCGAACGTTCGCTGCGCTGCAAGCGGTAGTTGATCGCCGTATCGATGAAATTGATGCCGCCTTCGCACGCGGCAATCGCGGCTTCGGTGTAACGGCGGTCCGTGGCGGCGTCCGCCTCGCCCAGATACGTGCCGATGCCGATCGACGATACCGTGAGTCCGCCTGCGGCTTCACGAAAATGCCCATGCGCGGCGTGCGAAGCGAACCTCGCGGCGTAATCTTTTGTGGCTTGCGGCGTGGCGCGCCCCGGCAGGAGATTTTGGGTTTGGATTGGGGGCATTCGGTCTCTCGGCCGCGCTGCGAGGCCCGCGCAGTATAGCAGAGTCGGCGGCTTCGGTTTTTCAGTAAAAAAGTGCCGTTTTTTTGTCGATTAGAATCGCGACTTTTGTTGAGAGCACGCGACTTACATCGAATTCTAATCGGCAGATCGGCGATTAGAATTTGACGATCGAGTCTACGTCTTGTTTGCTGGGTTTCACCTGCGGGCTCGATCTGTCTCACGAAAAACACAGGCGGGAGTTTACCAGAGGTTTAACTTAATGTCAAGGATATTCCAGTGTGTCTACTGAGACACGCTTTCGGTGCCGCTCCGACCCGCCGCAACGCCGAACATTTCGCCCGAAAAGCCGCATTGGGCAGATTAAACTGGGGAATTTGGGCGCGAAGTGGCGTGAATGGCACCTTGAAATGGGTCATTTCTTCTTGAGTGCAATACAGAATGCCCTATGGGAAACACCGGTGACGGGAGTTGTCCGGCTTCAACTGGAAACGTCCCGTCTGGGTTCCCGGATTTCTGGTACGAGTTCAGGGTACCCAAACTGGTGCCCTGCAATTAATAATTGTGACAAAATTGGGCGGATAAAAAGTTGTCTGGCTGTAGGGACTTTTGCGGCGACAGCCTGTACCTATTCGAAAGTTGTAGACGATAATCGCGGCCCTCTCCGCATTAGGGCTAAACCGCCAATTTACGATATTCTTCAAGGTGTCCTGTACCAGGATGGATGCTCCTGATAATGCCTCGGCATTCAAAACCCTTCCCGTTTCGTCCAGTGTAACCCGCACGACTACAAGGCCCTGAATATGATTCATCTGAGCAAAGACAGGATATGGAAGGTCTTCGCGGTAAACGACATTTATGTCTTTATCTTGAATGGAGGTTGCGTTTCGCGGCGCAGCGGAAACATTCAGCAGGACAGATAACGCCACACCGATCAAGATCAGGGCCTTGCCGGGATTTATCTTCATCAGCATCTCCAACAAATGGCGAACGGCTTCAACGGATGTGGTGAACGATTGTCTTCCGCGATAACCGACTCCGGACATATCTCTCACTGAACACTGAAAACGGGTCCAGTTGTCGGCACGCTACCCACCGTTACAACCACATTGCCGGTCTGGGCACCGGACGGCACGGTCGCTTTAATCTGGTTCTTGCTCCATTTCGATATCGCAGTCGCAACGACGCCTCCGAAGCTTACGGTATTAGACCCCTGCACGTTTCCAAAATTGTTGCCGTTGATGGTAACGATTGTACCCACCGTTCCGGAGGTTGGCGAAAGACCCGGCGAGTAATCGGGTGGCACATCGCCTACCGGGTTAATGCTTGGCAAAGCTCGAATCATTTTCCCACACACCCTGTCGAGAAGAACATCGTTGGCAGCCGACCACTTTCCGCCCTTGCCTGCATCGAATTGCTGCCATTTCCATTTTGGCTTCGCAGGCGGCGGCTGCGGGTATGCAGTCTGATGGGCCAGTTCGTGCAGAGCAGTATCCGCTTGTTGCAACAATTCGTTCCCGTAATACGACTCAGGCTGGATGACATATGTGGTCCTACCGCCGAAAGTTGGGTATTGCGTGTTGAAGAATACACTGGAGTCATTTACAACCGTTCGAAAGCTGGTTGGAGTCCCGTTACCAAGATTGGTGAGCGCGGCCGTGAAGTAGTCAGGATTTCCGTCATTCAAGATACTTGCATGGAACCAGATGTTTGGAGCCAAACTTTGAAGGGTCGCGAGTGAATTCTGTCCTGTGCTCATCCAGCTCTCGCAGGCGCTGCTCCCCGGCACGGAAGCTAGCGGCAGCGCTGTGAAAATTTCGTTGAGTACGCCCTGGATTACAGCCTGGTGTGGATTCTCTTGTGACGGTGGGTTCGGTGAAAAGCTATACCCGCTTGCAGATGCGTGCCCACCTATTCCGTCAGTGGCAACCCAAGAAGCAGCACTTACTTGGGTTGCCGGCGCGGAAAATGCTTGTATTTCATCGCCTGATACCGTCGTTCCGTCCCAGAAGTCGCCGCCAAAGTTGATCACATTAGATGCGGTCCATGAATCGGCCGTAGGACTGCCGGATGAGTTGAGGCGCACGACTGAGTCTGTTCCATTCGACGTGTCTTTTGCGACGACACCGCCACCGTCAGTAGAAACAACGATGGAGAGCCCACCAGAAGGCTGATTGTACGTCCAAAGCTCCCCTAGTGACGGAACACCGAAGGACACTATACTCGTATCGTAGGATACAAACGCAGTGTTGTTATCCCCGAGCACCATTCCTGTACTACCGTAGGCTCTGGAAAAACCGCGTCAATGGTACCGCTAGAGGATACATCTGTAATGTGGCTTTCGACCTGATTGCTATATGGCGCGACGGGAAGGCCCCATGAGATGAGCGCGCCGCCTTGGCCATCCGGGATCACACCGTAATCGTCCACTTTCTGGGTCGTGTCCGGCTCCGCAATCGAATTGTATTGAATGAATGAAGTGCCGCCAGTGGGGGCAAGTTCCAAAAGCGAGAGATGTTCGGTCAGTAAGCAAAATGAAACCGGGCGTCTATGTACTGCAAATGGCCTTTAACGCTTTACTAAAATTTTCTTGCTTACAGTACCGAGCAGGGAAGAGGTGCTGTACTGTGAGGAAACCGTAGGAAAGCCGAATTTGAAACCAAATCCGACGCGCTGGCATCCGCTGTAATCGTCGGGCGCGACTCGTTGGTTCTGCACTACTGAAACCTGCGCGATTGCGGGGGCGGCGGATTCACGAGGACTTCGCCCAACGGCCCGCGATCCACTCCATTCGCGTCTACCAGATGCACGGAAACCCTGGAGGTATTTGGTGGCGCTTGTATG
>JBOGMU010000148.1:0-3110 GCA_050746865.1 Candidatus Acidiferrales bacterium
CCTTATCCCAATCCGAAGAGAACCGGAACTGCCAGGCTTATCGAGTAACCGAGATCAAAGCGGAGTTACTTTGCGCTCCGCCGATGATAACCAACCCCTCGCGCGGTGAATTGAAATCCAGCTTCGCCTTGTCCGGCATTTGGCTCGAAGCCGATGTTCGTGCGGGCATAGTTCACCGGCGCCGCTACGGCAGCGAGGGTCAGATTAAGTAAAGCGGAGCAGATCGAAATAGGCAGTGTAAGTTGCATAAGGGAGTCTGAACAACATTTATGCGGCAGTCACGCCGATTCTGTTCATGCTACCACCGAGGCGGCTGGAACTCCCGCCCGGTGCTACTCTGGAACGGGTTCGAAGTTATGCCGACAACTCACAGCGCCTCCGCTGCACACAAACTGGCTGCCGCAGCCGGCGTAGTGCTCGCATTTGCTTGGCCCTGGCTAGTTGGGGGCCCTGCGCATTCGCTTACGAGCGTTCACGGCGACGTCCGTTCTATCTGTGCCGAATGGCTAATCGCATTGATTCTGGTCGCAATCGCATTTGGCTTCGAACGCAGACTCCCCAAGTTCTTTGGCCTTCGAATGTTCGGCTGGCGCGATCTTTTGGTCATGGCGGGCGTCTTGGTCGCGGCATTTTTTTTCTCCGGAATCGCGAGCCGGTTCGTGCGCGCGCCCTCGTTCAACCTTCAGTTCTCCGGAGTGCCGCTGTCATTGCGCGCCGGTCTCGTCCTGACCGCTGGTATCTGCGAAGAATTCATTTACCGTGGTTTCGCGATTGAGGAACTCGGGGCGTTGGCCGGAAGCCGCTGGCTGGCCGCGCTCATCTCTCTGATCTTTTTCACTTTGCCGCACGCCAAGTTATACGGTTTTTCGTCCGCGCTCGTCCTGCCTGCCATCATGGGCGCCGCGCTCACGCTGCTCTATCTCTGGCGTCACAATCTTCCAGTTTGCATGTTGATGCACGCGATCGTGGACGGGATTTTCCTGATTCTTGTACCGGCGCTTCATTAATCCTATCGAACCACTTCCTGAAACGAAAAAATTGGGTCAATGTCCACGGGAACGTCGTGCACCGCGTTCAGCGAAGCGCCGAGTTCGGCGGGCATTTTGTCATAGCGATCAAACCAACGCTCAGCTCGTGCGCGGTCGCCCTTCGCTTCAATATCGAGCAGCTCTTTCGTGAGCCGCGCTATTGCCGCCGGCATTCGCGCGTAATCGATTGCGTACCGGCCGCCCTCGCGCACGATCGCCTTCTGCTCGCTCAGATAATTGAACTCCATCATCTCCGCGCGCCCGTGCGCTTCCGCCACGCCGTAGCGCACCGTCCGAAAAATGCCCGCGACGTACGAGGCGTAGTACTCTTCACTCCGGTTTTTTGACAATGCGCCGTGCTCCATCAGCCATTCGAGGCCGTACATTCCAGTCACATCCGCCTTTGCCTCTTCGAGCGCCGCGTACACTGGCCCGATCGCCTCCCGAACATCCACTTGCTTACCGTTCACGCGCGAGTACGCGGGACCGAGCCCGTGCGAAATCTCATGCAGAACTACCGCCGCCATGCACCCGTCACCGGAAGCCTTCGCGGCCTGGTCCGCCCGCATCAACTGTTTCGCCAGCGGCAGGATCACATAGTTCACGCGTGCGTCCATGAAGTTCTTAAAGAAAATCTTTTTCGTGCCTTTGGCCGCGTGAATGCGCGGATCGTTCGGTAGATTGTCCGCTACAGCCTGATAACCGTGCCTCAGATCGCCCGCGCGAAACGGAGCATCCACCACCTCCATCGGCGTTGGCTGTCCCTTTTTCGAAGGCCGGTCTTCGGCCGCGACCGGCAACGCATCTTGAATGCCGGGCACGTACTTCTGATACAGCTTCAGCTTCGCGCTCTCTTCGTCATTGCGAATCAGCACCGCCGATTCATACGAGGTCTTCACGCCGAGCACGCCGTCGAGATACGTCTCGTACGGCGCGAAAATAACGTCGATCCTTGGATCCTTCAAATCAACCCACGCGAGATCGCTCGGATAATAATTATCGTTCAGCAGAGAGTCCGCGCGCAGCCGCAGGAATTGGGCGAACGCAGGATCGTCGCTCAATCCAGCAGCCTCGCGCACTAGTTTCGCGCAAGGCTCAAGAAAGCGCCGGTACTCCACGTGATACGGAATCGCTTCCAGCTTCTTCCCTTGCCATCGCAATACTGTATATGGGCTATAGATCGCGTCTTTTTCAGCCGGATGCGCCTTCACATACTCTTCAATCTGAGCGCTGGTGATACCTTTCGGATAGAGATCCCGGCCCGGCGGCATTGGCTCGGTTCCAACAAATGGTTTGTTATCGTCGATCAGATCGAAGCGGCTGCCGTTAATCATTAGCATCCGTTTCAGGGCTGGGTCTTTGGTCGTTTCAAGCAGCTTCAGACCTTGCGGATCGCTCTGGCGCCAGTAAATGGATTCGATCTCCCGCGATGCCTCCACCAACTTGTTCACCATCTGTCGCTCGCGCGGAGTTAGTTCGGATGATGCACTCGCCATCTTCACCGGCTTCCACTTCGCGAGCTCTGTCTGCAAAAAATGCGAGTCGGTAGCGAGCAACATGAGAGTCATTAGAAAAACCATTGTTTCTATCGTAGTCCCTCACCTCGGGGAATCTGCGGCTGCACCGTCTCTCGCGTCACGGCATCGATGAAGCAGATGCTCCAGCAGACCTCCGCGTCCAGGTGGCTTTTATATTTGACCATCCAGAGATTTGACTTGCCAAAGACCTAGGTACGCATTATGATAAGGTGTAGTTCATGCAGAAGCATGAACCGCTTTCAAAACGTGGACGAAAGCCAGGGAAGCATTCAAACCCGGCCTACGTGCAAATGACCGTCTACGTGCCGAGAGAATTGAGGAACAAGGTGAAAGCACGCTTGGCACAACAGGAAATGGAATTCAGTGGTTTGGTCGAAGAGATATTGGGCGACTGGTTGGCGAAGCAGAAGGATTAGAATGAGCACAATGGCGAGACGGAAATGATCGAAGGATGCGAAGTCATCGTAGGCGATTCTCGGAGAGTGCTTGCCGAGCTTCCTGCTGAAAATTTCCAATGCGCCATTACGAGTCCTCCGTATTGGGG
>JBOGMU010000149.1:0-2007 GCA_050746865.1 Candidatus Acidiferrales bacterium
GCCCAGCAGCAATTGCCACAGGGCGTCGGAGGCCTTCTCAATCTCGTCGAACAGCAGGAAGCTGAGCTTCAGATTATCGGTGTGATACTTGGCGAGCTCCTCCTGCGTGATCAGCGGATGCGTTTCCCGGTGCCCCAGGTAGCCCGGAGGCGAACCGATCAGCTTCGCGATCTCATGCGAGTGCTGAAACTCGGCGCAGTCCACCTTGATCACCGCGCGCGGATCTCCAAACAGCACTTCGGCCGTGGCTTCCACCACGCGCGTCTTGCCCGCGCCCGTCGGTCCGAGGAACAGGAGGTTGCCGACAGGCCGGCCCGGAGAATTCAATCCGGCACGGAATACCTGATACAAATCGACTACCGCCTGTACTGCCTCGTCCTGCCCCACGATCCTCCGCCGCAATCCCGATTCAAAATCGCGCGACTCCACACTGCGGAGTGTCGGGTCCAGTTGTGCTGCTGCGCCCATGGTTATGCTCCTACCGGAAAGTCCTTCCGCTTTCGCGAATGCGCGGTTCAGTGCGCTCGAGTTGGTCCAGCTTGATATCGAGCGTCGACCGCAGCAATCGCAGTTGCGTGACCAGTTCCCGGCTTGAATTGGTCCGATCGGTCAACCGCAGAAGCGGCGGCGAGAGATCGGCCAGGTCCAGGTTAAGGTTGCGAAGCGTTTGCATAAGGCTCTGCACGTAGGGTGAACGGACGTCGAACAGTTCGACGCGGCTGTTTACATCTTCCCGAAGCCGCGACCAATCCAGTTCGAGAAAGGGGTGGTCGCGCGTAACGCGCCGGACCACCTCATCGGTTATGCGCGGCCGGTCTCCCAACCGCGCCAGGTGGATCTGTTGCACCTTGCCCCGCCGGCGCACGTTGTGCACCAGGAAGTAGGTGTTGCCTTTCCGCCGGACAAACGCCAAAGAAAAAACTCCTTTTAGCTCCAACTGCGTCGTAGTGTACGATCCGTCCACTACGCCGTCAATGATACGATGCAAGGGAACGTACAGCGTTGCATCCTATCCGTTATTGCTGATGAAGCACGTGTGCAGGAGCGGCCGGGGAAGGGAATTGAAGCAAACAATAGCCTTATTGCAGGCGTATGCGCCGTATTGGAACGCGGCCCGAGAAGATTCTGATCGTAACTAATTAGATGTCGAATAGTGCCGCAGAGTGGCCTGATTTTTCGGCTCACAACGGCCTCACGGCGTTGCCGGAACGGCACGCACAAACGAATAAAAAATACCCGACGATCCAGCCGGGTGAATTGCCGAACTCCTTTCGTCAGACACCGGGGTTCGCCCAATTGTGAGCGAGAGATCGAATGTCCTGGCAACCTGTGTACGCACTGGTAAAGAAAATCCCTCGTGGCCGCGTCACAACATATGGTGAAATCGCCCGAGCGTTGCGGCTGCGCGGCGGAGCGCGTGCCGCTGGTCATGCGCTGGCCGCTTGCCCGCCAGGCCGCGGCATTCCTTGGCATCGCGTTGTCGGGGCCGGCGGGCGGCTCTTGATCGCGGAGCCTCATGCCAGTTTGCAGCGCCGGCTACTCGACACAGAAGGCGTCACGATGACGGAACGCAGGGTTAATATGAAACAGCATGCTTGGTCGCCGGCTCGTCGCAAAGCAAAGCACGTCGGCGGTAGGCTCGCGAAACGTCGCCCCAAGTAAACTGCGCCACCTTGACGTCTTTTCACACACATAACCCTAATAGCTTGCTTGGCCAATGTCGTTGCCCTGGCGCAAGGTTTGAACAAAAGGGGTCGCCGGGTTTGACAGTCGAAAGATCTCTGGCATCTTAATTTCCGGCTGATTCGCCTCGCTTAGATGAATGTGAGGTAGAATTATCAGTTCCGAAATCGCAAAGGACGTTTACATACTTAAGTGGCCGCATCCGTTATCGAAGTAAAAGACCTTTATAAAAGTTATGGACCCGTTGAGGCGGTGCGTGGCGTTAGCTTTGCCGTCGAAGAGGGCGAAGTCTTCGGACTGCTTGGGCCGAATGGTGCAGGGAAG
>JBOGMU010000150.1:0-2308 GCA_050746865.1 Candidatus Acidiferrales bacterium
TGTCCTCGCCCATGATTCGGACGAACACATCTTCGAGCGACAGCTTCTCCGGCACGAATGAATAGAGGTCCGCGCCAGACGCGGCTAAATAGCGGACAATTTCGGGCAGCGCGTTCGATGAAAGGGCTGTTATGGAAAGGTGCTCGCCTTCAAGAACTGCCGAGGTCGTCAGTGCCGAAAGCCCCGCAACGGTCTCGATGGAAAGCCTTCGCGCATGCACCGTCACGCGAACTTCCTCGGCACCGAGGGTGCTGATGTCGTGCGTTGCAATAATTTGACCGTCTTTCAGGAATGAGACGTTGTCGCAGGTGACCTCGACTTCGCCAAGCAAGTGTGAATTCAGCACAACCGTCGCGCCTCGGTCTCGTTGCGCTCTGATAATGTCCCGCACGAGCTTGCGTCCCATCGGATCGAGCCCGGACGTAGGCTCATCCAGAAAAATTAACTCCGGATCATGGATCAGCGCCTGCGCAAGGCCGATGCGTTGCAGCATGCCTTTGGAAAACTCTCCGACACGCTTATCGCGATGTGGCGTGAGCCCAACCAGATCAAGCAGTGCAGGGATTTTCTTTTTTAACTGGGCGGCCGTCATTCCGCAAAGCTGGCCATGCAGCCGCAGCAATTCGTCAGGGGTAAGCCACTTATAGAATTGAAAATGTTCTGGGAGGAACCCGATCTTGCGGCGCGTCTCCACATCGCCTGCGGGTGCGCCGAGAACCTGGGCTTCACCGCTCGTCGGCCGCACGAGCCCGAGCAGCATCTTGATGGACGTGCTCTTTCCGGCGCCATTCGGCCCAAGGAAGCCGAAGATCGATCCACGCGGTACCGTGAGCGAAAGCGATCGCACGGCAACTTTCTCGCCGTACTCCTTTCGGAGATTGTGTGTTTCGATTGCTGCAGCGCCGGCCAGAACGATCTCCTTGCCTGGAAAGCTGATGAATTCCTGTTTGAAAATTACTGCACGGATTCCGCAATCGCGAGAGCGTCGCCCGTACTTCCGTATCCACTGAGGGAATAGGCCATTCCGTTCTTTGTCCAGGTAAGATTGTAGGTTGGCGAGTTCCGCCTTCCGCCAAGGCCAAGCAGTGTTCCCTTGGCGCCATTGACCGTGACCCCTTGATACGAGCGCAAAAATCTCGGCACAGAAACGCCGAGCGTGTCTCGCCAATCAACCGTCTGCAGGAACTGATGCGCCTGGTCCGAATTCATCCCCGCGAGTTCAAGTCCAATCTCCGCAAGTTGTGACATATTGAGACTGCCAGGAGCATTTACCTGCGGGGTCGGGCCTTCGACGACAAAAATGCAATCCGAATATTGCATCGCTGACGGCGGCGGAGGCGTTGCGATATTCGCTGCCGCGCTTTGCCGGCCGGGGCATGTGCCATATCGCGCACGCAGCGTCCTCGGAATGCTTACATCCACCTTTGCTCCGTCGACCGACGGCGGCATGATCAAATCCGACCTTCCCGCTTCCTGCAAAATCGATTGCAATCGCGCACGGTCGACGACCAGCGTGAACGCATGGCGTCCGTTCACGGTCAGTTCAGGCTTATCCTTTCGTCCTTTCGGCAACTCGGGTTGAAAGCCGGCGATCTTTGCCGCGTCAGCGACATTGTCCGCAGTCTGCGGCTGTTCGCTAACGGTGGTCGTCACCTGCTTCGCGATCATGTCCGTGAACATCTGCTGCAGCGTGGGATTGGCGTTTGGGCCGGAGAAGCTCGAAAGATTCACGTTGACGGCTTGCACCTGCTGCATCCGTAGCGAATCGAGGAATCTCTCCGTTAGCGCATGAGTAAGAGGAATCGTAAGCCAAGCGACGATCACGACCACTACGCCCACGACGATGCCTATTTTTTTCGACTTAGAACTTCCGGTGGCCACAGTTCACCTCCATAACGAGTCGCGCTGCCTCCGAATCATCAAGCCGTTTCACAATGACGATAGGCCCACACACCTGAAAGTTCTATGAATCGACGAACGGATTTCTCAGCACATCGCTGTGCATGCGCTTAGTGGCTTTCGCTGGAAGGCGCGAGCGACTTTGCTATGAGAAATAAGCTCGAGCGGCTTTTGCCGTCAGGTTTAAATGTAGCGCCGCGGCCTTCAGCGCGGCAGGTTTGGCGGGTGGCGCATCCAATCGAAAGTATCATAACGCGCGACTACACCGGATCGATACTGAGCCTCACGTCACATGCGAGGGTGCCGCACTCGTTGCGCGTTTTGCAACGGGTGCGGGGTTTTCTTTGCGCCGCCACGTCTTGCATTCCCAGGCGGGATTCGGTGTGCGCAGCCTTTCTCGCCGCGCAAG
>JBOGMU010000151.1:0-44370 GCA_050746865.1 Candidatus Acidiferrales bacterium
GTTTTTAAGGCGCCAATCGAGCCATTTCGCGCCAAAATTCTGCGTTTTAGCGATGTTTAGCTGCCATTTCAGGACAATTTTGGCACTTCTGCGCACGTGGCAGCTGTCTCCGTTGGCGCACAAATATCGTTGTAATAATATGCTAAACTTGTTACGTTATGCTGACTGTGGTTCCTGTCTACGACATCCAAACAATTCCAATCGCTCGTGATCGCAGAATTCTAATCGAGAAGCCCCGATTAGAATTCGCCCTAAACCCCATAGCATCAACACGGAATCGATTTCTAATCGAGAAAAAAGGGGGACTTTTTCAACGGCGCCAACGCTAAAAATCCAGGCTATCGATGTTGCTCTTATTAATGATCAGCGGCGCTCCCAAAATGATCTGGTCGCCCTTGATCTGCAGGGTCCCAAGCCGCCCCGCCTGAATGGACTTCGCACCAGCCGCAATCCTTTTGTTTGCAAGCAGATAAGCCGCATAGACCGTCGCATAGCCCAAGTCATGCGTATTCCAAAGCACCACAGTCTGTACGCTCCCATCATGGACGTAAGGCTTGCAAATACTAGGTAATGACAGCCCGATCACGTCGACGTCCTTCCGTCCGGACTGCCGAATCGCCTCGCCGGCTCCTGGCACTGCGGGCGCCGAGATCGCCATCACCAGCTTCACATCCGGATAGACTTTCAGAATGGTCTGCGTCTGCGCAAACGCCTTATCCCGGTCATCGTCGCTGGGCAGGATCGTCGCAAGCTTCAGCCCTAAATACTTGTTGGCCATCCTCTTTTTTATGAACGCGATCCACTGATTCTGATTCTCGGCACTGAGTGCTCCTGTAATGATGGCAAACGTTCCTTTGCCGCCAAGCAGCCGCGCCGCCTCATCGGTGAGGGTATTCGCAATACCCTCCGGTGTCGCCTGGTTCACAAAGTAGTCTCTCGCGTCCGGTTCCGCATCCGCGTCCCATGTGAGCACGCCAATCCCGTGCGCTCTTGCCTTCCGCAGCACAGTCGAAATTCCTGCCTTGTTCTCTACCGCCACCGCAATCACGTCTACTTGCCTGGTAATCCAGTCCTCCACCACCTCATTCTGACGCGCTGCATCCAAGCTCGTCGGCCCGTCCCAAATGAGATTGATGCCAAGTTCTTTCGCCGCCTCCTCTGCCCCGCCCCGGCAGCTCACGAAATACGGGTCTCCCTTGGCCTTCGGCATCATCGCCACAGTAACTCGGTGCCCATTCGGAGCCGGCGCAGGTCCACTCGCCACGTGAACGGTTCCGCTACCCGATAAATTTGAGCGCAGCGAATGCACCAACCAAACATTCGTCGCGGCAACGATTGCGGCACCTATTAGCGCCGCGGCACATAAGACGGCAACTTGACTGTTCTTCACGGAATCCGTTTCCTCCAGACTTGCCGCTTCAGCAGAAGATACCAAAATTCTCCTCGTTCGTGTGCGCAACCAATCGACACTAAGCACAATGATGAGCAACGCGCCGGTCAGAACACCTGTCAGTTCCGAAGGCAGGGCCGCTAATTGAATGCCGTTTTGCAGCACCGAAAGAGCCAGAAGCCCTAACAGCGTGCCCCAAATAGTTCCTCGGCCGCCAAAGACCGACGTCCCGCCCAGAACGACCGCCGTAATCGCATAGAGTTCATATCCTGTCCCCGTGTCGGCTCGCGTCTGGCCGAGATGCGCGACGAAAATAATTGCGGCGAGGCTCGACACCAATCCAGCCAGTACGTAAACGAGTCCGATTCGCCGGCGCACTGGGATTCCCGCGTATCGTGCGCCGCTTGACGTAAATCCGATTGCATAGAGTGCGCGCCCGATGATCGAACGATGGACGAGCACAAAATAGCCGGTAAAAATCAGCACAAAAAGCGGCAACTGCGCCGGGATCACTCCCCAGAAATAGCCTTGCCCTAGGAACAGAAACGAACTCGGGAAGTTCGTGAAGTTCACCGCGCCATGCGTGATCCCTTCAGCGATGCCGCGAAACATGGAGTACGTGCCCAGTGTCACAATTAGCGGCGGCAAGTCGAATCGCGTGATCAGAAGCGCATTGAGTCCGCCGCCTGCCAGTCCAGTAGCAAGTGCAATGATCGCAGCAGTGGCAAGAGAAACGTGCAAATTCTGCCACGCACCGGCAAAGACCACGGCGGCCAGCCCCATCATTGATCCCACGGAAAGATCGATCCCGCCAGTAAGAATCACAGCAGTTTCTGCGATCGATAAGAGCCCAAGCTCGACGCTGAAGCGGAGAATCTCGAAGAAATTCGCCGTAGTGAAGAAATTCTGCGCGCTCGCCGAAAAAATCGCGATTTCGGCCAGAAGCGCGAGCACCAGCACATGTTCGCCGTTCGGCGAAAAGCGCGCTCGCCAGGACTTAGATTCGGTGCGCAGCAAGGCCCCCTTGCCTCGTTTCCGCGCGACTGCGCAACGCCTCAATCGTGATCGCCGCCAGAATCACTACGCCTTGCAACGCCAATTCCCAGTAGGCACTCGTACCCAGGAAAATCAGAGCCGGCCCGATGGCGCCGAGCAGCACCACGCCCAGCACAGTCCCCGCGATGCTGCCGCGCCCGCCCGTGATCGCCGTACCACCCACAACTACCGCAGCGATGACCTTCAGCTCCAATCCAAGCCCCGCATTACTGGGAATCTGGTTGAAGCGCACGGAGTTGAATACGGCCGCCAATCCCGTCAAGCCTCCCGTGGCAACAAAAACCAAAAACACTACGCGCCGCGTGTTGATTCCGGTTACGCGCGCCGCTTCCGCGTTTGAACCAGTCGCGTATATCGCCCGTCCCGCGGCTAGATTCCGTAGTCCCCATCCCACGGCACCGACGAGCACGACCGCTGTCACCAGTGCCGCAATCGGATACGATGCTTGCGTCAATCCAAACCATTGAAACGCGGGCGGGAGACTTTCAACCCAAGCACCCTGCGTGCCCCAGCGCAACCCATCGCGCAGAGCTGTCATGGTCGCGAGCGTCACGACAATTGACGGAATACGTACGTAGGCCACGAGAGCGCCATTTAAAGCACCAAGCGCAGCGCCTATCCCGCAGGCAGCCAAACATGCAATCAGGACTGGTACGCCCGCTTTCGCGATGACGCCCGCCGCAACGCCGCAAATCGCGAAAATAGAACCGACGGATACATCGATTTCGGCTGTAAGAATCACCAATGTCATGCCAATAGCAACAACCAGCACGGGCATGTTTGAAAGGAAAAGGTCCGAGAGATTTTCGCCTGAGAAATACGCCGGAGCGACAAATGCCAAGACCGCCGCCAATGCGGCTATGGCAATGGCTACCGAAATCTCCTGACCGTATCGCTTCATTGACAGCCTCTAACGGGAATCACGCCATTTCTCCCGCTAAAGCATGGCCAAAGGCTAACGATAAAATCTTTTCCTGCGTCGCCGCTTCGCGCGGAACGACGCCGACGATGGTTCCATCGCGCATCACAGCGATTCGATCACTCATCCCGAGCACTTCAGGAAGTTCCGACGAAATCATTACGATCGCCAGTCCTCGCTCCGCGAGGTCGCCCATCAGCGCATGAATCTCCGATTTGGAACCCACGTCAACGCCTTGCGTAGGCTCATCCAGGATCAAAATCTTGGGATTTGTCGCCAGCCAACGCGAAAGCGCGACTTTCTGTTGATTGCCGCCAGACAGCGTTCCGGCGTTCGCATGTACGGACGACGTTTTGATTCGAAGCTGCTCGACGAAGCGCTCCGCCATTGCGCTTTCGTCGGCCGAGTTAATCAGGCCGCCACGCGAAACGCCATCCAAGTCCGCAAGGCTGGTATTCGCCGTAATCGGCATCTCCAAAATCACACCATGTTTGCGCCGATCCTCTGGGACGTAACCGATGCCATTGCGGATAGCATCGGCAGGTCTATGCACGTGGATGGGCGCGCCTGCGATCAACATTTCCCCTGAATCCGGCGGTGTCAGTCCAAAGATGGTCTCCGCTAGTTGGGTGCGCCCTGATCCAACGAGCCCCGCTATCCCGAGAATTTCACCCTTACGTACTTCCAGGGACACATTGCTCACGCCCGCGGCGCGGCTTGAAATTCCGCGCAGCTCGAGCATCACGCCGCCTTGCTCTACCGTTCGCTTCGGGAACACGGCGCTCACCGTGCGTCCGACCATTAACTGAATCAGCTTCGCGCGATCCACGGATGGAGCATCTCGTGTTGCTATCGCCTCGCCATCGCGGAGCACGGTAATGCGGTCGGCGACTTTTGAAATCTCCTCCAGCCGGTGCGAGATATAAATGATCCCCACACCTTGAGCTTTCAATTCAGCGATCACTTTGAAGAGGCTCTCGACTTCGCGTTCGGTGAGCGAAGCGGTCGGCTCATCCATGATCACAATCCGTGCGTTTGCGCCTATCGCCTTGGCAATCTCTACGATCTGTTGCTCCGGCATACTCAAAGTGCTTACCAGACGTTCCGGATCGATGGACGCTCCTGCTTTTTCCATCAGCGCGCGCGCTCGTTCCCTGCGGGCCTTCCAATTGACGCGTCGCCAGGGACCGGTTTCTTCGAGCGTGAGCGCGATGTTTTCCGCAACAGTCAGATGACCGAAAAGGGATGGCTGCTGGTAAATCGCTGCGATACCTAGGGCTCGTGCAACACTTGGACTATTGCGAGCTACAGTCTGACCGCC
Source organism: Candidatus Acidiferrales bacterium (assembly GCA_050746865.1). Taxonomy (GTDB): domain Bacteria; phylum Acidobacteriota; class Terriglobia; order Acidiferrales; family UBA7541; genus Palsa-295. The sequence goes on from JBOGMU010000151.1 coordinate 4,687, forward strand.
GATAGACAGCGTGCCTGAGTCGGCGATCAGGGCACCCGTCATGATCTTGATGAGGGTCGACTTCCCCGCCCCGTTTTCCCCGATGAGGGCGTGGACTTCGCCGCTGAGTAGCTCGAATGAAACGCCTTTGAGCGCACGCACGCCCTCGAAGGATTTCGAGATCAAATCTGCGTCAAGAATTGGAACAGGCAATCCCGTACCACCCTCGCATTTTAGAGCGTCAAATACACTGTCTGACACAAGGCTTTACAGTTCCGCGCGACAGCGAATCCGTGTATGATTTGAATGGGTAAAGTATCAGCATTTATGGGCGTAAGCGCCTTATTTTACATACTTTCTCGGGTGACATGGCTATGACGCTTTCTTTGGGGAAAATAACCGCAATTTGCTTTGCCGGATCGGTGCTGCTAATGGGGGCGTCCGTTCTGACCTCGCAAAGCGCGCCATCCTCGCAAGCACCACCATCACAAGCGAGTCAAACGGCGCCGCAGTCCCAGACGCCTTCGCCCTCTGGCGCCGATTCAACCGGAGCAAGCACGTCTCCTTCCGCTGCGTCCGCGCCGGCGCAGGCTAGCACGACGCCGGTAGACCCTTGGCCTGCGGGTCCGGGAAAAAATATCTTCCTTCAGACTTGTTCATCGTGCCATGCACCGGACAATGTGATCGGTCACAATTTGGATGAGGGCGGCTGGACGGACCTCTTGAATCAGATGATCCAAAACGGCGCTCAGGGCAGCAACGACGACTTCAGCGCAATTCTTCAGTACCTAGTGACGAACTTCGGCCCCATGCCTGCGAAGGTAAATATCAACAAAGCGACTGCGATGAATCTTCGCAGCTGGCTGGGAATGCCGGAAAAGGAAGCGGAAGCAATCGTCGCCTATCGCCAGCAGCACGGCGATTTCAAAACGCTTGACGATTTGAAGAAGGTGCCCGGTGTCGACGCGAATTACATCGACTCCGAGAAGAACCTCCTCACGTTCTCCGACAGCGCGGCTAGCACCGCCGGGCACTAGCTCGATAGCGAAGGCCAACTCATCGATTCAGGCGTGGTCTGCTCCGTTCGGACCGAGGCCCAATATTCGGCTTTGAGCGTTGCCTTTGCTGGAAGCCAGCGAAATCCCGGCACGCCAAACGTCTTCCCCCGCTCGACCATTTCACGGCGCGATTCGGGAAACGGTGAGACGCCAAATTCCATTCCGCGCGTGATCGCCTTGCCGTTCCAGGGCGCGTGCGTGCGGCTGCAATTCTCTTCCCAGATCCCCATCCATGGAAAGTCTCTCGTTTTCCAAATGTAGCCGATCGCAACTTTTAACGAAGGAGAGAAAGCTGTAAAAAACGCGTGCTCGCGGGTCGATTCCATCAAGTGGGCCGTGTATGCTCCCGAAATGGTGGCGCTATTAAGCACGCGCAAATCGCATGTGCCGCCATCTTTAAGCGGAGCGTTTGGCCATTCGAACTCGGCGCCGCTCTTCAGGTAATTCGCCGGGCTGAAGTCGCCGCCCAGCGCAACGGAATGAGTTGCTGACGCACGAAACTGCGTGCTCCCACGCTCGAGAAAGGGAGGACCGAGCGTCACGTGTTGCGTCCAACCAATCGGCCGGTCAGCGCCCACAAGATTTCTAACTGTTTCCCGGAATCGGACGTTTGCCTGATGCAATTCGATACGCCGTTCAAATTGAATCTGGGCCAGCGGAAACGTTGCGCGCATTTCGAGGGTCGTGCCGCTGTCGATAGTTTCGTAACGCACGATCGAGCCTTCTCCGTGCGGCTCCATTCCGGCTGCCGCCTCTTCCGCAGAGGGACCGCCGAAGATATCGAGACACAAATTGTGTCCGAGAATACCAGCGAGCAGCTTTGCCTCGCCGCTAGCGCCGTATTCGGGAAATTTTGCTGCGGAATAGATCGAGGGTTCAATGCTTGACCATGGCGGCGTCCATAGCGGATTCACGCCCGTGCGCTTATCGAGAAGTTCCGCCACATGGCCACCCTCTTCTGTGACGGTTACGCGAAGATTTTCGTTCTCAATAAAAACTGCGCGGCGGCCTCGGTAAGTTGTATTGGGCAAGATTTGCCTCGCGGAGCACGCGGGGCGCAGCAAGCAGCGCCCCTATAGATGGTTCGACATTTACGCGGGAATTTTTTCCCATTGCTTCGATTTGGCCGACTTCAGGACGGCGTCCGTGACGTAATCGGTTGCCAAGCCATCGCGGAACGTGGGCGCGGCCGATTTGCCATTAGCAACAGCCTCGAGGAAATCCGCGACTTGATGGATAAAGGTGTGCTCGTAGCCGATCTGCAGGCCGGGGACCCACCAGTGCTTCATATATGGATGATCGCCGTCCGTAATGTGAACGCTCTTCCAGCCGCGCAGGCGGCTTTCGTCGCGATGATCGAAATATTCGAGCCGATGCAGGTCGTGCAAGTCCCACGACGCTGATGCCTTCTCGCCGTTGATTTCCAGCGTGAACAGAGCTTTGTGGCCGCGAGCATAACGCGTCGCTTCGAAGAGCGCCATTGAGCCATTCTGGAACCGGCAAAGGAATGCGCTTGCGTCATCGATACCTACCGGCTGAACTTTTCCGGTGAGGTTGTGTTTGCGCTCTTTGATGAATGTTTCCGTCATCGCGGTAACTTCGGTGATCGGACCGTTGAGATACATCGCCATGTCTATATTGTGCGCCAGCAGGTCACCTGTCACGCCGCTGCCTGCAACAGACACGTCAAGACGCCACAAGCCTTCACCGCCCTGCGGCAGATCCTGAGAGATCGTCCAGTCCTGCAAAAATTGGGAACGATAATGAAAGATGCGGCCGAAGCGGCCCTCGTCCAGAAGATTTTTCAGCAGCACGACGGCCGGGACGCGCCGGTAGTTGTACCAAACCATATTTGGCGCATTCGCCTTTTCGACTGCATCCAGCATCTGCTTGGCTTCGGCGGCCGTCCGGCCGAGAGGCTTTTCGCACATGACCATCTTGCCCGCTTTGGCGGCAGCAACGGCGATTTCGAGGTGTGTGTCGTTCGGACTCGCGATATCAATCAGATCGATATCTTTGCGCTCGACCAGTTTGCGCCAATCCGCCTCGACGGACTGGTATCCCCAGTTTTCGGCGAAGGCTTTGGCGCGATCGGGATTGCGGGCACAGAGCGCCTTGAGCACCGGCTGATAGGGCGTTTCGAAAAAGCGTGGCGCTTGCAGGAAAGCGTTCGAATGCGTGCGGCCCATGAACCCGTAGCCGACAAGTCCAACGTTGAGGTCTTTTCTCTTTGCCACGATCTGCCTCTCCCCGTCTTTGGTTTCGCCGTCTTTTCAAAAACCAGTCGTTTACTGTCGATTAGAAATTTGGTCCGGCTTGTGTTTTCAAGGAGTTAGGTAGATTTCTAATCGCGGCACTGTCGATTAGAAATCCTTCCTTCCGCACTCATCGCATCGGCCGCTTCCGATCCTCCTAGCGACAAGGCCGCCAGTTTACATTTTATCAGCGTTCAAACGCGGGCGGGACTTTCCGCGTCCGATTCTTACGATACGAAGCAAACCAATAATCTAAGCAGCCGAAACCGCGCCCCGGAGAAAACACGGACCTCAGTCCCAGCCGTGAGCGTCACGAACCTTGATCAATGTGGCCAGAACCTGGCGCCACGTATCCGCTGCGAGCATCGTGGCGTTCGGAAACATGCAGCCGTCCCAGCAGATGTGCTGAAACGCTTTCGTCGGCTTGCCGCTCTCGTCCTCCATCCAGAAGCCGGCGACCTTTACGATGTCGAGCTTGCCGTTTGGGTCGTTCGGTGGGCAGTGCCTGCCGGTCTTATCGTGCGAGCCGGAGCCTTTCACCGTGCCGTCGTTTTGCGCCACGTGGAAGTCGATCGTCCAAGGGCGGAGCGCCTTCGTGACCGTGCGCAGCGCATTCCAGAGGACTTCTTTATCCTTCCAGTCGTAGTTTTCGGGCAGCAGGCGGCTTTCCGGGGAGTTGTAACCCATCGTATAGAGCATTGTGTGCGCCATGTCCGCTTGGAAACCGATTGTCTTCGGCTTGCCAACCATTTCAAGCAGCTCGACCATGTGCTTCCAGCCGTGCATGCCTCCCCAGCAGATTTCTCCTTCAGCCGCGAGCCGCTCACCGAATCCTTCTGCAATCGTGCACGCTTCACGGAACGTATCGGCAATCAGCTTCTGATTTCCTCTCGGGTCCTTCGACCAATCGGACGGACTCGATGCCGAATCGATGCGCACCACGCCGTATTTGCGAATGCCGAGATCGCGCAGTTTTTTGCCGATTGCGCAAGCCTTGCGCACCTGCGTGAGAAATTGCTGACGATCATTCACCGCTCCCATCGCAGAGCCACCACCCGTGGGAGGCCAAACCGGCGCGACGAGAGATCCAGCGACAAGGTTCATGCCGGCCAACTTGTCGGCAAGCTGCTTGAGCTGATCGTCTGTTGAGTCGATATCCGTGTGAGGAAGGGAAAGGAAAAGATCGACACCGTCAAACTTTTGCCCGTCGACTTCCGCCTGTGCGGTTAGCTTGAGCATCGTGTCAAGATCGATTGGCGGCTCAGAGTCCGGCCCTTTGCCAACCAAACCCGGCCACATCGCATTGTGAATCGCAGGTTTTTTGTGCTGTGCTGTCGCCATGTTCACCGCTCCCTATTTCATTTTGCGCAGAGGTTCTGCGTCAGGATTTCCAGGGCCAAAATGCTTCAGAATCACAAGGGGGTCGCTCTCGCTGGCATTTCCGATCCGAACGCCCGCTTTGGCCGCATCCGCCGTGACAAAAAACTCGTCTTCGGTCAACTGCCCGAACCGAATCATGGTCGGCGCGGATATTCCGTGCTTGCCGAGAGTGCCATGCCCTTGCGTAACGATCATTCCATACGCGGCGGCGTCTTTAATTGTCACGGTGCGCTTCGGCAGAACGGTCAATTCCTTGGCCGAATAGTAGCCGGAGCCGTACGTCACCCAATTTTCGCGATAACCGCACGATTCCATCTCGGCCATGGACTTCACCGGCTTCGGGAATGTCTTGTTGCTCTTGGCAAACTCCGGGTTCACGTTCGCGTCCCAGTCGAGCATGCTGACCAGATGGTCCAGATCTTTATGATACTGGGGCTGCACGTCTTTCGTGAGCAAAGCCCAATCCACAATGCGACCCTCCACTTCCGACTGGAACATGGCAAAGACATCGCTATTCACCTGCGGCTCGTAGGTGACCAGCGAGCCGGGCGCATGCAAAATGCCCGGATCGATCTGCCATCCTGCACCGGGTTCGAGCCGGTACGCGCGTGAGTGCAACAGAATCTTGTTATCGCCCTTATTCCAATCCTCGAGGCAACGGCGAATCTGCTCTTTCGTGGTGCCCGGTTCGAGGCCCATGTAGGTGTGCGGGAAATTGTTGTCGATCTGGTTGTACTGCGGCGGAAAGTAATATGCCTCAGGCTTGCCCTTTTGCCCAACCTTCTTCGCAAACTCATCGTTCTGATGCATGTGATGTGGAATCGGGCCCATATTGTCGAAGAATTTGCAAAGGAGGTTCCAGCCCTTTTCGCGCTGCATTACGTCCGCGCCGAGGAGCGCATCGCCCGCGACCTCGACGGCGTCCTTCAGAAGAAATCTCTTCCCAGCCGGCGGATGAACGTAGCTCAACCCTTCGTCTTCGGTGGTGAGTGGCCCGTTCGACGCTTTGGTGGTCGACGAAAACCAGCGCTCGTTGATTCCGCCACGGTGTCCGCCAAAAGCATAAAGATCATCCGGATGCAGACGCAGCCGGCGGCCCGGGATCATAAAGGAACGTGGCACCCAGCAAGGCTCCAGCCTCAGGATCCCGCCGCCCGCACCTATCGCATCTTGAATGCTCGATCGATCGACCATACTGGTTATTTTCCCCCTCGAAGAAGTTGGGTTCGTTGCCAGAACTCGAAGCAGTTACCTTTCACGCGCGGGGCAATGCAAGGCGCAATCACGCCAACAAACGCGCGTCGTGCCGACTAATTCTTCTCGTATGCGATGCCGAAGCTATAGAGAGTGTTGTCAGACGCCAAGAACACAACATGGGCGCCACTGATCGCGATGCCAGCATGTTTTGCGGCAGAACCGATCTCTTCTGCCGACGAATATATTTGCGCGCCCGTCTCTGCGTCAAAACCATACAGCCTTGCGTTGGTCTTTCCCGGCTCACCTTCAGCCAAGGTGAAGACGATCCCACCTGTCTTTACGGCGGGAGGCGTCGTGGAAGGCTCAGCCACAGGTTGACCGAAATTGTCTACGTTTGGCGGAGCCGCAGTCATCACAATCGAAGCCGGTGAAGGATTTGCCACATTCGGTGACACCCAGACCGGCGTTAGCTTCGGAGCTCCGCTATCGCCTTCGACTTTGAATGCAACGATTGCGCCATCCGTCACGACGCCGTTCTTTGTCGGGAGTTTCGCATCCGTTGCTAGAGGACCGTTGACGGAAACGTAGACGAAGCGAGTTCCGTTGGAGTCCTCGGCGCTTGCAAGACGTCCCCAGGCGCCCCTGCCTCCATCCTTCGAGAGCGCAGGCGTGATCGCAAGCGGCGTGTGGTGATCCGAACCGCCGAGCGACGTCCCGTCCAGCAGCGCCAAGCGCCCGCCGGCGACAAAGGCTGCGACAACTTCGCTGCCCTTATAGGAGAACACGACGGGGCTGACGTCTATATCGGTCTTGCCAGCCGCACCATTCGGTGTGAAATAATCCTTCACCTGCATCGTTTTCGCGTCCAGGGCCAGAACACTATTGGCGTGGGCATCGCCAGAGCCATTGCCCGTGGCGACGAAAAGCGTGTTGTTATCCAAGCTGAGCGCGGGACCATCTGTGCCGGTCACAGGGATATTGCCACTGTCAAACGAAACCTTTCCGTAGGAGTCGTTCGCCATATCAAGCCCGTACACGCCATTGCCTGATCCGGCGCAGGTGCCACCGGCAGAAGCATAGATCCTGGTCCCCTCAATTGCCGGCGCGCCGAGATCGGCACCGGGCAGCATGAATTTGACTGGATCGCCGTAATCCCAGCCATTATTCAATTCCTGTTCATGCAGATTTCCATCGGGCGTGAGAACGAAGATGCCGCGCAGACCGCCGAAGCCGACGCCGCTTGCCAGGTTACCGCCCACGCGTGGAGTTGTGGCAGCAGGATTTGGTGGAGGGCCAAGGACTGCTGGTGCCGCTCCTCGAGCTCCGGGCGCACCGCGGCCAGCGGCAGCGCGACCACGGCCGCGGCCACCGCCGAAAGTCGCGGCAGGCTGAACGATGAATTGCGAAAGTTGACTATTCGGACAGGCAGCGGTTACCTTTAAGGCACCTGCGACCGAGCGCTGCCAGAGAATCGTGCCGAGTTCGTAATCGACGTTGGTGAGAGTATTCCCAGGGCCAAGGACAACCACCATATCCTTAAAGCCCGCGTTTGTGATTGTGTGGCCGGCGAAGAGAGGCTCGCTCGCTTCCGTGACGGGCTGGGAACCGAGCTTAATCTTCCAGAGGAATTTCATGTTTTTGACGGTGTCGCGCGTAAGGCGCGGCTCAGTGTGCTGAAATCCCGTGAGCTGGGCATCACCGCCCGCCGTGGACCAAGAACCTCCGCCGCGGCCCTGTGCGTAGACCAAACCGGCTGCGATAAGAGAACACCCTAAACAGATCGCTGCCACAGAAGCGAATCTCCGCATAACAAAATCCCCCTGACGCCGTGTTGTCATGAACCGATGCTGCGAAAACCAAACGCCTGGAAAGTTCAGCGTGGCGGGCGTTCAGCGAAGCCCGAAACAATAAACCGTTCCGTCGTTCGTGCCGAAAATCACGCGGCCATCCGCGACAGCCATGCCGCCTTCATGCAAAAACGATCCGATCTCGTGGCCGCTCGACCAAAGCACTTTCCCCGTCTGTCCATCAAGCGCATACAAAATCGCCGGCACCGATCGCGCCACGCGCTCTTCTGCTGTCCACAGGCCCGTTCCGCCATCGTGGCCCTGACCGGTAAATTCGCCGGCAGCCAGTGCGAACACCACTCCGTTCGTGATCACAGGTGTTTCCGCCGTCACCATATCGCATGAAACCCAAGCGGGTACCATCTCCGGCTTGCCGTTCACGTCCTCGACTTTGAAGGCGATCGTTGAACCGTCCGGAATCGGTCCATCGTTCACCGGGAATTTGATTTGCGGATTCAGCGGCCCGCCGATCGGAGCCAAATACCAACGCGTTCCCTTACTGTCTTCCCATGTGGCGCCACTTCCCCAGCTTCCTTCCGTCTGGAAATTCACATTGGTATTCGAGACGAGCGGCGTCTTATAAAGCGGTGTTTCATGATTCGGACCGCCCATCGTTTTGGTGTCGAGCAGGTAATACCGCCCCTCTTTTCCCGACGCGATGAGCAACTCGCGTCCCTTATACGGGAAAATCGAGGGTGTGTAGTTCATGTCCATATCACGCTCGGTGAGCCATTCGTGGTTATCCGGCGTGTAATAGTTCTTGATCTGAGTGGTTGCCGGGTCGACTTGCAGCACGCTCGTGGAAAGGCGCTTAGTGGCCACGTCGTAGGCACCGTCGCCTGTCTCGGCATACACCATGCCGTCCGGAGCGATCGCTACTCCGGCAACGCCCCACATCCCGGATTGCCCGGGCTGCATTTGAGTGGTTTGACCCGTTTCGAGGTCGACGGCATAGACCGTGTTGGGATTGCGTCCGGCGCTACTGCCGCAGCCCTGGCCGGAAATCGTGAAAATGGTGTCCTTATAGAGATTGAGGCCATTCGCTTTGATATAGGCGTGAGGCGAAACCTGGATCGCCTTCTTCGCCTCCTCACCAGTGGCTGCATTTACCGTGTGCAGAAAACCGTCGGCCGTCATTGTATATACGAGCCGCGGATTGGAGCCCTCGGCATTTGCGACGGGCGATGCCGTGTCCGCGTTTTCGCAAATGAAACCGCGAAAAGCCTGTGACTGCGGATCGGGCGACAGCCATTCAAAATCCTTGTGCCACACCATCTTGCCTGTCTCAGTGTCAATTGCCGTCAGAGTATTCGAGCTGCCTGCGACGATCGCAAGCTGCTTAGTGCCCTCCGGCGTGCTCACGCCGGAAACAATCACAGGCTCCAGCAACCCAGCAAGGCCCATCGGCTTGTTATCGGTTTTGGACGTCCAGAGGAGTTGGAAGTTTTTGACGGAGGACGGAGAAATTTTGGTTTCGTTTTTTTGCCACCCAGTGCGCTGCATATCGCCGCCGTTTGTGACCCATTCGGCTTTGGACTCCGATTGGCTTCGCGCGACTGAGACCCAAACCGACGTGCCAAACAGACAAACTACCACCGCAGCGAAAATCCGTCGCATCTTGTCCCCCCAGAATCCTCTTACCGACTTAATGCGCGCCAGCGCCCGGCCGGGAGCCGCATCGCTGCGCTACGTGTTGTGTGCATCAATGCACACGCGCAGACAGTAAACTTGCCACTATTGAGCCGAACGAACGCGCTGAGCATATAACCGATTCTTGTTTTGAATCAAGTTCTTTATTGGAACCGACCGAGCTTTTTGCCAGTAAAAGGCGGCGATTTTTCCCCTTTCGCCTTCTGGTTTGGACGCGCGCGGACGCCCGCAGGATAGCCATACGCCACGCCCCCAACGAGAAGAACTATTGCCCCGCAGCGAGGCCAAATGCCCTGGATTCAAACTCAAGGGAATCGGGAAAATGCTCAGCGAAATACATCCAGTTGTGTCCGCCCGGATAGAGATGAAAGGTATTGGGAATACCGCGTTTCTGGAGGAGGTCGTGGAATTGTTGCCCGCCCACATTGAAACCGAAATCGTCTTCCGTTCCACAGTCGAAATAGATTTTCAGGCCGATGGGTTTTGGGCTATCGCGGACGATTGTGAAAGGGCTTTCGCGATTCCAATAGGCGCGGTCAAATGGCACGCCAAAAGCCGTTCCGACAAGGCGAGTTACCGCCGCTTGCTGTTGCGGATTGATTTGCACGGTTGGAGGACGCTCGATTAGTGCAGCGCTGTGGGCACTCACAGACCCGAAGAGCTTGGGATATTTGAATGCAAAACGCAGGGCGCCATAGCCACCCATGGAGATGCCGTCGAGGCCGCGCGTTGTGCGGGTCGCGCGAATCCGGTAATTCTTTTCGATGATCGGGAGAAATTCCTGGATGAAGAAGTCCTCGTAGCGGACCTTGCCGTCCTTTGAATTGATGTAAAAGGAGCGGCCAGCGGCAGGCGCTACGATAATGAATTCGCCGAGCGTTTTGTCCGCCCACGCCTGCTCGATGATCTGCCAGCCATCTGAGTTGAGCAGGACTTGTTCGTTTTCGCCAAGGCCGTGCAGGAAGTAGAGGACAGGATACTTTTGTGCCGTATTCGAGTCGTAGGTGGGAGGAAGGAAAATACAGTAAGGAACCGGCCGCCGCAGGATTTTGCTCTTCACGTCACGGCATTCGGCGCGGCCTCGGCCGGAGGCTCCGGCAGCTTGGCGCGGGGCGGCTCCTGCTACGCCTGATTGCGGCACAGCGATGACAGCGCTGAGAAGAGCGATAATCACAGAGACCGCTAGTGCGCCAAATGGAGTAAAGCGCTCGCGGCGCTCGCGTCTACTCATACCGTAGCGCCTCGACCGGATTTAGCTTGGCTGCGCGCGACGCCGGATAAAGCCCGGCCGCCAGGCTCACACCGATCGAAATCGCAATCGCAAAAATCACCATCCATATGGGAACAGCCGTCAGCTCGATGCTGGGCAAATTCTGGCGGTGCAAATAAACGTTCGCTCCAAAATTGATGCCGCGGCCGATGCCCCATCCAAGCACGACTCCGAAAACTCCGCCCAAAAGGCCCATGCAGCCTGCTTCCGTGAAGAACAACTTTTTCACGTCGCCATCGGAAGCGCCGAGTGCCTTCAAAATGCCGATTTCGCGCCTGCGCTCCAGAATCGCCATTACAAGCGTGTTCACGATTCCGAGCGACGCCACTACTAAGGCTAATCCGCCAAACGAACCGAAAAACGTATCGAAAACGCTGAAAATCAGCGTAAGGTTCTTAGACGCGTCGAGCAAGGAAAATGCGCCAAAGCCTCGCGCTTTAATGTTGTCTTCCACAGCCTCCACTTGAGACGGATCGTTTACTTTTACCGTGAGGCTCGCAAAGTTCGGGCGCCCGCCGCTGCTGCCGAGGACAGAACGGAGATCATTTGCCTGCGCGGCCTCGAGCTTCTCCGCAACATCGAGTGGAATGATCAGCCTCACTTGGCCGAAGCCGCCTGCACCTGTCGTCGGCTCCGTGGAGATGATTCCCACAATTTTCAATTTTTCTTCATGGGGCACGACTGAAAAGCCGCCGGAGATTCCGCCGTCTGAAGAGGACGGCAACGCCTGGCGTTCGGCGTAATTCAGGATGATGCTCTGGCCGATCAAAGAATTTGGGTTGTTCGAGAGCTGCTTGGCAAGCTCGACCTGGAGAATCGCCTCCTGTGCGTCCGGCCCGGAGAAGAAAGAACCTTGAATGCCGTCGTAGGCTCCGCTTCCCTTGCTGGACTGCGGCACGCCCGCGACGACGGTGGGATATGTGTTGTCATTGAATTTGATTCCGGTCGGGAATCTCACCTCGGGATAAACTTCCACGACGCCGGGAATCTGCGCGAGTTCCTTGCGCGCGTCTTCGTCGAGCGGGCGCGGCGGGGTGGCATCGGCCTGTTCGGTTCCACGAGCGCGGCCGAATCCGCCGCGGAAGTTCTGCCGAGACATTACAATGACCGCGTTGAACAGCCCGGAATTCGTGAGGCGCTTATTAGCGAGTTGCTGCAGGCCCACGCCCAGCGACAGAATCGCCACGAGCGATGCAACGCCTACGCCGATTCCCAGCGTGGTCAATGAATTGCGCAATGCCGCTTCGCGCAGATTGCGCCCGGCAAGTTCCGTCAAATCGCGCAGCTTCATGGGCGGTCTCCGTCGCTTACCACTTTTCCATCTCTCATAATGATCATTCGACGCGCGTACTTTTCGGCACGTGCCTGATCGTGCGTCACCATCAAGACGGTTACGCCGGACTGATTTATTTCGGTGATCAAGGCCATGATTTCGTCGCCGGTTTTGCTATCGAGGTTGCCGGTGGGCTCGTCCGCGAGCAGAATGGTTGGTTTGTTCACGAGCGCACGCGCCAGCGCCACGCGTTGTTGTTCGCCTCCAGAGAGTTCGGCCAGTCGGTGATTCGCGCGGCCCGACAGGTGGACGCGTTCAATGGCTGCGCTGACGCGGGGCCCGCGCTCGTCGCGTTCAACCTCGGCTAGCCGCAGCGGCAATTCGACATTTTCGGCAAGAGTCATCCGCGGGAGCAGATTGAAGGCCTGGAAAACCATACCAATCGTTTGGCTGCGATGCTTAGCAAGTTCGGCGGAATCCATTTCCGCCAGGTTCTTTCCGTGCGCGTAGATCGCTCCGGCGCTAGGCCGATCCAGGCCCGCAATCAGATTCATCATGGTCGACTTGCCCGACCCCGAACTGCCCAGCAGCGCTACAAATTCCCCAGCCTGAACCGCAATTGAGACGTCGTCCACGGCCCGCACGAGGGTCTCGCCCATCTGATAATGCTTCGCGACGTGCTCCGCGCGCACTGCCGCGCCATTTTCTGAACCCATTGGCATCTCCTCAGTGTACTACGCGCCGAGCTGGTGCCAAGTTGCAGGGAGAGTTCGATTGAAATTGAGTTCTTCGCGGAGGTAAGAGGCGAGAAGGATGACTAGGTGCGGGTGCCTGCTGCTCTTTCTGCTCGGATCCTCGGTGAAAGCCTGACGCAGCATCTCTCGGTGCGTTTCACTGCGACACGGAGAACTACGAAACTTCGCCTGCGGCGTTTGGCGCACTCTTGATTTCGTCGCTCAGCAAGATGGCATCGGCGATTTCCCGCATCGATTTGCGCCGCTCCGTGCTTTGCTTCTGCAATGCGAGGAAGGCCTCTTCTTCGCTGATTCCCAAGTCGCGCTGCAAGACTCGCGTTGCTTCCTGAACCATTTTCCGGGCACGCGTCGGTTCAACAATTCTTGAGCTTTCGTCGTCCCGCCGGACAATGTCGATCTCCGGCCCGACCAAAAACCCGATCGTCGAAATCAACTGAATCTCACGCTCCGAGTGAGTATGGGGCTCGCGATGTTGAATGTTGATTACGCCGACCACACGATCACGGGAAAGCACAGGGACGGAGAGAAACGCTTGAAAGCGATCTTCGGGTAACTCGTTGAAGGCCTGAAAACGCGCGTCCTGCGCGGCGTTACAAGAGATCATCACCGGCTTTTTGTTTTCGGCCACCCAGCCGGTAATTCCCTGCCCGATGCGCAATCGCAAACGATCAACAACTTCCGCATGGGGGTTTTTCGACGCGCGCAACACCAACTCGTTGCCTTCCAGCACGTACACGAAGCACGAGTCGCACTTCATCACGGAAGCAATGAAATCAAGGACTCGCAGCAGCACTCTATGAAGGGGATCGGCCGACGCAATGCGTTCGCCTAATTCGTGAAGAAACTCAATGTCCCGCGACTCGTCTGGTCCTGATTGCAGGTTCATACCAACCGATTATCGGCCCGGCCGAACCGGCGCCCTCATCCAACTTTTGGCTCGATACGATTCAATTTTGCAATCGGAAGCCAAAGTAAACACTGACGGAAGCAATATTCGACCTTACGTCCCCCCAATCATCCAGGATGAGATGCCAAGTTTTTGACAAGAAATTCACAACTTTCGGACAACAAAATTTGCGCGTCAGCTAAAGCTTGTTTGGGAGATTTGAGTTTGGCCATTGGGCCTGTCGCGAGGGGGCTAACCGCTATCGCGAGCGGCGGTCAAAAAGCGCCAAATCGAGATTGATATCTGGAACGCAGGATAGCGCGCCGCTCGCCCCGCGGCTAACGTGAATCTCGCGCTCCGGGTGCCACGAAAGGCGCGGCGCCCTTGCTCCTTCGCGAGCGGGGCGCCGATCCTTAGGGCGCTCAACCGCCACGACATCCCCTCTGCAACACCCGCACTCCTTACGTAACGCCCGTAGGGAGTGCGGTCCCCTCCCCAAAGCTATTCGACAGTTTGAAGCTATTTGCCGCTGATTTTGCGAAACAGCATCGTGATCGGATCGTAGAACTGGTCGACGACGCGCTCTTTCAGGGGAATGATCGCGTTGTCAGTGATGTGGATTTCCTCGGGGCAAACTTCGGTGCAGCACTTGGTGATGTTGCAGTAGCCGATGCCGAGTTCGTCCCGCGTCATCTTGATGCGGTCGGCGCCATCGAGCGGATGCATCTCAAGTCCAGCCGTGCGGACGAAAAAGCGCGGGCCGCCAAACTCGTTGTGTAAGTCGTGCTCACGCAGTACGTGGCAGACGTTCTGGCAAAGGAAACACTCTATGCACTTGCGAAATTCCTGCGCACGATCGACATCCTTCTGATACATCTTCCATTCCACGCCCGGCTTCGGCGTAAACGGCTGAATCTTTTTGTTGACCCGGTAGTTCCACGAAACGTCCGTGACCAAGTCCTTGAGAAGTGGAAAACTCTTGATCGGATAAACGGTGATTGGCTTATCGAGCGGCAGTGCGTCCATCCGGGTCTTGCACATGAGGCGCGGTTTCCCGTTCACCTCCGCGGAGCATGATCCGCACTTTGCGGCCTTGCAGTTCCAGCGGACGGCCAAATCGGGCGCCTGATTCGCCTGAATGGAATGAATCGCGTCCAGCACGACCATACCGGGAGCGACCGTCACTTTGTAATCGGTCGCGCCGCCGCCTTCAGGTCCGCCGCGAAACACTCGCATGATTGCTTCAGCCATCCAAATCCTCCGCCTTTACCCCAAAAAGCCACCACGCACCGAGAAATGCGCGCAACGGTGGCGCCTACAACGTCCAGCTGAGAACTCTAAAAAAGGACGCAGCAAGCATGCGCCCCTACGTTATTTCGCGTGGGCGGCTTCGCGAAGGCGCTGCGCATTGCAGCGCGCGCAGCCATGGGTGGCTGTGCCACCAACCCGCCGCTACGAAACCCATAACCAATGAGATGCGTCAGGCTGCTATTTCTCTTCGGCCAATATCTGCTGCAAATCCGCCGTAATCTCCGGCGAAGGCCATTCGTACCGTGTCATTTCGCCGTTTTTCTTCACAATGACGTTGTGCTTCTTTTCCCAAACCGGATCGTAATTCGGATAATCGATGCGGCTATGAGCACCGCGGCTCTCTTTGCGAGCCTGGGCGCTCTGCGTCACGGCCTCAGCCACAGCCAGCATGCTTTGCAGATCGAACGCGAGGTGCCATCCCGGGTTAAACAGCCGCGAGCCCTCAACCTTCACATGGGCCGCGCGTTGTTTCAGCTTTTGCAGCTCGCCCAGCGCCTTTTTCAAATCATCTTCGTTGCGGAAAATTCCCACCAGGCTCTGCATCACCTCCTGCAAATCCTGATGAATCGTATAGGGGTTTTCGCTTCCGTGCGCTTCGAACGGAGCCAGCGCGTCGCGCTCGGCGTCGGCAAGCTGCGCGGCATCGATCGTCGGGAGTGCCGCTTTTTTCGCGTATGCCGCCGCGGCTTCGCCGGACCGACGTCCGAAAACGAGCAGGTCAGACAGCGAATTCCCTCCGAGCCGATTGGCTCCGTGCATGCCCGCGGCCGCTTCGCCCGACGCAAACAGACCTGGAACGGATGACGCAGTGGTTTCCGCTTCCACTTTGATGCCGCCCATCACGTAATGGCACGTCGGGCCCACTTCCATCGGCCCTTTCGTGATATCCACGTCCGCCAGTTCCTTGAATTGGTGATACATACTTGGCAGCTTGCGCTTCACGTAGTCGGCCGGCTTGTGCGAAATATCAAGATACGCCCCGCCGTGTTCGCTGCCGCGTCCCTCGCGTACTTCCGTATAGATGGACCGGGCGACGACGTCGCGCGTTGAAAGCTCCATGCGCTTCGGGTCGTACTTTTCCATGAAGCGCTCGCCATTCTTATTGCGCAGGATGCCGCCCTCGCCGCGGACTGCTTCCGTCACAAGTATGCCTCGAACTCCGGGAGGCCAAACCATCCCTGTCGGATGGAATTGCACGCACTCCATCTCCATCAGTTCAGCTCCGGCCTGATAAGCGAGCGCCATGCCATCGCCCGTGCATTCCCAGGAATTCGACGTCACCTTCCACGCTTTGCCGATGCCGCCGGTTGCGATCACCACAGCCTTGGCCTTGAAGACAACGAAGCGGCCGCTCTCGCGCCAGTAAGCGAACGCACCGGCGACGCGGTCGCCGTCTTTCAGCAGGCGCGTGACCGTGCACTCCATGTACACGTCAAAACCCATCTGCACGCCGCGATCCTGTAGCGTGCGAATCATTTCCAGGCCCGTGCGGTCGCCGACGTGGCATAGCCGCTTCCACGTGTGACCGCCAAAGGCGCGCTGCATGATTTCGCCTTTGTCGGTGCGGTCGAAAAGCGCTCCCCACTGTTCGAGCTCTCGGATGCGGTCGGGCGCCTCCATCGCATGGAGTTGCGCCATGCGATAGTTGTTGAGCATCTTGCCGCCGCGCATCGTGTCGCGGAAATGCGTCTGCCAATTATCTTTCGGGTCCACATTACCCATGGCAGCGGCGACTCCGCCTTCGGCCATTACTGTGTGGGCCTTGCCGAGCAGCGATTTGCAGACCACGCCGACGCTCGCTCCGTGCGCGAGCGCCTCGATTGCCGCGCGTAGTCCCGCGCCGCCTGCGCCAATAATCAGCACATCATGTTCGTGAGTTTCGTAAGAGGCAGTCACAGAATTCGAATGTCCTTCACCATGCCTGAAGCTACGAGGTAAATGTAAAAATCCGTCAAGCCGACCGAAATCATGCTGACCCAAGCCCAAAACATGTGATGCTCGTTGAGCTTCGTTACGCCCTTCCAACCGGCGTGCTGCGGACCGCCCATGGCCGTACACGAGAAGCAATCCAGTTTGCCGCCCATCAAATGGCGCCACGAATGGCAGGAGAAGGTATAGACCGTTAGCAGGATCACGTTTACAAGCATGATCAGCGTGCCCACACCCATGTGGATGCCGTCAGAAAATTTGAAGGCAATGATTGCGTCGTACCAGAGACATACGATGAAGAACACGGCGATGTAAAAGAAATACCGATGGACATTTTGCAGGACGAAAGGAAACTTGCGCTCGCCCGAATAATGCTTCCGCCCCTCGCCCACCGCGCAGGCCGGCGGATCTAGAAAGTAAGAACGATAGTAGGCCTTGCGGTAGTAATAGCACGTAAGCCGGAAGCCGAGTGGCCCGCCCATGATCAATATCGCCGGAGAAAACGGCCACCAGTGATGTTCCGGATCGATCAGCGGGGAGTAAAACGGCGAGAGGTAAGGAGCCGTCCAGAAAAAATCGCCTGAAAGACAGCGCCACGTTGCA
This sequence comes from Candidatus Acidiferrales bacterium, assembly GCA_050746865.1. Taxonomy (GTDB): domain Bacteria; phylum Acidobacteriota; class Terriglobia; order Acidiferrales; family UBA7541; genus Palsa-295. The sequence continues at coordinate 22,080 of JBOGMU010000151.1, forward strand.
TAAACGGCAAAAACGAAAAAGACGATTCCAAAAGGCAGAATGTCTACCCACCACGCATCCTGACGCAGAGTGCTACCGAAGCGGCTGACTGGAGCCGCGGATGTATCCCCCATCGCTCCCTCTTAGTGCAGAATTCATAGCTTATTCCGACTGGAAATTTTTGCAACGAAATTCTACGCGGACGGCGCGTCCGGCCCGATCAGTTTCTCCTATTCGATGCAAAGAATTCCCTATCGACTCGGTTTTCCTCCGGCTGCGCTACGGAGCCGTTACAGATCAGAGCCTATCCGTTTGTAGCGCTAAGCGGGAGGTTATTGCGGCGGCGAAGTTCGCGGATTAGCGCGCTATGGTCGAGGTCGCCGTCTCCGTGCGCGATCATGTCTTCAAACAAAGAGTCCACCAGATTTACGACCGGCAGCGAAAGCCCCAGGGATTTCGCGAGAGCGACGGCAGTATGCGTATCTTTCAACTGCCACTTCGCCGGACCGCCGGGCTGAAAATCATTTTCGATCATGCGCCGTCCATGTTGCTGCAAAATCGTCGAATCGGCAAAACCGCCCGTGAGAGCTTCGCGAAGTTTAGCGAGGTCGGCTCCGCCGCGCTCGGCCAGAAGAAAGGCTTCGGAAACGGTCGCGATCGTCGAGGCCACGATCATTTGATTGGCGATTTTCGCCATCTCGCCACTTCCCACCGGGCCGATCAATACGGGGCGTCCCATCACAGACAGCAACTCGTGCGCTGCATCGAAATCGCGTTGTGGTCCCCCGACCATGATCGCGAGTCGCGCCTCTTGCGCGCCACGTTGGCCGCCAGAGACGGGCGCGTCGAGATATCGAACTCCATATTCAGCGCATTTGCGGGCTTCCGTGACGGCGGTTTCAACGGGAATGGAACTCATTACAATGACGATCGCCTCGCGCGACATTGCCGCCACGACGCCTTCGTTAAACAAGACGTGGTTGCAGGCGGGACCATCGCTGAGCATGCAGATGAGAAATGCAACGTCGCGCGCGGCAGCGGCGGCATTGGGACATGCTTCGGCACCTGCGTCGATCAATTTGAGAAGTTTCGCCGGCGAGCGATTCCACATTTTGACGCGGTAGCCCGCCTTCACAAGGCGAAGCGCCATAGGTTCGCCCATGATCCCTGTGCCGATGAAGCCAATCGCGCGATTATCCATTCGGCGTTCCCGCGACTTCCACTTGTTGCTTGGGCAAGAGCAGCGCGCCAATGCCGCCGAGCGCGACAAATGCCGCCATGATTAGAAATCCGATGGTGTAATTCCCTTCTCTTGCATAGAAGAACTGAGTTATCGAAGGTCCTGAAACGCCGCTCAGATTCCCGATTGAATTAATTAACGCAATTCCTGCCGCAGCCTCCAATCCGGAGAGCACCCTCTGCGGGATCGCCCAAAACACGTTGATGGCGCAATAACCGCCCACGGCAAGTAGTACAAATCCGGCGATGATCACGATGGGATTATTGATAAGCAGCGCGACGGCCAATCCCACCGCGGCCAGCAGCGCGGCTACTGCCGTATGTGTTCGGCGCTCCTGCTTTCGATCCGAGCGACGCGTCCAAAAGAGCATCACAACCGCCGCAACCGCGTAAGGAATCGCTGTGATCAAACCGTTTGAGATCAGGCTGATATTCATCCCGAAAGTGCGGCGGAACGACTGCAATACGCTCGGAAAAATGTAATTCATTGAATTCGATCCGCTTGTAATGCCGAAATAGATAAACGCCAATGCTAAAACCATCGGATTTTTCAGTGCGCGCCAAATCTGCTGCGCCTTAGTCAATTCCGGTCCTTGCGAGCGGCGCTTCTCTCGTTCTTCATCGGCTAGAGTCTTCACCAGCCAGTCGCGCTCATCGCCGGGAAGCCACCGAGCCTTCCCAGGCGTATCCGTCAGGTAAAAAAGGCACGCGATGCCCAAAAGGATTGCAGGCAGCCCTTCGCAAACATACATGAGGCGCCAGCCGGGCACCCCGATATGAGCGCCCAGTTCCATCAGTCCAGTGCTTAGCGGCGCTCCAACCGCTTGTGAAATAGGCACACCCAAATAAAAAGTGGCGATCGTCCGTGCGAGATAACGGCGCGGAATCCAGATCGAAAGAACGAAAATAATACCGGGGAAAAAACCCGCCTCTGCAAGCCCTAACAACACGCGCAGCACAATGAACTGTGTCGGCGTCTGCAGAAAACCCATTCCGGCCGCGATAATGCCCCACGTCGCCATGATTCCTGCAATCCAGACGCGGCAACCAAACTTGTGCAAACCTATGTTGCTCGGGATCTCCGCGATGAAATACCCGAAGAAAAATACGCCGGCTCCAAATCCAAAAAGAGCGTCGCTGATTCCAATATCGGCATTCATCCGCAGTGCGGCGAAGCTTACATTCGTTCGATCGAGGAAATTGACAAGGTAAAGAAGTCCGAGAAACGGAACGACATGCCGAACAACGTGCCGCACCGTCCGGCGCTCGAGTTCGCTGTCAGTCACAGGCAACGCTGCAATCTGTTCGGACATTTTCCGTGCCCTCTCTTTTGCAGATTTCTCGCCGCGTCTGTTACTGCAACCACCATTTCGGTACGCGCTCGTCTTCGATATGCGCGCGCACGATGTCGTCGAAGCTGTCGTCTGCTTTGAAACCGAGAGCCGTGGCACGAGCCGCGTCCACCCTGGTCGGCCAACTATCGATAATGCGCTGGATCGCCGCATCCTGCTCCCAGCGAATCAGCTGAACAGCAGCCGGTCCCGCGATTCGCCCCAACGCCGCCACCATTTCGCGCACACTCAACGTGAGTCCGGGCAGCGGAATTGTTCGCTCCGCGCCAATCGTTTCATCCGCAAGGTACATTGCGCGGATCATAGCTTCTACAATGCGCCGCGGCGAGGAGATATACACAGGTGTCTCCGCCCGCACCGGGCAAACGGCCTCTTGTCGCGAAAGCGGCTGACGAATAATCGAGCTCACAAATGTCGAAGCTGCCTTGTTCGGCTTGCCCGGACGAACAGTGACCGTCGGCAAACGCAGGCTCCGCCCATCGACAAAGCCTTTTCGCGTGTAGTCCGCCACAAGCAATTCCCCAATCGCCTTCTGCGTTCCATATGAAGTATTCGGCGTAAGATCGGTGCGATCGGTAACGATGTCCGGAAGGTCGCCGCCAAAGACCGCAAAGCTGCTCGCATTCACCACGCGCGTCCGCGCTCCCTTTGCGCGCAAAGCTGTTAGCAGATTCAACATCCCCTGCAAATTCACGTTCATGCCGAGATCAAAATTCGCTTCCGCATCGCTGCTCACCACAGCGGAAAGATGCCATACGACGTCAGCCTTCTCGACCATGCGCGCTACGGTTTGCGCATCGCCGATGTCGCCAACAATCACCTCGACGCGCGGGTCAGTCCATTTGCGATCACCCCCAGATGCATCAAAAAGCGTGATCTTGTCGATGCTTTTCGCCGCGGCGCCCTCGAATGGAAACTCATCCATCCGTAACAGTTCAGCCGCGAGTTGCTTCCCGATGAACCCGGTCCCGCCAGTAATCAGAACGTGCACTGCTGCCTTTACTCCGATCGATTCTGCTTTTGCGCGCGGATATGCGCGAATTCAAACCCGCCTAGTGTGGTCCGAGAGCACGCGGAAAACAAGCAATGAGATTTAACGCTTTGCAAGGCGGACGGAGAGTCTAAGAGACAGCCGACGCCTGCACGGTCGAAGGAAGGAAGCGAAATGGCGAATACGTATCGGCGGGCACGGGCAATGCTGTCTGCGTGATCCACGCTTTCACAAGCTGAGCCGTGATCGGCGCCAGAAGAATCCCATTGCGAAAATGTCCGGTCGCGAGGATAACGCCTTCCAAATCCACGGGCCCGAGAATTGGAAGATCGTCTGGCGTTCCCGGCCGCAGCCCGCACCACGATTCCACAATTTCCGCGTCGGCAAGATCGGGCACTAACTCGATCGCGGCCTTGCGAATGTGTTGCAGCCCCTCGGTCGTCGTGTGCTTATCGAAACCGGCGTCTTCAAGCGTGCTTCCTGCCACGATCCACCCATTGCCCCGCGGCACCAGGTATCCTCGGGACGAACGCACGGCGCGAGCGAGCGTCGTATCACGCGGCGAAAGAGCAATCATTTGTCCGCGCACAGGACGCGTCGGCAGAAACGGCGCGATCCTCTGGCCGCCGTGCGAATCGGGCGTGAATATGTCGCGCGAAAAACAGCCGGCAGCGACTACAACATGACCCATGGCGATCCGTTCATTTCCCGCAATGACCGCACAGCATCGGCCCTGTTGAATGGTGATGGATTGCGCGGGCGCGTTCGCATAGATCTGAACGCCTATCGCTCGAGCGGCCTCAATCGCCGCTTCCATTAACGCTCGCGGTTCGACTAAAGCCTCATCCGAAAAAAAAGCGGCGGCCCGGGTTGCCGACGCAATCACGGACTCCCGCCGCCGGGCCTCGGTGGCGGAAATCGCCTCCACTTCCAGACCGAGGCGTCGGCAAAGCGCCACATATCGATCGCGCTCTTGCGGCGCGTCGGCTCCGAAAAAGAGCTCCATCGCCCCTTCATGCGCATAGTTCGCACGTTTTTGCGAAACGGCTTCGATAGAAGATATAAATTGAGGGTAAAGACGCAGGCTTGCGCGCGCAAGCGCCACAAGTCGTTCGTCTCCCGGCAGATGCGGAGCGGGCGAAAGCATCCCCGCCGCTGCCCACGACGCCTCACGGCCGGGTTCTCGCCGATCAAAAACCGCCACCTGCAAACCGGCTTCAGCCAACGCCAGCGCGCACGAAATCCCGATAATGCCGCCGCCGATGATCGCCGTATCGAAAGTCTTCATCGTTAGCAGTTTACCAAGCCTATGCCAAACACACCCCGCAGAATTACCGTGTCGGATCCGAATTTTCTTTTTGTATCTTGGGCATTTCGCTCCTTGTTGACTTATCTTTGTCGGCGGTTGCTTGCCGTTCGTAGAAGCCGACTCGCAGTTTGGGCAACATCCTCCGGTCTAGGATTCGCCTTTGTAGCGGATTGAAACTCCGCGCGTATCCAAGTATCCTATTTAGGTCCTTCCGCAATCAGCGCGCCCGTAGCTCAGTTGGATAGAGCGTCTGGCTACGAACCAGAAGGTCGGGAGTTCGACTCTCTCCGGGCGCGCCACTTCTGTTGCGGCTTCTTTGAACAGTTTGCGAATTGCCTCCGCGCTTGTACGAACTTGAGGCCAGCATCGAAGCATGCGATACCACCTTGTTATATACTGCCGCCACTGCATGGCTTCGCGGGAGGATATAACATGACATCGCCAAGAGCGCGTAGTGCGGTATTCGTGTTCCTTATTCTTTTTTGCGCAACGATCTCATCGAACGCCCAGTCAAGCGAAGGAACACTTTCGTTTGGCGTTTGCAAGCCTGTGAGCGAGCGAACGACTGAGTTGGGATGCTGGATCCTTGCAGACCAAACCGTGGGCCGAATAGAGCAAACGCAAGTCTTTTGGCATCTGGACGTCTACTCGACACGTTCGGAGGCAGAAAAAGCGAAGGGTCCACGGGGGACCGTCGTTGAGTCGCTGGGGAGAGTTTGGCTGCTGACCATCGAAAAAGCTGGATGGCGACCAACGCTTCAAGGGGAACGTGTTGCAGAAATCGGTCCGCTCCCGGTCACTGCCGGTCAGGAATACGCGGTGGTCTTCATGGAGGCAATCGCGACGCCCGGGATGACGTCGGCCATTCATATGCACTCGGGGCCCGAAGCCTGGTACACGGAAGCGGGAGAAACGTGCCTGGAGACTCCAAACGGCAAAATTGTCGGACGCGCCGGAGGCCCGCCTGCGATTGTGCCGGGAGGTCCGCCCATGTTGCTCACCGCGACTGGTACGAGCCAACGCCGCGGCCTTACGCTGATCCTTCACCCATCGTCAGAGCCTCCGACGACCGTGATACACGATTGGACGCCGAAAGGTTTGTGCAAAGTTCCATAGTTTCGATCCGGCACGTATGCTCAAAGGAATGATAAGGTGCTACAAGCGACTACGTTCGCATGTATTAATAATGCCGCCTGCGTCGCGGCAAATCTGCCACAAGGCTGACACGAAATCGTCGAGAAAAGTTCTAAAATCGTCCTCTTAGGTGCGCCACTTTTCTTCTATGTTCTTCGTCCACGTGCTTCGCAACAAGGCTTCGAATCGGCACTACACCGGTTTCATATCAGATTTGGTGCAACGCCTGGGTCAGCACAATTGGCGGTGCCGCGCTTTCGGTATTGCCGAAGAAAGTCGCCGAACGTCATCTCTGAACCACTCGATAAACGAGCGCCGGCCTCGCCGAATGACTTGCCCAACTCTGCCTGCCTTGATTCTATCCTCTCACCTCTTGCGCAGCCTTGTCTTCGCGCACTCGCAAGAATCGTGGATGGCGTAGATGCTGGACGAACTCCGAGTATTCGACCTCCACAACCAGTTTCGGCTTCAGCCACGCGCAGTCCTTCATCCCTTCGACCGTTAACCCGACGCCCCATCGCCCGCTCGACTTTTCCGGCAAATTCGCGAACGGGCATTTATCGGTTTCCATCCCTTTGAACATGCTGGCTGTTTTCAGGCGCAGACGCGGGTTGAATCCGTTTCGCACCTTCCCCACAAAGATCAATTTGCCGGCGTCATCGTACCGGCCGATGCAGAGTGAATCGAACACGTAGGTTCCGCGGACATATCCACCGACAACAAACTCGTCGCTTTTACCGATCTTGAATTTCAGCCACGAATCCGAGCGCGATCGAGCGTCGTATGTGCTGTCAACGCGCTTCGCGACAATTCCTTCAAGGCTGTTCTCGCGAACCGCGCGGATCAGATCGTCCGCCGATGTCTCAATGATCGGCGACATCCGGATCGGATCGCGCAAGGGCTTCAACGCGTCTTCGAGCAGCGAACGGCGGTCTGAAAGCGGCAGCTTTGTAGTATCTCGACCATGATAAGCGATCAGATCGAACGCGTAAAAATAGATCGGCTTCGAAGGCGCCCAGTTTTGCAGGTCATTGAAGCTCGGCCGGCCGCTCGCATCCACGGCCACCACTTCGCCATCGATGATGGTATCGTCAGCCAACGCCTCAAGCGCTGCAATTAGGGTCGGATATTTCAGGCGATTGCCGCGCCGCGAGAAAATATCTACGCGCCCGTCTCGCTTGATGGCAAGCCCGCGGTAGCCGTCAAGCTTGATCTCGTACACCCACTGCGGGCCCTCAGGAACTTTGCCCGTAGCCGTCGCCAGCATCGGTTGGGTAAAAGCAATGCGCGCGCGTGGCAGCGACGCCAGCAGCGGCTTCGATCTTCGGCGTTCTCGTGCCATCAGCGATTAGGGATTGGCTTTTCCGTTCAAATGAAGCGGCAAATCGGCGAGGTTATCAAGCATCAGGTCGGGCGGATCGGCGCGCAGGCTTTCAAGACCAAGCCCGTAGGATACGCCGCAGGACCATATCCCCGCATTGCGCGCCGTGCGGACATCAACGGCAGAGTCGCCGACCATCATAGTTTCATTGGTAGAGGCGCCGAGATCGCGCAAAAGGGTTTGGACACCGACGGGATCGGGCTTTTTGCAGCTGAAGCTATTGCCTCCGTAAACGAAACGGAAATAACGCGCGGCGTCGAGGCCTTTAAGAATTTCTTCGCTGAAGCGGACCGGCTTGTTCGTCAGCACGGCCATGCTGTGGCTGCCCAATGCATCCAGAGCATCGCGCACGCCGGGATATAGGACCGTGTTATCGAGCATGTGCGCGCGATAGTAGGCGAGGAAAAATTCTTGCGCATGCTTGACGTCCTCTTCGGACGCACCTGGACCAAGCGCGCGATGCACGAGCGCGGCCACGCCGTTGCCGACGTAACTCTCAATGACTTCGTGCGGGAGCGGAGCGCAACCGAGATGTTCGAGAGTCGCGTTCACGGAATAGACAAGATCGAGGCGAGAGTCGATCAGTGTTCCATCAAGATCGAAGATGAGAAGGCGGATGCCGGAAAACTCTGCGCGACGCAATTCTGGATTTATGGACGTTTGGTTCGCCATGATTTCAATAATTGATTTTAGCCCAGGGCGACGGGAAAAAGGGACAGAACCGATGATAGGCCCTCCCGTGCGGCACTCGCACGGAAAAAACAAGAGATGTCCTTCGCTTCGCTCAAGGATGACGACATTTTGTTCGGTGCGGAAAAGCCGGCGTCATCGCAAGACTTTGCTTTGCCTTCTGAAAAGTCAAAAAGAAAAGGGCCGGACGAGAGCGCCCGGCCCCTGCTTGAATCGAGAATCTAAACTACGTCAGCCTTTGGCAATATCTGCTACGTGGATCGTCTTGGTCTTGGCGTCGAGTGTGCCCGTAACCTTGACCTTTTCGCCGGCAAATTCTTCCGGCTTCTTCTGATCATCCAACTGGTAAACGGTCTTCGTGGCAGTGTTATACAGCACGAATTTCCCGCCACCCTTTACACAGGCGAGCGTGCACTCCTTGGCGCCGCCCATGGCAGGATTATGCGCTCCGGATTTTGCGCAGTTGCTGTCCATGATCTCTCCGTTAAACGACCTGGACTTGGCCTGCTGCGCGGCGACGGCTCCCCCCACGAACATTGCAACAGTCGCTACACAAATTGCGAGTTTCTTCAGCATGTAAATTCCCTCCGTGTCATTTGTGCGTTTGCTGCGCTCGCGGACGCCCCGACTCAGTTTCCAGCGAGGTTTGATGTTGATTATTTTAAAAATAGCTCAATAGCCGCTCCGTGCTTCACCGGCTGGGCGACGGTGCCGAAGAGGCGGCTTCCGGCTCCGGGGTATTATGCAGCAAATCGAGGACGGCGCGGTAGATTTTCGCGCGGAGGTCATACCGCTCGCTGGCGCGCGTAATATACCGAACCGACACAGACACCCCGGCGCCCGCCGGACGAACGCTCATAGCAGGCCGCGCGGAGAAGGACTTTTTCACGTAATACGGCGCCGCTCGATTCCACTCGGCCTCCGCAACCCGCATATTTTCGGCCGTCTCATCGGAAACAATCTTTTGAATGCCTTCCGCCTTTGCGTAGGGATCCGCGCCGGTCACTTGTACTTCGATTTCATCCCACATCCACTGCCCCGCCGTCGAGAAATTGAAGAAATGACCACGAATGGCGTAATTGTTCATGAAAGAAACGCGTCGACCAGTAGGGTGGCCCGCGTCCGCGCCGCTGCCCATTTCCAGCAGTACCGTGTGAAACACACTGATATCGACTACTTCCCCGCTGACGCCATTAATCTCCACCCAGTCGCCCGGACGAATCCCGTTTCGCCCCATCAAGACGAACCAGCCGAAAAACGCGAGAATAAAATCCTGCATAACGACCGTGACGCCGGCAGTGATCAAGGCGAGCATTGTGCCCAGATTCGTCGGTGTGCCAAACACGACAAGCAGAATCGTGACGAAGGCAGCAGCTTGAATGACGAACAGCGTCATGCCACGGAACGTGTGCATCTGCCGACGCTCAAGCGCCACCCGGGAAAAGAGCCGTTGAACGGCCAAATTCACTATCCACGCCGCCATTGCGATCAGCAAGATCCAGACAATCGACACCAAAATGTCGTGGATGAGAGCCTTTTCGCGCGTTTGGACGAAAGCCGACCAACTCCCGTACGTCGCAGCCAATTGCTGCTCGGTAGCGACGCGTTTGGAGATCCCGGCCGCCTCCTTCTGGTCGCCGCTCATGCGCTGAAGCGCCGCCATGCCGTCTGGCGACGAACCGGCAGCCTGTTTCTGTTGCTCTTCGCTGGCTTGCAGCATGGCGTCGTGAGTGTCAGAAAGACTTGCCGCACGCGCTAACGCATCTTGCTGTGCCTGGTCCAATTGCTGCTTCTTCGCGCGGAGTGACGTAAGCGCCCGCCATTCGGCCACGGTGTTTTGGGATGCGTTGCTTTCCGGCGATCCCGAGTTGGGTGCAAGGTCCGCCTGCTTCTCCGTGTGAGCCTCAGAAGCGTTGTGCTCATCGAGAAGCTGCTGAATGATTGCCTGCTTATCCGCTCCCGAGCGAACCAACTGCTGCTGCAAATCGCGGACCTCATCCTGATCGAGCGAGAGCTGCGTCTGTACGATGGCCAGCGCTGACTGAATTCTGTCCTTTTCGGCAGCCGATGCCGTGGCAAGCTGCGCGGTAAGTCCCGTAACCACGGCCTGATCAGCTGAAGCAGTCTCCTGGGCTGTCTTTAAGTCTGCCGCAACCTTCTTCATTTCGGCGCTAAGCGGCACCGGATGGTTTTCGGCATCCAACGTGGCGATGGAGAAAGCGAGGTCGACGGAATAGTCCGCTAGGCGGACGGCTTCCTGGGCATAGTCGCGTTCGCGCCTTGTAACGGCAAGCGGCGCCAGCGTCTGCGCAGTGTCTAGCACCGTCGTATCGACGAGGGCTGAACTGCGCCGTGACTGCTGCGATTCACGGAAACGACGGCGATAATTAACCCAGTCCCGCGTGAAAAACGATGCCGCCAACGCCGCAAGCGTCAGCAGAGACAGTACTAACAGGGTGAGTTTCTCGTATCGTCGCATCGCTCAGAGGAAGCCTATGTAGGAATTCTAATATGGCAGGGCAAAAGACCAAGCAGAATTTGTCACCCGCTGTAGCGGGGCAACACCCGTGATTACAGGTCCATTGGCAGCGAATTTTTCCCCGTGATCAGGCGTGCCGAGCGCCCCCATGTGATGTAAAGCCAGGCCCATTGCACTGCGACCAGCAGCCGGTTTTGAAACTCAACGATGTTGAGCAGGTGAACGAAAATCCAAATCAGCCACGCAGGCAGGCCCGAAAGGCCAATCCAATTCAGATCCGCGATAGCTTTCGCACGGCCAATGACAGCTAGATTGCCTTTGTCAAAATAATGGAATGGCGCAATCTTTTGCCCTTGAAGACGCGCACGAATAGCTTTGGCAACATATTTCCCCTGTTGGATCGCCGGCTGAGCCACGCCCGGCAGTGGCTTTCCAGTTTGATGGCTAAAATTCGCGAGATCGCCGATCACCAAAATTTCCGGATGGCCCGGCACTGTCATATCGGGCTCGACCATAACGCGGCCAGCTCGATCAAGTGGAACGCCCGCATCGGCAGCCATTAACCTGCCGAGCGGCGAAGCCAGCACTCCCGCCGCCCAAAGAACAGTCCGCGTGGAAATCGTGTCGGTGCGGTCGCCTTCGCGGACAGTCACCGCATCTTGTCCGATGTTCGTTACCATCGCGCCGGTACGCACGGTCACTTTCAAGCGTTGCAGCATTTTCTTCGCGGCAGCAGATAGCTTGGGCGGATATACAGGCAAAACACGATCCGTGCCTTCGATCAAAACGATGTGCGCACTGGCGGGATCGATGCGCCGAAAATCGTAGCGCAAGCTGTCCGCCGCGATTTCGGCCAATGCTCCCGCCAATTCCGCGCCGGTCGGGCCGCCGCCGACGATCGCGAACGTGAGCCACGCGCGCGTCTTTTCGGGATCCGTCTCACGCTCGGCAGCCTCGAACGCAAGTAGAATCCGGCGGCGCATGTCCGTGGCGTCCTCAACGGTCTTCAATCCCGGCGCATATTGCTCCCACTCATCGTGGCCAAAATATTGATGGCTCGAGCCAGTAGCAACGACCAGCGTATCGTAATCGAGCGAGCCATCGCTCAAAAGGACGCGCTTATTTGTCACATCGATCCGCGTCGCTTCGGCGAGTAGAACTCGCGCATTTTTTTGCTTTCGCAACACATTGCGGAGCGGCGAAGCGATATTTGCAGGAGAAAGCGTTCCTGTGGCCACCTGGTAGAGTAGCGGTTGAAAAAGATGGTAGTTGCAACGGTCAACGAGTGTTACAGCGACCGGTGCGCCCTTCAACTTCAGTGCGGCACCGAGCCCGCCAAATCCTCCGCCCAGGATCACCACACGGTGAGCGTTCGCCATGCCGGTCACCTCCGAATGAGGAGATTGGACTGCGCTTTCAATTCTCGGATGCTAGGCATGGAGAGTCGGATGCAGCGTTTCTGCAGCGGCAAATTATTTTTCGCGCAATTTCTTCGTCGCTTCCTGGGGACGTTCGAAACGATAGCCTAACCACGGCTCAGTGATAATGTAACGCGGCTCGGCCGGATCGGGTTCGACCTTTTTTCTCAGCTGATTGATGAAGACGCGCAGATACTCCGTCTCGTTACCGTAATCGGGTCCCCAAACGGCTTGCAGAAGACGGCGATGCGGAATCGCCTTGCCCTGATTCGCCACAAGATGGCGCAATAGATCGAATTCCTTCGGGGTAAGGCGAACGCTATTTCCGCGCACCAGTACAGTGCGCTTAGAAAAATCAATCTTCAGATCGGGCGCTTCAAATGTCGGCAACGTCTCGCCTGGCGATGTACGCCTAAGCGCGGCGCGAATGCGCGCCATCAACTCATCGGAGCCGAATGGCTTTACCACGTAATCGTCGGCGCCGGCGTCCAATGCCTGTACTTTATCGGCTTCGGCATTGCGAACCGTAAGCATGATGATTGGAACGTCGCCGGAGGCGCGAATTTCGCGGCAGGTCTCCAGACCGGAAATTCCGGGTAAATTTACGTCGAGCAAGACAAGGTCAGCGCGCTCGCGCCGAATTGTCTCAAGAGCCTCTTCCCCGCTCTTCGCTTCGAGAATTGTGTAACCCTGTGCGCTTAACGTCGTGCGAAGGACGCGGCGAATCTGAGGCTCGTCGTCAACGGCAAGTATTGTGGCGGTGATCATGCAGCGGAAGCCTTGTCGCGATGCGCGGGCAATGTAAACGTAAAGACGGATCCCTGCCCCAGTTGGCTGGTCACGCTGATCGAGCCGCCATGCGCCTCGACGATTGCCTTTGCGATTGGAAGGCCCATCCCGGTTCCCTCGACAGCATAGCGCTGATCCCTGCCGCGATAAAATTTTTGGAAGATCAGCGCCTGTTCGAGACTGTCGATACCGGGGCCACGATCCGCCACGCTGAAGGCCACGAGATCTCCGCTGCGCTCGGCGCTAATAATGATGGGCTGGCCGGCCGGCGAATAACGGTTCGCATTATCGATGAGATGCACGAGCGCCTCGCGGGCACGCGCCACGTCGGCCAGGACGAGCGGCAGGCCCGGCTGCACGCGGACTTCTATGGGGCGGCGGCCAAGATTGTTCTTGCATTGTTCCAGCGCGGCAGCGACCACATCGTTCACATCGCGAGGTTCAGCGCGAAGTTCGACTTCGCCCGCGTCGAGACTGGCCATCTCTCCTGCCTCGCCAACCAGGCGATTGAGCCTGTCGCTTTCTTCGTTGATGATGGTGAGCAACTCGTGCTTTTGTTCTTCGTTCAATGGATGCTGCGAAAGCAGGTTAGTTACGGAAGCTTTGATCGAAGTGAGGGGCGTCCGCAACGCGTGTGTTACAGCGTCGAGCAGCGCTGTCCGTAATTGCTCGCCTTCGCGAGCGGCTTCGGTCTGTCCGAGTTGTTCAACGGCGCGAGCGCGCTCCATTGCTATAGCGATGAGGGTGGCAATCGCTTCGAGCGTTTCGCGTGAGACTGGCGCTCCCGAAATTCCCAGGCTGCCGGTCGGCCTAATGCCCATGCGGATAGCGATGAAACACAGACCGTTTCCGGTATCAAAAAGAGGCTCGTCGCGAGTCATCATGCTCTTCAGATTTTCTTTCTCCAGCAGAGGAATTGCCGGACCCGAACGATAGACCTTTTCTTTCTCCGCAAGATAGATTGCCGCGCCGCCCACTTCAAACGAATCGACAATCTGCGCCGGAATGCGGTTAACCAATTGCATTACATTGCCAGATTCGAGAAGGCTGCGGCTGAAGCTATATAGCTTTTCGATTTCGCGGCGGCGCGCTGATGCCGCGCTGGCCTGCAACCTTGCGCGATTGGCAAGCTGGCTGGCGAGCACTGCCACAATGAGGAAGGCAATCAGGGCAATCCAATTTTGCGGATCGGCCACCGTGAGTCTTCCCGTCGGAGGTAAAAAGTAAAAATTGAAGAAGATCATCGCGATGATGGACATGGCGGCCGAAACAGCGATGCCCCACAGCGTGGAAATCACGAGAATCATAAGCAGATACGTGAGCGCCACAGTCGTGGCATTCACAATGAGTACTCTGTGATAGATAGCCGTGACGGCAAGAATCAGCAGGAGTGCCGCTGCAAACTGGAACATTCGGGCGAGAAGCGATGCGCGCACCGTGCCATTCTATCCCACCCTTTGCCTTTCCCGGCTTACCAGACGAAAATACTGCCATGCCTAAAACCCCGGAAGAGTGGCTGGCTGCGGCACAGCCGCCGGAGAAGACTAAAGGCGTCCTGAAGCTATTTCTTGGGTACGCCCCCGGTGTCGGAAAAACATTCGCGATGCTCAGTGAAGCAATTCGCCGGAACAGCCGAGGCGAAGATGTGGTCATCGGTATCGTCGAGAGCCACGGTCGCAAAGGCACGTCCGAACTTGCCGAGCAACTCGAGGTCGTTCCGCTCAAGAAATTGGACTACAAGGGAACGATCTTCGAGGAAATGGATATCGATGCGATTCTGGCGCGGCATCCGAGCGTCGCTTTGGTTGATGAGCTTGCGCACACGAACATCGCCGGAAGCAGGCACCGGAAGCGCTACGAAGATGTGCTTGAGCTGCTAGACGCAAATATCGACGTAATTTCAACGGTAAACATACAGCACATCGAAAGCGTAGCGCCTACAGTGCAAGCAATTACGGGCGTGACCGTGCGCGAGACGGTGCCGGACTGGGTGCTCCGGCTGGCGGGTGAAACCGTCATGGTCGACCTCACTCCCGAGGCCCTGCACAACCGCATGCGCCGAGGCGATATCTATCACCCCGAGAAAATCGAACAATCGCTGCGCAATTTTTTCCGCACGGGAAACCTCATCGCATTGCGCGAACTCGCCCTGCGTCAAGTAGCAGAGCAGGTGGACCGTAGCCTCTCGAACTACTTGGAGGAAAAAGACATCCAGCAAAACTGGGGAGTGCGGGAGAGGCTGGCCGTCTGCATCAGTGCAAATCCGCGAGCCCAATATCTGGTGGCGCGTGCCGCACGCATGGCTCGCCGTATGGATGCGGAGCTTTATGCTCTCCACGTCGAGGCTAATGCACAGATGACAGCAAACGAAGAAAAGTCGCTCGAAGCAAACATGCGGTTTGCCGAGAGCCTCGGAGCGAAGACGGTTCGCGTGAAAAGCAAAAGTGTCGCGTCCGGCGCGGCGATGTTTGTCCGCGATAAGAAAGTGACGCAAGTGATTTTTGGCCGCTCGGCCACGGACGGCTGGCGAAGTCTACTCTATATGAATGCAATCAACCGGTTTTTATCGGATGCGCCGGCGGTCGATGTTCATATCGTGACGCAGGACTCGGCCGACTAATTCGCTCGTGCGCTCAGTTCGAAACCCTACATTCTCCTTCTCTCGGCAATACCAAGATTTCCGTAGAATTCTGCGCGTCTTCCCGCAATGCGTTTTCAGCACGTCCGTGTAAGCTAATTGCGAGGTGAACGATGAAAAAGTACGGCGGTATTTTAGTCGCTTGTGCGCTCATTCTATTTACGATCCCTCTCTACGGGCAGGACAATCGCAATCAGCACAATGGCAGCACAGATCAGCCTGGCTTTGCCGCAGAACAGCATGGCACGGCGGACCAGCATGGCGGGACCGCGCCTCAGCGTGGCGCTACTGCAAACCAGCACAGCAGGCATACAGATGAGCCCGGTGGCACGGCGCGACACAATGGCGC
Source organism: Candidatus Acidiferrales bacterium (assembly GCA_050746865.1). Classification (GTDB taxonomy): domain Bacteria; phylum Acidobacteriota; class Terriglobia; order Acidiferrales; family UBA7541; genus Palsa-295. Next base: position 37,828 of record JBOGMU010000151.1, read on the forward strand.
TACAACTGCCCGTGGCTCGGCGCAGCCAGGACCGCCCTCAAATCGAGCCCCTGCGCATCCAGCGCCTCAGCGCGGACCTCAGGCCTATCGTGGGCACGTAGGTAGCGCTCCGACGGAGCATAGTAATGCTCCCGTCCAAAACGGTAACAATGCCCAGAACCATAACAATGTGCAGAACCACAATCCGGCCGAAAATCGTAACGTCTCAACGGAAAATCGTGGAGGCGCCGGGCACGTTGCTCCGCCGCACGTGGATGCCCGGGGAAATTGGATCGGGCACGATGAGGGTCCCAACGACCCGCATTATCATTTGGGCCACCCGTTTCAGCACGGCCATTTCAGCGCCGGCTTCGGGCCGAAGCACGTTTGGCATCTACAGGGAGGCGATGCGTCCCGGTTCTGGTTCAGCGGTAACTACTTCAGCGTTGCGCCGTATGACGTGCAGTTCTGCAACGACTGGAACTGGAGTGGCGATCCCATCGTAATCTATGAGGATCCCGATCATCCGGGTTATTACATCGCATACAACGAACGGACTGGAACCTACGCCCACGTCCAATTCTTGGGCTAAGGAATAAGTCGCATTTACGCGAGGGGTACCGCACGGGCAGACCGGTCGATTTGCTCTTGCACGTGTTTCCGGAATTCGGCGGGATGCGCGATCCTCCGAAATGGGTCGGGCGTTCCACCGGTTCCGTGAATGACAACGGTTCCATAGCCCAAAACGCGGCCCCAAAGCGGCTCATCAATCCCGATGCTCTCTACGTTCGGCAGCATGATCTCGAGCGAGCGCCGGTCCGTCATGCCCGTCTTGATGATCACGCGGCGATTTGTGACCGCCATCTCCGTCGCTTTGCGCTTCATTACGGCATAAAGGCAATAAACGAGCGCGCTCGCAACGAGAAGCGTCCCAAGCTCGATTTTCCCAACAAAATGGCCGACCACAAAAATTGCGATTCCGCCTCCAAGTACCACAGCCACGACAACGAAGGGCCAAAAGAGCACCGTCCAGTGCACGCCAGTTTGAAAAACCAGCTTTTCGCCATCGATTAAGTTTTTTTTCACATAGCTCATCGGCAAGCCCTCTGGGAACCTCGTCGCGAAGCGGTCCTGATATCGTCTTTGAGTTCGCCGAATATACTGCCACGATTTTCGAGGCCACGGCTGTCATTTGCATTTGAACGTGCCGAAGATTGCCCAGGCGCGCCGCTGAAACATGCCACCTCCGTAATACCTAATCGCCGCATTCTGTGCTACGCTTTTGCATCGGTGGTGTTTCGCTGGGGAAGCCGCCGCTTCGGGACCGCCTCAGCAACGCACCTCGCTTCTTTTTCGTCGAAATAGACAGGATCCGACCGATCATGGCCACAAGTGCTATTGTTCCGCCCGCCTCGACCACGAAACGCAAACGCGAAGTGATCGATCAGGCAGTTATTCGGTTCTGCGGTGACTCCGGTGATGGCATGCAGATCACCGGAAGCCAATTTACCAATACCGTCGCTTTGTACGGAAACGATCTGGCTACACTGCCCGACTTCCCGGCGGAGATTCGCGCCCCTGCCGGCACGCTTCCGGGCGTCAGCGGCTTCCAGGTTCATTTTTCCTCGAACGACGTGTATACGCCGGGCGACAGCGTCGATGCGCTGGTCGCCATGAATCCGGCCGCTTTGAAGATGAACTTGCCGGACTTGAAGAAGAACGGCATCCTGATCGTCAATCTCAACGATTTCGGCGAGACAGACCTGCGCAAAGCGCAGATGACATCGAATCCGATCGACGACCATTCCCTCGACGGTTACCGCCTCTTCCCTGTCGAATTGACCCGCTTGACGCGCGCCGCGCTGAGGGAATTGGGCCTCGACGCCAAGAGCATGGATCGCTGCAAGAATTTCTTCGCGCTCGGCATGTGCTACTGGCTTTACAACCGCTCGATGACTCCGACGCTCCATTGGATCGAAAACAAATTTGGAAAAAAGCCCGAATTGGTTCGTGCCAATCATCTCGCCATGCAGGCGGGCTACAGCTACTGCGAGGCGACGGAAGCATTCCAGACCACTTACGAGATTCCGCCGGCGAAACTCTCGCCCGGTCTTTACCGCAATATCAGCGGAAACGTTGCCCTCGCGCTCGGTTTTGTTGCTGCCTCGCAGAAAGCCGGCATTCCGCTTTTTCTCGGCTCGTATCCGATCACTCCCGCGTCGGACATTTTGCACGAGCTTTCGATGTACAAGGATTTCGGCGTAATTACCTTTCAGGCCGAAGACGAAATCGCCGCAATCACGTCCGCTATTGGAGCGGCATACGCCGGCGCACTCGGGCTCACCACAACTTCCGGTCCGGGCATGGCTCTCAAAACGGAAGCTCTCGGGCTCGCTGTCGCAGTCGAATTACCGCTCGTGATTTGCGACATCCAGCGTGGCGGGCCTTCGACTGGTTTGCCCACGAAGACCGAGCAAGCCGATCTCTTGCAGGCGCTCTTCGGCCGCAACTCTGAAGCGCCAGTTCCGGTTCTCGCACCCTCAACGCCCGGCGACTGCTTCTGGATGGCTCTCGAAGCCAGTCGCATCGCCATCAAATACATGGTGCCGGTGATCATTCTCTCTGACGGTTATCTGGCCAACGGCGCCGAACCCTGGAAGATTCCGCAACTTTCCGAACTACCGGAAATTCCGGTCCGTTTCGAAACGAATCCCGAAGGGTTCAAGCCGTATAGCCGCGATCCGCAAACGCTGGCGCGCCCATGGGCAATCCCCGGCACTCCCGGGCTCGAACATCGCATCGGCGGCCTCGAAAAGCAGGATGTGACCGGAAACGTGAATTACGAACCCCTCAATCACGAGCATATGGTTCGGACTCGCGCCGCGAAAGTCGAGGCAATCGTTCAGGAAGTACCAGACGCGGTGCCCGAGGGCGATGCTTCAGGCGACCTGCTGATCGTCGGATGGGGTTCAACGCATGGGCCGATCACCGCCGCTTTGAAGGCGCAACGCGCGCGCGGACGCCGCATCGGACACGTGCATCTGCGCTATCTGAACCCGCTCCCCCAGAATCTGGGCGATGTCCTAATGCGCTATGACAAAGTGCTCGTGCCCGAAATGAATATGGGGCAACTTATCATGATTCTTCGCGCGAAATATCTTGTCGACGCAAAGGGCTATAACAAGATTCAAGGCAAGCCGTTCAAGCAGTCCGAACTCGAACGAAAGATTGAGGAAATCCTCGGCTAGATTTTGCGGCCGCGCTGAGCCGTCATTCTGAGCGAAGCGAAGAATCACTCCGCTTTCGCAGAGCGGGAAATAGGAGCATAAATGACCACGGCAACGTTGCCGGTTTACTCGAAGAAAGATTTTCAGACCGATCAGGAAATCCGTTGGTGCCCTGGCTGCGGCGATTACGCAATTCTCTCCGCCGTACAATCGGTCTTCGCCGAACTCGGCGTGCCGCGCGAAAAGTTCGTAATGATTTCGGGAATTGGCTGCTCGAGCCGCTTCCCATATTACATGAACACCTTCGGCTTCCACACGATACACGGTCGCGCGCCCGCAATCGCTACCGGCCTGAAAATCGCGCGCCCCGACCTCGACGTTTGGGTCGCGACCGGCGACGGCGATTCGCTGTCAATCGGCGGCAATCACACGATCCACATGCTCCGCCGCAACGTCGGCCTGAAAGTTCTGCTCTTCAACAATCGCATTTACGGCCTGACCAAAGGCCAGTTTTCGCCGACCTCTGAAATCGGCAAGAAAACAAAATCAACGCCCTACGGCACCGCTGATCGCCCGTTTAACCCGATTTCGCTCGCCATCGGAGCCGAAGCCACGTTCGTTGCGCGTTCCGTTGATGTCTTCCAGGCGCACTTGAAAGACACGCTGAAAAAAGCCTCGGCCCATCGTGGCTCGGCCTACACGGAAATCCTGCAGAACTGCAACATCTTCAATGACGGGGCATGGGAAGATATCACCGAGAAAGAAGCGCGCAGCGAACAAATCGTAATGCTTGAACACGGCAAGCCGCTCATTTTCGGCAAGAATCGCGACAAAGGAATCCGCATGAATGGCTTCGATCTCGAAGTCGTTCCACTCGGCAACGGCATCACCGAAGCCGACTTGCTTGTCCATGATGAAAAGCACCCTCGACCGGCATACGCATTTTTGCTCGCACACATGGAGGATCGCCCAGGCTTCCCCACTCCGATCGGCGTACTGCGCTCGTGGGAGCATATCCCTCGCTATGAAGATCTAATCGCCGAGCAACTGGCCGAAGTCCAAGCCAAGCGTGGCAAAGGCGACTTGGGCAAACTGCTACGCTCCGGCGACACGTGGGAAGTTCGCCCGTAAGCAATTCCCTGAGAATAAAAGAGGCCCCTCCAATGCACATGGTGGCGGCCTTTTCCTTCTTCAAGATGTCAATTCGACTTTGCGCGGTGAGTGTCGCTTCTGTGGATTCTCATCCCTGTTGCGCTGCCATCTAATTCGGTCGGATCTACGCCGCTTTCTAAAGTATTCCCAGCGTCATCGCGCTTGATCGGCGCGCCATCCGCAGAAATGTGCCAGCGAAAAAGCCTGGCGCCATAACGGTCCATAACGTGTTTTGTTTGCTCCATCGCCTCGTCATCGGATGGCCTGACGATCACAACCGTATAATCCTCTGACGAGCCTGAATCGTGATCCTGCGACGGTGGCACAATGCCGATTCCGCGTACATCGCGCGACGCGTGGTTCACCAATTCCACCTGCTCACCCGAAATTCCCAAAAGTTCCAGTTCGCGCACGACTTTACCCGCTGCCGTGTACGTATCGAAAACCCCTGCCGCTGTTCGATTCATGACCTTGGCCCTATGGCCCACTTTCAGGGAAAAGTATGCCGGTGTGTTCCTGAGAGACCTATAGGGAAAAACCATTAAGCGATCCCTCCTTATGCATTATGCGAAATGTAGGCAAAAGACGACGCTATAGGAATTTTCTTTCAAGAATTTGTGAAGATGATCGCGCGATATATCAGTGCGGCGCAGCATTCATGGCGACGGTCGCGCCAGCCGTCGTCGAAGGCAGCGCAGGCATTTCCTGCAAGGCCACGTCGCGCGCCGCAGCGAAATCGTTCCAACTCGCCTTCGAAACCGGATCGGCGGTCGGCAGTTTCAGGCGCTCGAAGTTCAGGAAGCTCCCGTGAAGCTCGATGCGGAAATCAAGATGCGGTCCCGTGGCCAGCCCCGTCATTCCGACGAGCCCGATTCGGTCGCCCTGCGCCACGTGCTCGCCATCATGGACCAGAATCCGCGAGAGGTGCATGTAATACGTCATATAGCCGTTCGCATGCTGAATCTTCACGAGATTCCCGTCCTCACCCTTTCGGCCGGCAGAGGCTACCCGACCCGCGCCGATCGCTTGCACCGGCGTACCAATCGGCGCACCGTAATCGGTTCCGAGATGCGGCCGGCGGATCTTCAGAATCGGATGAAAGCGGCTCGCGCTGAAATGCGAAGTAATCGGCGCGGCAAACTTCAGCGGCGAATGCAAGAACGCGCGCTTCATGGCCTGCCCGTTCGGCTGGAAGTAAGCCGGATTGCCCGCGGCGTCATGAAAAAGTACAGCCTTGTACGAGTGCCCCTCATTCACGTACTCGGCCGCAAGCACGCGTCCATACGAAAGCAGCGTGCCGTCGGGCAACATCCGCTTTTCCACCACAACGCGAAATATATCTCCCGGCTGCGCGTCCGTGTAAAAGTCCAGGTCGAACGCAAAAATGTCCGCGATCTGCATGGCGAGCTCTGGTTTCTCACCTGCGTCAATCACCGATTGAAATAGCGAATCATGCACTTCGCCCGCCACACCGGCCGTGTCGGTTTTTGAAGGGATCGTCTCAATATCCGAATGAACGTCGTCGCCGTCCGCATTAATCGAAAGCAGATGATCGTCGTCGATCCGGTAGCGCACTTCGCGCAATTCACCCAGCAGCGACCGTCCAATCGAAATCACGTGACCGGCCTGCACGTGTCGCAGATCGAAAACAGACTGCGCCGAATCGATCAATTGCGCCGCAGTGTCGCGCTCAATGCCAAAATTCTGGAGAATCGCTGCAAAGGGAAGCCCGGCAGGAACAATTCGTTGATTAAACAGGACCAGACTCTGGATGTGCGCAGCTTCTGATTTTGCCTGCGCCACTTGTGCCCGGAAGAGAGTATCTGCCTGAAACCGCTTATGGTACGACTCGCTAAGACAAGTCGCCGCAGCCACGATAAAGACTGCCCAAAAAACGATTCTGATCCACCTCAAAGAGTCCCCCAAGTAAAACGCACCGCCCCCGAGGCAGGATAGCGCAGCACTAAGTGAATGAAGAAGCGAAAACTTCCAATTTCAACCGGTATGTTCTTTGAAACAAATTTGCGTGGCAGATGTCCTACACAGCGGCGGATAACTACCGCGTGAACCGTCCGGTTCCCTTGATCTTTTCCGCTCCGGCGCGTTGCAGGCGCGTCTCCAAATCATCGCGGACATTTTCCGCGGGATCGATCACGCCGATCAGCACCATGCCACTAGAAACTTC
>JBOGMU010000152.1:0-18930 GCA_050746865.1 Candidatus Acidiferrales bacterium
GGCGGTCGCTGCACAAACTAAGAACAAATTCATACTTGCGTTTGCAGATGGAACTTTTGGCGGGGCTGGGTCGTATGGTGATGCATGGGGCATGACTTGCGGTTTGCGCTGCGGACGATTTTGGCGCACCGATGGTTTTCGCTGGCGATTGTGGCGACGCTGGCACTTGGCATCGGACTGAACACGATGGTGTTCACGCTGGTTTATGCGGTGATGTATAAGCCTGTGCCGGTTCCCGCTGGGTCGCGACTGGTGATCGTCAGCGGCCGAAATCCGCAAGAAAACCGGCTGTCAACGTCTTATCCGAATTTCCTCGATTATCAAAGCGAAACGACGTCGTTCGAAGGACTCGAAGCCGGTCACGAGATAAGCGGCGTGATCAGCGAAGCGGGAATTCCGCCGCACGGCTACAGCCTCGAGCAGGTTTCAGGCGGCTTGTTTGACATGCTTCACGTGCATCCGATCCTTGGCCGAGGTTTTCGGGCTACCGATGCAAAGTCGGGCTCGGAACCCGTCGTGGTGCTGAGTTACGAGACGTGGAAAGAGCGCTATGGCGGTGCAAACAATGTCGTTGGGCGCGTGGTGCGCGTGAACACGAATCCCGCTACGATTATCGGCGTTATGCCGGAAGGATTTTCGTTCCCCAGCGGGGTGAGCCTGTGGATGCCGCTGATTCCCGACGCGGACATGCAAAAAAGGTCGAACCGCTCGGTGGACGTGTTCGGCGTTCTAAAACCGGGCACTTCGATGGAGCGCGCGAACGTGGAACTGAAGGCGATTTCGCAGCGGCTCGCGGCCTCGTATTCGGAGGCAGACAAAGGACTGACGGCCGAGGCGACGACATTCAACGCCTATTACAATGGTCCGCAGATCGATACGGTTTTTTTGTCGATGCTCGCGGCGGTGGGATTCGTTCTACTGATCGTTTGCGCCAACACGGCGAACATGATGCTCAGCAGAGTGATGATGAGGCAGCAGGAAATTTCGATTCGTGTGGCCATAGGCGCTTCGCGGTGGCGTGTGATTCGCCAATTGCTGATCGAGAGCCTGGTTTTGAGCGTCGCAGGCGGCGCGCTCGGATTCGGACTGGCGGAATACGGCGTTCATTGGTTCGACACGATGACGCAAGATGTCGGCAAGCCGACGTGGATCATTTTCAAGATCGATCCGACGGTTTTCGCTTACTTCGCCGTGCTATGCGTGCTTGCGGGACTGATTTCGGGCCTCGCGCCGGCGCTGCGCTCTTCGCGCGTGGATTTGCACAGTACTCTGAAGGAAGGCACACGAAGCGCGGGGACGCGACGCGGCGGACTGCTCTCGGGTGTCCTGGTGGTATTTCAGTTTGCGCTCACGCTTGTGCTGCTCACAGGTGCTGGGATCTTCGTTCGGGCGTTCCTTGCCGCGCAGACGACGAACCCATTTGTGCCGAGCGGCCAGTTGATGACGGGAGGCGTCTCGCTGCCGCATGAGCGTTACCCGGATGCGGCCTCGCATGTACGGTTTTTCGATCAACTTCTATTGCGGCTGCGAGCGACGCCGGGCGTAAATCAGGCGGTGATTTCGTCTAGTCTGCCTGAGATGGGCGCCGGCGGCGATCGTATTGAGATTGAAGGCCAGCCGGTGAGCGATCCACTCAAAGGTCCGTCAGGTTCGAAACTTGTGCAATCTCCGGGATATTTCAATGAGATTGGCCTGCCGTTGTTGCGAGGACGCGACTTCAACGAGACCGATGGAAATGCAGGCAAAGAAGCGGCGGTCGTGACGCGCGAGTTCGCTTCACATTTCTGGCCTGGCCAAAACGCTTTAGGAAAGCGCTTCCGCATTTACGAAAACAATAAATACACGCCGTGGCTGACCGTGGTCGGCCTCTCGGCAGACATGTTGCAGCAGCCAAATCGAGCCTCGCATGATCCACTATTTTTCGTTCCATACAGGCAGGAGGGTGGCGGCGGAATGCAAATAATTTTGCGCGCGTCCGGCAACCCGGCTTCGCTGGCGCTAGCGGCGCGGGCGGCAGTGCAAGGAATCGATCAAGATCTTCCTCTTTTCAATCCGCGGACGCTCTCGGAGGTGATCTATCGGAATCAGTGGTTTTTACGCTTGTTCGGCGGGCTGTTTTCGTTTTTCGCGTTGACGGGATTGCTGATTGCGTCGGTCGGGATTTACGCCGTGATGGCGCAGGCTACGGCGAACAGGACTCGCGAGATCGGTGTGCGGATGGCGCTTGGCGCGAGTTCGGGAAATATCTTGCGGCTTGTGCTGGCACGCGGGATGAGGCAACTGCTTATCGGATTCGCGATTGGGCTGGCTGCGGCTTATCCAGCTGCGCGAGTGATGACTTCCCTACCCTTGCGTGTTTCGGCGTCCGATCCGGTGCTGTTTACGGCTGTGAGTGTGCTGCTGATCGGCGTTGGATTATTTGCGTGCTATTTGCCTGCTCGGCGGGCGGCGGCGCTGGACCCGGTGAAGGCGATTCGGTATGAGTGAAGATAGGAGGCAGAGGAGGTTGAGGAGGCAAAGGAGGTTGAGAAGAAAACCTGACACCCCTCGAGTCCATAGTCTCACGCGCAGCACTTCCTGCCGCGCCTACTGCGCTGATTAAGAGTCAGGCGTGTTTGGCTTCGGCTAGGCCCACGCGTTCTAAGAAGTGGGTATCGAGTTTGCCGGCGACGAAATCGGGATGGGCAAGGATGCGCTTGTGCAACGGGATTGTCGTCTTCACACCTTCGACGACGAAGCCGTCGAGGGCAACTTGCATGCGGATGATGGCTTCGGCGCGGTCGCGTCCGTAGGCGATGAGCTTGGCGATAAGCGAATCGTAATAGGGAGGGATGACGGCGTCGGCGTAAACGGCGGTGTCGACGCGAATGCCTGGGCCCCCGGGAACGCGGAAGGTAGCGACGCGACCGGGCGATGGCACGAAGGTGTCGGGATCCTCGGCGTTGATGCGACATTCAATGGCGTGGCCGCGGAAATCGAAATGGCCGACGACATCGCAGATTTTTTCTCCGGCCGCGACACGAATCTGCGCTTTGACGAGATCGACGCCGGTGACCATTTCGGTGACGGGATGTTCGACCTGGATGCGGGCGTTCATTTCGATGAAATAGAGATTGCCGGATTCTTCGCGCAGAAACTCGACGGTGCCCGCGCCGGTGTAGCCGATGCGTTCGAGAGCTTTGGTGACGAGGCTGCCGATGCGATCGCGAGTCGCCTGATCAATCACGACGGAGGGCGATTCTTCAAGAACTTTCTGGTGGCGGCGTTGAAGCGAGCATTCGCGTTCGCCGAGATGAATCACGCGGCCGTGCTGATCGCCCATGACTTGGAATTCGATGTGGCGGGGGCGCTCGATCAGCTTCTCCATGTAAACGTTGGGACTGCCGAATGCGCTTTCGGCCTCGGCGCGAGCGGTGCGGAAGTTCGGGAGCAGTTCGCGTTTGGTGCGAACGATGCGCATGCCGCGGCCGCCTCCGCCTTCGGCGGCTTTGATCATGATCGGGTAGCCGATTTCTTCGGCCGCTTTTACGGCAGCGTCTTCGTCGGGAATGACGCCATCGCTGCCGGGAATGATCGGGAGGCCGGCTTTCGCCATTTCGGTGCGGGCGCGGTCTTTTTCGCCCATCATGCGGATCACGTCCGGAGTAGGACCGATGAATGCGATGTGCGAGGCCTGGCAGACTTCCGCGAAATTTGCGTTTTCGGAAAGAAAACCGTAGCCGGGATGGATCGCGTCTACGTTAGCGATTTCGGCTGCGCTGATGACTTGAGGGATATTGAGATAGCTTTCGGAACTGCGCGAAGGGCCGATGCAGACGGCTTCGTCTGCAAAACGGACGTGGAGCGAGTGGCGATCGGCTTCGGAATAGACGGCGACCGTGCCGATGCCCAGCTCTTTGCACGCTGCGAGGACGCGGAGCGCAATCTCACCGCGATTGGCAATAAGGATCTTTTTGAACATGGCCCAGAAAAGCTGCGGTTACGACTTCTTGCCGCTGGTACGAATGCCGAAGAGCGGCTCTCCGTATTCTACAGGATGACCGTTTTCGACAAATATGCGGGCGACCTCGCCTGAGGCGTCCGCTTCGATTTCGTTCATGAGCTTCATGGCTTCGATGATGCAGAGCACTTGTCCCGGCTTCACCTGCGAGCCGACGGAGACGAATGCGTCGGCATCCGGACTCGGCGAAGAGTAAAACGTACCCACTATAGGAGATTTGACAATATGGAGATCTTCCGTTGCAGGCGCGGGAACGGTGTGAGAATGCGCGACGGCGGCGGGTTCCTCGACGAACGATGCGGGCGCAGGCGCCGAATTGGCCGCGGGCGCGACAATTACGGGAACGGCGGCTGGCGTGCTGGAGCCGACAGCGGCTTTCTTCAAGCGAATGCGTACGTCGTCCTGCTGATATTCAAATTCTTCGAGGCCGTGAGCCTGCATGAAGGATAGGAGACGCTCGACTTCTGTCAGATTGACGCCGCCGACGACATCTCCGCCTGGTCCCTGCTTCTTTTTTTTCGCCATTTAGAGTTCGAGAAAATCCCGCGGGGCGGTTGTGAGATCGACTGCACCGGTTTTCGTCACGACGACATCGTCTTCGATGCGGATGCCCCCAACCCCATCGAGATAGACGCCGGGTTCTACAGTCCCTACCATGCCTTCCTGAAGAACGGTTTCTTCGCCCCGTCCGATGCGCGGCATTTCGTGAACCTCAAGGCCCAGTCCGTGACCCGTGCTGTGCGTAAAATATTTCGCTAAATTCCTGCGTTTAAGAGTGCTGCGTGCTGCCGCATCCACTGCGCCGGCGGTCACACCCGGCTTTATGGCCGCCTTTGCCGCCTGCTGAGCTTCAAGCACGGCGGCGTACAAACTCCTGATGCGAGTCGTCGCGCGGCCCACATATACGGTGCGCGTCAGGTCGCTGCAATAAGCGCGGAGTATAGCACCGTGGTCGAGGACGACCAACTCGTTTTTAACCAACGGCTTGGAAGAAGGACGCGCGTGCGCCCAACTAGATCGAGGTCCGGCAGCAACGATGGTCTCGAAGGAAGGTCCTGAGCCACCGAGAAGCTTGATTTCGTATTCGATGCGAGCGGCGAGCTCCAGTTCTGTGATGCCGGGACGAATGCGAGACACTATTTTTTGAAAGACGCGGCTGATCAGTACGGCGGCGTCTTTCATGATCGCGAGCTCCGACGGCGACTTCACGGCGCGAAGGCGTTCGACCGCGCCATTGTCGTCGGCCCAGCGGACACGCTTGCCGAGGCGAGCGGCGAGAGCATCGCGTTGCGCCACGGTGAGGTGTTTGAGAGACGCTGCGAGAGTGATTTTTCCGCGGCGGGCGCTTAGGCGGTCGGCGGCGGCGCTCAAGAGGCCTTTCTTTGCGATTACGACGCGAGCTTCTTTCACTTCCTGGCGCGATTGAAAGGTGTAACGGCTGTCGGTGAACAGCGTAGAACGCGTCGGTTCGACTAGCAGGACTCCCGCACTGCCTGAGAAGCCGCACAGATAAAGAATATTTGCGGGAAGCGAGACGAGAAGAACGTCGGCTGATAGCGACTCGCGGAGTTGAGAGAGACGCTCACTAAAAGAAAAAGAGGAGGATTTGAGATCCCCCTCTTTCGATTTATTGCGTTTTAGGTCGTCTGCGTTACTGGTCGAAGCTCTGGGCGTCATCCCTCCATATTATCCCGGAAGAATGCGCGGAGTGATGAAGAAGAAGAGCTCGTCGGATTTTGTGCTCACCTGCGTGTGCTTGAAGAGATTGCCGATAATCGGTAGCGAGCCTACGAACGGCACATCGTTGATCTGCGTTTGTTGGTTTGTGACGTACATGCCGCCGAGGACGACAGTCGCGCCGTCGTTCACGGTGACTTTGGTTTCCACGGACTGAGTGGTGATAGCCGGGATGCCCTGGACGTATGGAATACCGTTGTCGATCTGATCGTTTTCAACGGTCACGTCCATGTAGACGGTACCGTCCGCGGTGATCTGCGGAGTCACGTCGATTTCGAGGACGACGTCGACGAATTGGACGGAAACGGTGTTGTTGACGACCGTCTGGACGGGGATCTTGGTACCGTCTTTCGCGGTGCCCTTTTCGTTGTTCTGGGTGATGATTTTCGGCTGGGAGAGCAGCTTGCCGATGCCCTTGCTCTCGGCCGCGTCAATGATCGAATCCAGCGCGAAATTCGTGGACTGGAACATGTATGCAATACCACTCGTCGGAGCGGCTGCGCCCAAATTCGTCAGCAACGGTATTTGAACGAGAGTGGGCGCCGTGGTACCTGTCGGTAAGGCGCAAGTCGTTCCGATGAATATGGGTGGGCACGGCCCGAAATAGCCTGGGCTGGCGCCGACTTTCGAGTCACCGGAGACTCCATTGAAGTTGCTCGAGCTGAACGCACCACCTGATACTCCGAGAATCGTGCCGATTTCACGCGAGAAGGAGCGGTCGGCTTCAACGACGCGGGCCTCGATTTCCACCTGTTGCGACTTGCGATCGAGCTGACGCAATAGATTGTCGACAACCGGGAAGGTGGCAGGAATGTCCCGGATGATGAGAGTGTTCGTCCGATCGTCCGCCAAGATATCGCCGCGCGACGAGAGGAACTTCTTCAGCGTGGCGGCAATTGTGGTGGCTTTTGCGTAGCTAAGGACGCGCGTGGTGGTAACGACATTCGCCGCTTCGGCTTGCGCCTTGGCAAGGTCGCTTGCTTCCTGTGCCTCGGCTTTCAGAGTGGCGCGGGTGGCGATGCGAAGCACATTGCCGTCGAGCTGCTTGTCGAGGTCGTTGTTCTTGAGGACAATATCGAGAGCCTGATCCCATGGCACGTTGTCCAAAACGATTGTCAAAGTGCCCTTCACGGTGGGATCGACCACCACGTTGAGACCGCTGATTTCATGGATCAGGCGGAAGAAATCCGCGAGGTCCACGTCCTTGAGGTTAACGGAGATCGGGTCGCCCGTGTATTTAGCGGAAGCGGGAGGTACCGCAGCAGCATTTGAATCGCCTGAAAACGTCATAGCAGGGGCGGATGAAGCGGGCTCAGCGGACGATCCACTTGAAGACGCTCCGGCCGAAGCAGCAGCTTGCGAAGCGGCGCTCATCACCGCGCCCGGTTGCAGCTGTCCGCCGTCCTGAGCGGCGAGAGCCGCCGAGGGCTGCGTCAGCTGCTTGGGAAGAGCAACGGACGGCGGCGGAACGTCGGCGCTGACGCGAGCGAACTGCGCACCGCTCTCATCTTTGCCGCTTTGGGCCGTGTCCAGGTTGGAAGCGGCCGGCCGCGTAAAAACGCGTTTAGTGGTTGCGGCCGATGCTGCAGCAGAACCGAACGATACGGAGACCGAGTTACCCGTCGAGTGAATTTCGTACGTGGAGCCTTCGCTCATATCCACGACGACGCGCGAAGTGTCCGGCGTATATTGCGCCATGCGAACTTCACGTACAGGCTGGAAATCGCTGGCGACGCGCTTTAGCGGCACGGCCATACGAGCGGAGGGAAAATCGAGCACGAGACGGTCCGGATTTGCGAGATGCATCGGATGAACGTCGAGTGGCGCCGATCCGAGTACGGTCACCTCAGTCTTGCCAGCATCTTCCGCGACGGTAACATTGCGGATCGAGCTGAAAGAATCGGGGCTCGTGGATTTCAGTGCGATGGGTGTGATCGACGGTGCAACCGCCGAAGATCCGGCTGCGGCCGCGTTTGCAGAGCGCGATACCGTGAGAACCAGATTCTGCGAATCGGTCCTTTGGATGTCCGGCTTGAGACCCTGAGCCAAAAGCACCTCAAGGCGGACCATGGACTTATCGCCCTCAGCGTAAGGCACAAGACGATAGCTCTTGACGAGATCCGAAGGCACGATGCGCGCGCCGACAGGATCGCCAGATGAAACGCCGCTTAGATCGAGCACGAACAGGTTCTCGCTCGGCCGATAAGCGGTGTACTCAAATGGGCCGGTGGCCTGAGCTTCCAGGCGCACGCCGGCACCGTTCACCACAGTCTTGACGTGAACGACCGGCTGATCGGCCGCACGAAGATTCCCGCTAGATACGAACAGGCTGGCCGCAACGATCGCGCTCAACCCCCAACCCCGCCAGATCATCCTCATTGCTGCTCTCCTGCACTCGCGTAGATTCGTTTCGTCACTTCGCGCACGACCGGCTTCCCGAAAGCATCTTTCGAGTCTTCCTGGAAGGTAACGCCGTCAAGATCGATCCTTTTCACACTTCCGTCATAGAGATGGTCCCCTTCGCGAACGAAATAAACGTGCCGCTCAGGGTTGGAGACCACTGCAAGCAACTCTTCACCGGATTTGACCGTACCATCGACGCGTACAGTGGCAACCACTAATCCGGCTTTACCGGGAGGCAAGTTGGGGCCGCCGCCCTCTTTCTGAACGTTCACCAGCGCAACGAAAGGATCGCGCTTCGCGACCATTTCTTCGGCGTGCGAGACTGCCGGGGCCTGGTCGGGACTGACTGTCATGCCGACAGAAGGTTTGTCTTTGGCGGCTACTTCAGCAGTAACTGGTTTTGCAGCCGTCTTGGGAGCCAGCTTCGCAACGGCCGGCTTGGCGGAGAGGGGCTTCGCATCTACCGGCTTTGCGACTGCGCCCTTCTCGCCCGTCGCTTTAGCACTGAGCGGCTTCGGAGCCGGCTTTAACGACGCTGCAAGAGCGGGTTTCGCTGCCGGTTTCGCATTGACCTTAGACGGAACAGGAGGGATGGACTTCGCCGCCTTCTGCGCGTCAGGCTTGTGAGGCATGGCCTTCGTTTGAGCCAGAACGCCGCCCGCAAGGCACAGGGCGATGGCTGGCACCGTAAAAACTGTCGTGATCGTTTTTGCGAGTCTCATCGTCACTACCGCCTAATGTTTTGCCGCCGCGCTGCCGGCGGGCTTTTGATCGGATGACTGCGTAAAGAACGTTGTGATGGAAAAGGTCCCGGCGACCGACGTTCCGGGAGTCGTATGGAAATTCCCGGCGCTGGCCTTGGCAGCCGAGGCGAGTTTCAAATCGCCAATATTGATAATTCTTGATAAGCGGCCGAGGCGCCCGAAGAAATCGAGGACGGCAAAGTACGGGCCATCGGCCGCTACACCGAAAGGCATTTCGAAATAATAAGGCTTGGTGGCAATCGGTTCGGCGGTGAGCGAGCGAATCGAGACGCCCGAAGAGACGGCCTCCCGCTCGACCATCAGAATGAACTGATCGGCTTGCTTATCTTCCGGGACGATCGTCTGCAAAGTGGCAAGCTGCTTTTGCAGGGCGTCCATTTCGGACTGAAGTTCGGCGCGGCGCTGTTTGTAAACACGGAGGCTGGCCACCTCATCGTTCAGCGGCTTTTCCTCTGCTTGAGCGGCCTCCAACTGCGAGCGTGCGCCAGCCACCGGAGAACCCGGGACATAGAGGCCGACGAGAACGAGTGCGATCGCCCCAGCAACATACAAAAGCCCCTGAAGAGGCCAGGGCCATTCACGGAAACTAGAGGCCACGGCTAGTCCCTCCCTTCGCCGATGCCGGCGGTGTGGGCGCTGAAGTGGACGCAGGCTGCGGTTGACCCGAAGCGGCGGCCAGACCAGCGGGATTAATATTGGCGGACATAGTGAATCCGTACGTCTCAACTCCCGGCCGAATGTCGTTTTCCTTCGCGTCCTTTATTTCGACATTCTCGAAATAGCCGGAGCGCTTCATCTGCGTGATAAAATTGGCGACGGCGCTGATGTTGCCAGCTTCGCCCTGGACATCGATGGAATTCCCCGTGCGAGTTAGCGAAGTGAGCCAGAGTTCGTCGACGCGAACCACGGTGTTGGCGACCATCTGAAGCAGATCCTGACCGCCGGAACGATTTTTCTGGAGGGTCTCGATAACGTCGATGCGCTGCTGGAGCGTGGATTTCTGACTTTCGAAGCGGGTGACGTCCTGCTTCACCTGCTGGAGGCTGGCCTTCTCGGCTTTCAGCGTGGTGATCCTGGCCTCAGTCTTGTTGTATTCGCTGGTCTGGTTGTAGTAAATGATGCCGAGAACGACGATGGCAGCGACAAGCGCGAATATGGCCATGAGGGCCTGCATCGTCGCTTCGACGGGAACGGCCGTCTTGGCGGCCTTCGGCCGCGCCTGACCTAGTAAGTTGATCCGAATCATGGCGTGTCAAAACTCCTCAGCG
Organism: Candidatus Acidiferrales bacterium; assembly: GCA_050746865.1. GTDB lineage: Bacteria > Acidobacteriota > Terriglobia > Acidiferrales > UBA7541 > Palsa-295. The sequence continues at coordinate 10,173 of JBOGMU010000152.1, forward strand.
CGAGGCCGACTGCAATGGCCAAGCGCGGCGCCAAGTCGCGAAGCTGGCTTTCGTCATGGCGCCCAGCATTAACCGCAACCTTGCGGAACGGATAAAGCTCTTCAACGGGCATCGCGAACTCTTCCTTAAGAAGATCGAGCAGCCCAGGAACACGTGCCGTCCCACCGGCAACGTAAATCCGACGGATGTTTTCGCCGCTCGCCGTTGCACGGAAGAAGTCGAAAGTCTTCTGGATTTCGAGAATCAGAATGTCCGAGACCGAGCGCAGAATCGATGTGCGCTGCTCTTCGTTCACGCCGGGCAGCGTGCCACCCATCTTTAGCTTTTCGGCGTCCTCAAAGCTGAGGTCGAGTTCCTTCTGGAGCGCGTCCGTATATTGATTCCCACCGACCGAAACGTCGCGCGTAAAGAGCGGCGTCCATCCGCGAATAATATTGATGTTCATGACGCTGGCGCCGACATTGAGCAGCGCCACGACTTGCGACGGATCCGCGTCGTAGTTGACTTCGTAGCAGTTCTGAAGAGCAAAAGCGTCGATATCGACCACAACTGGCGTCTTGCCCGCCTGCGCCAGCACGTTGGTGTGATTCAGAATTTTGTCCTTCTTCACGGCACAGAGAAGAACGTCCATCTGGTTATCGGTCGCCTCGAGAAGCTGATGGCTCAGATTGACGTCGGCAATATCGAACGGAATGTATTGGGTCGCTTCGGCCTGCATCCGGTCGAAGAGTTCTTCCTCGGTCATCAACGGCATCTTCACCGGCTTAACGATGACGGAATGACCGGAAACGGAAGTGGCAACATCTTTGGATTTGGTCTTCTGGGCATCGAAGATCGAGATGATCTTTTCGGCCACCGACGGAGCGTCCATAATGGCGCCGTCCACGACGGTGTCCTGCGCAAGCGGTTCGAGTCCGAAGCTGACGAGCTCGTAACCGTTTTTCGTCTTCTTCAATTCAACGGCTTTGACCGAGCTGGAACCGATGTCCAGACCGACCAGTGATTTCGCTTTGTTGAACATTCGTGCGGCCTCTCACTTCTTGTTTCGACTAACCTGCCGAACGCTTGACAGACAATTTGCAGAAACGTGGGAAAAAGTGCGGTTCGTGCTAACTGAAACGCTATTTCCCCCAAAAAGCTATAAGGATGGCTGCCCAAGCCGCGCGATATGGTTCTATTACTACTGGTACTCGCGCTCCCCGTGACTCGTTTATTGCATCCACGTCTACTAGTGTCAAGCTACGGATTCGCCGCGTGTGCTATTGGTAAAACCCCAGTACTCGGGTCTAAGACAAATGAGACGGAGAGCGCAACCTACTTACTTTGTGTACGTTAGGAAGGAAAAAGGCCGCGTCTCAGGTTGCGGCGCGGCCGTGGGAAGTTGTCTAAAAGTTCACCTTTTCTTCGAGAAATTCAACCCGAGTTTCGGCCACATTTCCTCAACATGGCGCTTTGTCGCAGCGTCCATTTTGATCTCGTCCGGCCAACGGCCGCTGTAACCTTCTTCGGGCCATTTGCGCGTGGCGTCGATTCCCATTTTTGAGCCGAAATCGGGCAAACGCGCCGCGTGATCGAGAGTATCGACAGGCCCGAGAACAAATTGAATGTCGCGCTCGGGATCGATCGCGCATAGCGCTTTCCAAACGAGCTCGCTCGAATCCTGAATGTTCACGTCGTGATCGACCACGATGATTACTTTGGTGAACATCGCTTGACCGAGTGACCAGATTGCGTTCATCGTCTTACGCGCATGCCCTGGGTAGCTCTTGCGAATCGAAACGATCATCAAATTTTGAAAGATGCCCTCGGCCGGCATCGCTACGTCGACGATTTCCGGATGCTGCATCTTCATCACTGGGAGGAAAACGCGCTCGATTGCATGGCCGATGAAGTAATCCTCCTGCGGCGGCGGCCCAACAATCGTGGTGAGATACAGCGGGTCTTTCCGATGCGTTACGCAGGTGACGTGAAATACGGGAAACTGACCTTCGAGGGAGTAAAAGCCCGTGTGATCACCAAATGGGCCTTCGGTGCGTAGTTCGCCCAAGTCAACGTAGCCTTCCAATATTATCTCCGCGTTCGCGGGAACTTCAAGATCGACCGTCTTGCAGCGGACGAGTTCGACCGGATCACTTCGGAGAAAACCGGAGAACAGGAATTCGTCCATATCGGGCGGCACGGGCAAGATACCTGCAAAACATGTGGCGGGATCTGACCCAATGGCTACGGCAACGTCAAGCTTGCCGCCCTTGGATTTGCTCCGTGCGCTGCGGTAGTGCTCGGCGCCGTGCTTCTGCGTCTGCCAGTGCATGCCGGTGGAACGGTCGTCAAATACCTGCATTCGATAGCAACCGACGTTGCGCTTCCCTGTTTCCGGATTCTTTGTGACTACCATCGGCCAAGTGATGAAGCGACCGGCGTCCTGAGGCCAGCATTGGAGAATCGGAAACTCGCGAAGAGAGAAACCCTCTGTCTTGACTACCTCCTGACAAGCGCCGCTGCGGACGGTCTTTGGGAAAAACGAGCCGATCTCGGCAAGCTTCGGTAGCATCTTCACTTTTTCAAGCAGGCCCTGCGGGGATTGCATGTCGAGGAATGAGCTGATGCGGGCGGCAACGGCATCGAGGGAATCGACTTCGAGGCTAAGGTTCATCCGGCGTTCTGTGCCCACCAAATTTGTTACGACCGGAACTGACGCTCCCCTCGGCCGCTCGAAAAGCAGCGCCGGGCCAGAGGCCTTCACGCAGCGATCGGTGATTTCCGTAATTTCGAGGACCGGATCGACCTCGGCCGAGATCCGTGTCAATTCGCCGTGCTTTTCAAGTGTGCGCACAAAGTCCCGCAGATCGCGATAAGCCACTTCCCCTCCATCACTGAGAAAGTCGAAGCGTTTGAAGCAGCCCACTTTAGCACGGACGAGCCGAATCGCAGGAAATGCAAACGCCGCTTGCATTCGCGGCGCGATGGACGTAATTTCTCCGCAGCACGCCACGCAGGAAAGAATTCCGTAATGAAAGGGATAGACAAGTGCGTAAATTATTTGTGCTGATCGGACTTACGGCGCTGTTTGCAATGGCGGATAGCCGCCCGCCCGATATTCCCTTTCAGATTCAAATGATCGATCCCGGCGCGAGCGAAACGGCGGCAGTGGCGGACATCAATCATGACGGCCGTACGGATATTGTCTCGGGCGAATATTGGTATGAGGGACCTACTTGGACCAAGAAGCACAAATTCCGCGACCTAAACTTCACGAGCAATTACATCGACAATTTTGCGGACTTGCCGATCGACGTGAACGGCGACGGCTATCCCGATATTGTGGGTGTGAGCTGGTTTGGCAAGAAGATTTCGTGGTGGAAGAACCCCGGCAAAAGTGGCGGCGAGTGGACAGAATCCATCATTGATTCGGGCAATCCCATCGAATTCGCGTTTCTCGTTGACCTGACGAACAGCGGAAAGAAACAGGATGTAATTCCCGAATGGGGCAGCGAAAAGGCGCCGCTCACCTGGTACGAGCCCAAGGAAGGCAAATTCGTGCGCCACCAGGTCAGTGATAAAAGTTACGGCCATGGCATCGGCGTAGGCGACGTAAACGGCGATGGACGCAATGACATTCTTACGCCAAAAGGATGGTTTGAAGCGCCGGCCGACGTGAACAGCGGCGAATGGAAATATCACCCTGATTGGGATGCGACGGCTGGTGTGGGCTTTTGCGGCCTTGAGGCGGGTGCACCGCCGGCACGCGGACGCGGAGGTGAATCGAATGCGGCTGCCGAGAGACCTTCGGGTACGCGGGGCGATTTGGCCTTCATCTATGCTTTGGATATAAATGGCGACGGGCGCAACGATATTCTTACGAGCTGTGCGCACGACTACGGGATCTTCTGGTTGGAGCAGGGCGAAAACGGGCAATGGACGAAGCACAATATCGATTACAGCTGGTCGCAAGCGCATTCTTCGGCACTCGCGGATTTGCGCGGCGACGGGCACTTGGAGTTTGTTGTAGGCAAGAGGTATATGGCCCATAATGGAAGCGATCCAGGAGAACGCGAGCCTCTCGGTGTGTATTGGTACGAGTACCGAAAGGCCGGACAGGGCGTGGAATGGGTTCGCCACCTGATCGACTATGACGGCCGAATGGGCGGCGGCATCGAAATGCAAGTGCTCGACATCGATGGCGACGGCGATTTGGATGTGCTCACAGGTGGAAAGAGCGGATTGTTTTTGGCACGCAATTTGACGAAGAATCCCACTGCATCTCGTGGAGGCGCGGTGGCCACGCAGCACAAACCGTAAGACGCCAAAATAGAAATTTGAGGGTGGGCGAATTCGGGGTAACCTAATCGCCCGTCTGCACGTCAATATAATCGCGGGAGAGGCAAGAGTTCCGAGTTTTTCCAAAAACAAGCGAATCGACTTTCCGAACAATAGAGAGAACTATGTCACTAAAAACATCGTTTCAGAACCATAAGCTGCCGTACCTGATCGTGCTGGCGCTCATCCTGGTAGGCGGTGGCTACTGGTATTACTCAAAGACGAACGCCGACACGCCGAAGTACACGACATCGCCCGTGCGGCGCACAGATATTACGTCAGTGGTACAGGCAACCGGGACGATCAACCCGCTGACCACGACGACGGTGGGTTCGTATGTCTCCGCGACGGTGAAATACATTTTTGCGGACTACAACACGCGCGTGAAAGCGGGACAGGTACTCGCGCAGCTCGATCCCACGGTTTTCGAAGCGCAGGTTTTACAGGCGCGCGCCAATTTGCAGAATGCGCAGGACAACCTGGTGACGCTCGCGGCCAATCTTCAGGCGGATCAGGCGAACCTCACGAAGGCTGAGGCGAACGTGAAATACGAAACGGCAACGTCGAAGCGGTCACAAGATTTGTTGTCAGCCGGTATCGTTTCGACGGACGCCAACGATTTGACGCAATCGACGCTCGGCCAGGCGCAAGCGTCAGTCGAAGCCGCGAAGGCGCAAGTGGCTCAGGGCCAAGCCCAACTCAAGCAGGCAAACGCGCAGGTAACTGGCAATCAGGGAGCCCTGGATCTCGCCCTGACGAATCTGAAATACACCACAATTATCGCTCCCATCGGTGGGACTGTGGTTTCTCGAAGCATCGATCCCGGCCAATCGGTTGCGGCGTCCCTCTCGGCGCCGAACCTTTTCTCCATCGCCCAGGACCTGACGCGCATGCTCGTCTATGCTGCAACGGATGAATCCGATACTGGAAGTATCCATATAGGAGCTACCGTCACGTTCCAGGTCGACGCTTTCCCGAACGACCAGTTCACCGGGCGCGTCGTTTCGATCCGCCTGAATCCGACGACGGTGCAGAACGTGGTGACCTACAACACCGTCATCGATTTCAGCAACCCGGATGAAAAACTTCTTCCCGGGGAGACGGCCTACGTGACGATTCCGACCGGTCATGCCGGCAACGCCTTGGCCATGCCGAACGCGGCACTCACGTTCAAGCCAACAATTTCGCGGGACCAACAGCAAGCGTTGTTCAAGAAATACAACATTTCGAGACAGGCCTCCGCAACGCATTTGGGTGGATGGCAGACCGTATGGAAGATTTCGCCGACCGACAATTCCCTTGTGCCGGTGGCTGTTCAGGCCGGAATCACCGATAACTCATATACGCAGATTGAGCAGGGTGACGTGAAGGAAGGCGATGAAGTCGTCACTGCGGCGCAAACGGCGGTCCAAGCCGCTCAGCCGGGTCGTGGATTCGGCGGGCGCGGCCGGTTCTAAGAGAAGGGTCAAAGGAGAAGGCCCATGGACCTGAGAGAAATCATTCGAGTGGCGCTGCGAGCTCTGGCTCGCAATAAAATGCGGACAATCCTGACGATGCTGGGCATCATTATCGGCGTCGGCGCCGTGATCTGTACCGTTGCGATAGGTCAGGGTGCCGGCCAACAGGTTCAGGACCAGATCAAGTCATTAGGCGACAACATGATCATGGTCATGGCCGGCAGCGTTAACCAAGGCGGTGTGCGTCTGGGCGGCGGCGCGACGAAGACTCTCACTGCCGAAGACGGAGAGGCCATCAGGACCCAGGTTCCGAATGTGATCGCGGAAAGCCCGTCGGTGGGGGCCAACGCGCAGATGGTGAACGGCAACCAGAACTGGAGCACGAGAATTCAGGGCGTATCACCGGATTATTTCACCATCCGCTCTTGGCCGGTTTCGGAAGGCAGCGAGTTCACCCAGCGGGACGTGACGATGGCGTCGAACGTATGTGTCATCGGACAGACGGTGGCGGACCAGCTTTTCACAGGCGGGGCCGATCCGGTTGGTTCGCTGATCCGCATTAACAACTTGCCATTCACGGTGGTTGGCGTCCTTCTTAAGAAGGGGCAGTCGAGTTTTGGTCAGGATCAGGACGACACGGTGATCGTGCCTTACACCACTGTGCAAAAGAAAATCACCGGCATCTCGTGGGTGCAGCAGATTCAGATCTCGGTCGCGAATGAAAACGATATCGAGGGCGCCATCTCGTCAATGTCCTCACTGCTTCGCCAGAGGCATAAGCTGCGCCCAACCGAAAACGACGATTTTATTGTCCGCAGCCCGGACGAACTGGCGCAGGCCTCTGCCCAGACGTCACAGATATTGACTTATCTGCTCGGCAGCGTCGCATCGGTTTCATTACTTGTGGGCGGCATCGGCATCATGAACCTCATGCTTGTCTCCGTAACAGAGAGAACGCGAGAGATCGGCGTCCGCATGGCCGTCGGCGCGACGGAACAGGACGTTAAAATGCAGTTCCTGAGCGAGGCGATGGTGCTGAGCTTCCTGGGCGGATCTGTAGGGATTGTCTTAGGGGTGATCGCATCCGCGATTATCTCCAACGTTTTGCAGTGGACTACTTTGGTTTCCACTACTTCGATCATCGTCGCCGTCTTTTTCTCGGCGGGAGTGGGCGTCTTCTTCGGCTACTATCCCGCGAGCAAGGCGGCGCAGCTTGATCCTATTGAGGCACTTAGATATGAATAAGGTTCTTCGCAATTTAGCTTTTGCTTTGACTCTGTTGGTCCTGCCGGTCGGCATCGGTGCGCAGGGTGGCCAGGGCGGAGGAGGTTTCGGCGGACGCGGTGGCGGTGGTGGCCGTGGGCAAGGCTTCCCGGGCGGTGGGCGCGGTGCACGAGGCGGATTCGTTCCCAACGGGCCGGCCGGCGCGCTAGCCGGACGGACGGATATCTATAACTCCACAAATGGCGTTGAACCGGTTGGAAAGACGACCGCGGCAGGCGAGCATTTCTTTATCATCGGCTCAGTGGACCAGTCGCAGCGGCAAATACTGCTGAAATGGCCCACAGAGGTAACTCTGCTTCTTAAGGTTACGCCCGATACAAAGTTCACCAACGAGGCTGGGAAACCGCTGCAGTTTGGCGATTTCCGCGCAGGCGACACGGTTTGGGTTTCATACAAGGGCGCAGGTGCCGACGCGACAGCCGTGCATGTTCGCGCGGGCGTGATGACGGTGGCGGCGTTGCATCAGTACTATTTGGATTACCCTGTCATCAACTAAAGCGGATTCCGCAGATATACGAGCCCGCCGGGCGCGACGCGCTCGGCGGACTTGCCTTTCGCGAAGTGCATGTCGGATTTTCATTGCTAAATGCCAGATTTTCGCTGAACCAATCACTCCGCAGGCTCAAAAGCGGTCGTAGCAGCATCTTCCTCTACCTGAGCGGAACACTTTGTGGCGATCCATGATGCTAACGCGCGATAACGCGACAAGAGCACGTTGTTCGGGCTCCCGGTGAGAGGCACGCCAAGGCTCAGAGCTTCGGTTAACTGCCGGTAATCGTTTGGAAGGCGCATGAGAACAGGACGCGAGCTTTGCTTTTCAAATGCCGAGAGCATCGCATCATCGTTCTGGCGCCAGCGATTGACAATCACTTGAATTCTGTCGCAATCGATACCCGCAGGGGTCGCAGCCGAAATATGCCGCCCGACCATTCCGAGCGCGAGAACACTAGGTTCGGCCACAAGCAAGAGAGTGCCAGCGTGTGTTAGTACCGGCGCCCATTCCGCCGCGTTCACTACACCCATGTCTATGACCGTGAATTCAAAGGCGACTCCGGCAATTTCAACCAACTTCGTAAGAGCAGCGAGCGTGACGCTCTGCCTCTGCTCGGCTTTCATCGGCGTATGAAGCGGCCCGGCAAGAATCTCAATGTTAGTCTTGTGCCGCATTGCCATGCTCGCGAGGAGCGCCTCGTCCAGGCGCGAAATTCGCTCGAGCGCATCGAGAATCGTGAAGCGCGGCTCCAAATCCAGCATTAACGAAATCTGGCCAAACGGCCGCGCCAAATCGAGCAGGCCCACACGCTTTCTTGTCTGCATAGCCAGCTGCACAGCAAGATTCAGCGCCACCGTGGTGGTTCCCACGCCGCCTTTCGATCCCGTGACGATAATAGTTTGTCCAGCCATGCCGCTCGAAACTGCTCCGTTTTGCGCCAGCTGCGGATATGCATGCCGGGCACACTACACACTCCGGCATTTCGAATAGTGCATCCGGAATGCCAGCCAAACTGGCAAAGCGCGCACAAACGATTATGGAATTATAATCTGAGAGACAGGCCGCGCGGCGAATTCATCCAGGCGGCGGAGGACCAAGAAAAACGCATCGGAGATAGTTAAACGGCGACGGCCGTATGGAAAATGAAGTGCCGCGTAAGTCGTTTTAAACATTGGAGCGGGCGATGGGAATCGAACCCACGTCCGAA
>JBOGMU010000153.1:0-3663 GCA_050746865.1 Candidatus Acidiferrales bacterium
TTCGCCAAGACGACTCTTTCGCTCTCGGCAGACCTTAGGACAAAAGTTGAACCGTGCCAATTCGGCGGCACTCCCAATTGCTCGCAATGCGGTTGCATTGCTTCTATGGGATTGGCCGCAGTCGGACATCGGAAAATCATCGGACCGATCACGGCCGGACACATTTTCTGGAGTTCCGCGGCGATAGGGCAGGCCGTGAAGGCCAGTGAGCGGGGTCTGGCGCGCATATTCCGCGCCAACGTGCGTATACAGCACTAGTGTCCTGCGTTTGTCATTCCCAACAGCTAAGCACGAGCGCTTCTTAACCCAGTCCAGGAACCAACCGTGTCGACCTTACTTGTTATTCCCTGACCCACAACCCTGCGCCGATCTCTTCCCAAGTGGAGTCGTCTGGAACAACGACATTCCTTTACCCGTGGTAGTAGAATCTCTCGCTGGCTCTCTCAACACCTGTGGAGACATGACGATTGTCTTGTAAGCGGCGGAACGCTTCCATTGCGACTACGCGCGTAGAGCGGCTGATTTTAAGCATCGCACTCGCCCTGACCGCTGCGGCGATGCTTCAGCCTCCGGCAGCGGCGGACAACCTGGCCGAGATCCGGCAGCGCGGCGTGCTGCGATGGGGCGGCGATCAGGAAGGCGGCGGACCGTACGTTTATCCCCGAAGCGACAATCCCAATCAAGTGACCGGGTTTGAAGTGGAAATTGCGAATCGGCTTGCTCAAAAGTTGAACGTAAAAGCTCAATTCGTTCAGTCCGATTGGGACCAACTCCCCGCAATGCTCAATACGCACAAGATTGACGTGATCCTCAATGGATATGAGCTGACGACGCAGCGTGCGGCAGAGATGGACAGCAGCATTCCTTACTACATCTATCGTCTACAGCTCCTCAACAGAAAGGGCGATTCCAATCCCTTTACATGGACTCGCTCGAAGCGAACAGGCAGCGAGCGCGCGGCGAGAATCGGAGTCTTGACCGGCTCCGCCGCCGAGACATACATGCGACGCTTCTGCGAGAGCACGCCTGCCGGGGAGAGAGCGTGCGAGGTCGTCGGCTACGATGGAAATACGGACGCGATGCAGGAAGTCGAAACGGACAAGCTCGATGCCGCACTCGAGGATTCGCCAATCGCTTCTTTTTATGCGTCGCGCTTTCCTGGGGTGACGTTCGCCGGCGCACCCGTGAGTGAAGGCTATTACGTGATCTATGCCAACAAGGGCGACGACTCTCTGATAAGGGTGCTCAATGACGCGTTGATTGTGCTCATACGGAGCGGAGAACTCGAAAGCATTTACCGAAGGTATGGGATCTGGGATGACGCGCAAAGCCGATTGCTCGATATTGCAGACACCGGCCGGTTTTATGGCTATGGCGCTGTGGCAAACGGGACAGTGAGCCGGACTGGCGGCGCCAGCAGCGGCACTTTGGCACTTGCCGTTCCCGAGCATGGCTGGGCGGTCGTGAGAAATTACGGCGGCGTACTCCTCGAGTCTGCTGGAATGACGGTGATCTTGAGCGTCGTCTCATTTCCAATCGCAATCGGGCTTGGTTTGCTGGTGGCCGTCGGGCGACTCTACGGACCGAAATTGCTCCAAGTGCCGTTGAGCGGCTACGTGGAGTTTCTTCGCGGAACACCATTGATGCTGCAGCTATATTTCATTTTTTTCTTTCTGCCTGAAATCGGAATTCGAATACCGGCGTTCTGGACAGGAATACTCGGACTTGCGATCAATTATTCGGCGTATGAAAGCGAAGTTTATCGAGCTGGTTTGCAGGCAGTGCCCCGCGGGCAAATGGAGGCGGCGATGTCGCTCGGGATGTCTCGCTGGCTCGCCATTCGACGGATTATCGCCCCGCAAGCGGTGCGCCTGGTGATTCCCCCTGTCGTAAGCGACTTTATCTCCCTATACAAGGATACGAGCGTCTGCTCTGTCATCACGATCGTCGAGCTTACGAAGCGGTTTAGCGTTCTAAGCATGAGTACGCAAGCAACCGTAGAACTGATCGTAATGACAGGCGGTCTTTATCTGTTAATGAGCTATCCCGTCGCCGTATTGACGCGTCGTTGGGAGAGCCGTTCAGAGGTTGCGTTGATCTAAGCGTTCATGATAACGATCAGCGAACTCGAGAAACAATTCGGCGAACACCGCGTCATCCAGAACGTGTCGCTGCACATAGCTGCCGGAACCGTGCACGCGATCATTGGTCCCTCCGGCGCGGGCAAGAGTATTTTTCTCCGCTGCATCAACGGACTGGAGTCTTTTCAGGGCGGGAAAATCCATATCAAAAAGTCGACGCTGACGCCACAGACCGACGCTCGAAAGGATGGCGCAGTGCTGCAACAAGTGCGACGGCAGATAGGGATGGTCTTTCAGCAATTCAATTTATTTCCGCATTTGAATGTGTTGCAAAATCTCTGCGAAGCTCCCAGACGAGTGCTCGCAAGTCCGCGTGAGGAGTGCGAAAAGCGCGCTGTGGCTCTACTTCAGAGCATGGGCCTCGCTGAAAAAAGAGATGCCTATCCAAGAAACCTCTCCGGCGGGCAGATGCAGCGGGTGGCGATTGCGCGGGCGCTGATGATGAGTCCGGATGCAATCCTATTCGACGAACCGACAAGCGCCCTTGATCCGGTGATGGCAAGCGAGGTGCTTGGCGTTATGACGGACCTGGCGAAGAAGGGACTCACAATGGTTGTGGTTACACACTCGATGAAGTTCGCCCGAAACGTGGCCGATAGAGTGCACGTGATGTCTGGAGGCCGCATCGTGGAGAGCGGGACTCCGGAAGAATTATTTGAGCACCCGCAGCACGCGACGACGGCTGCGTTCCTCAAGCACGGATAGCAGGAATTTGAATCCCGCTCCGATCGGTGGACATCTACAAGAAAAGAGTAAACGCGCTTAACCGAAATAATCGGCCGTCTCGTTTTGCGCCTTGTGCGCAGGCGCAAGGAAATCGTCGAGGGAGTGTATGCAAGAATCTGAAATCAGGCGTTGGCCTATCGTCCCGCTGCGCCTACTCGTCGGCTTTGGATTTATACAGCACGGTTTTGCGAAGCTGTCGCGAGGCCCGGAGGCGTTTGCGGTTATTTTGCAGCAACTCGGTGTGCCACTGCCTCATGTGGCGGCTTGGCTCACAATCGGAACGGAGGTTCTCGGCGGCCTGGCGATTTTCTTCGGCGCCTTTGTGCTCTGGGCCAGCATACCCACCGCTGCCGTTTTAATTGTGGCGATGTTCAGCGTCCACCTGCCGTATGGATTCAGTTCCGTTAAGTTGCTCAGTGTCTCCACAGCAGGAGCGAAGTTCGGGCCGGTGGGTTACGAAGTCGACCTTCTATATCTCGCGGCGCTTGTCGTTCTTGCGTTCCAAGGAGCCGGACCACTCTCGATCGATAATATCCTTGCACGGCGTTCGCGCTAACAGGGACGCGCGTTTAATAGCGAATGGCTACAGGATTCAGCTCTGAGGAGAGTTCCCCGCTTGATGCGCAGTCGGATTGGCCCAGCGCGGACGCAATTCCCTGCTGCAACGAAATTCTCGCCCGCCAGCCGAATTTCTGTGCCAACGAAACATCGGCTACGCGACGCGGCGATGAAGATTGCTTACTGGCATCCCCCGAAATTTGCGGCGAATAGCCGACAGCCTCAGCCATCATTCTTG
>JBOGMU010000154.1:0-33123 GCA_050746865.1 Candidatus Acidiferrales bacterium
AAGGAAATTAAAAAGCAAAAAAACCAAAGTCAGAACCGCCCACCGAGAAGCGCCCGCAAAATACGCGGGCAACGGTGGCCGCTACAAAGGCAAAAACGAACCGACAGCAAAAACGCCCACTTAAACCAAAGGCGTCAGTACAGAGACTGGCGGTCCCAGGAACGGCAAAACCAACCCACGGCAAAGGCAAAAGCTGCCGCTACGTTTACACCTACTTCAAAAGCACAACTGCAATATATTCGCTTTTTGTTCGCCTGTCAAGTGAAATATTCGCCTGGCATTCGCCTGCCCAAACGGGCAGACTCGGCTGCGCCAAATCTGTACTTCGGCACGGTGCGGCTGGGAGGCGGCGGAAACTATAATTGTGGCGCCTATAGCGCAGTCTTGTTTGCGCGGCGTTCTATTGCACTTGCGAGGACTTGTGTCCGAAGTCGGAATCCTGATCGTCGATAATGACGTGGCTAGCCAGCGCGCGCTGAAGCATGTGCTGGACGCCGAGGGCTGGCAGGTGCGAATCGTGCCAACCGCTTCGCAGGCTCTGCCGGAGCTGGCGAGCGGCATCTGGAACCTGGCGATCGTGAATGTGGCGCTGGTCGATCTGAAAGGGCCGATCTTCGCCATATTGCGAGACTTAGCCCAAGCGGACGACCAAGCAGACGAAGAAGGCGAGAACGCTGTGAGAGCGGAGCGCGATGCGCTGACGGTGGTTGACGACGCGACCGGCACGGAGCCCAAAATCGATCCCAACGTGCAAGCCGAGGTGGCCGTCGAGCCGAGAACGCGGTTTCGGGTGCTGTTTTTGGTTCCGATGGCGCAAGGGCCGCGGGTCGAACCGGTGCTTGAAGACGAAGGACTTCCCTACTCGCTTAAGCCTTACCATTTGCACGACTTTCTGCAAAAAGTGAACGAGCTGCTGGTCGAGTCGGGCGCGCTGGAAGAAACGCTGCAAGGAGTCCGCGACTTTTCGAAGACAAGGAAGCGCAAACGAGCCCGCCATGCGCGCGATTCGCGGCGCGGGACGATGTTCGCATCGCGCGAAGACTACCAAATGACCGAGGAAGAACTGGCCGAATGGGAGCGACAGGAAGAGGAAGAACGCAAGAAGCGCGAGAAGGACCTCAAGGAACACGGTTACCAGTACTAGGTTACCGCCTCATCAGCTACTGCATCGTTTTCACGCATCCGTCTCAAATACTCATTGGCCGCATCTAAGTTTATGCGCCATGCTTTCGATGGCGACTGTTCGCGCGCGCGAATGTCGCGAGAGAGCGCGGGAAGAAGTAAGAGAGATACTTCGGCTCGCCGCTTCGCGGAGGAGCCTCAGGACGACGCGTTGCCACGGTCGGTTGCAGCGCGAGCGTTTGAGGCTAACCTAGCGCTAGAGAATTTCGGGGTATCAGAGGATACTGTCCGATGGGGACGCGGCGTTTCGCTTCGTGATATTTAGCTGTGCCGCCGATAGGTAACCGAACCGAGGGAACGGACGTCTGGCAATTATGCCTTTAGCCCATTCAGACCCCAGGCAGATCGGGTTTGCGGAAGCCATTCGCGAAGTGCGCAAACGAGTTGTGGCGAATCGGTGGCTTGGGCTCTGGGTCGTCTGCTGCGATTCTGTGATTGTGGCGCTGCTGGTTGCGGTGGCCGTGATGCGATCGATCCGGGGGCCGCTGGTTGCGGCGCTGGCAGCGGTCATATTGGCGGCGGTTGGGAGCGCGATTGCGGCTTGGTATACAAAACCTTCCACATACAGGCTGGCGCAGCGGTTGGATCACAAAAGCCGCTCGGGCGATCGCATTTCGACGGCTGTCTACTTCTGGACTGTGGCGAATCCAGACGAACTGCTGAGGCGGCAGCGTACGGACGCGCTCGCACATCTCGCGAAGGTGCGGCCGCGCGAACTTTTCCCCTTGCAGGCCCCTCCGAAAATGTGGCGTACGGGCGCTTTAATCACGGCGCTGGCGGCGCTCTGTGCGTTCCATTCTGTGTATGGACCGGCGATTCCGCGCTTGGCGGAAAAGGCGGCACGATCGCGCACGCTTGCGACGCTCTTTTCGCCTGTGACGCGCGCGATTGAGTTTGCACGTGCGGAAAAGAAGGATCTGGCAGATCTGGTCGTGGGTAACGATCGCGACAAGCACGCGAGCGAAACGCAGAAGGCTGGGCAATTGCCTGCGGCGAACAAACCCGCTGGATCGGCTCAAGCAACGGCGAACGCGGCGAAATTGGACTTGACGCAGGCGCAGCAAATAGCGAATGCGGGGATGCCGTCACAGGGACAGGCGCCCAACGGCGCGGTGCCAAATCAGCAAGCGGGAACGCCCGCCAATTCGCAAAATGCGTCGGCGACCGATCAGCAAAGCGCGCAAAGTGCGACAGGGCAAGGGCAACAGTCGCTCGGGCAAAAGGCTTTGCAGGCGCTTGAGAATTTGATGAACAGCGCGCCTTCGGGGCAGCAAAACAGCGGGCAGTCGGCGTCGACGGCGCAACAGCCGCCGAATGTTGGGACGACTTCGATGCAGGCGATGGCAGGGGCTTCGCAAATTGCGAGCGCGCCGAATCAGGCGGCGCAGGGACAGACGTCAAATTCGCAGGGATCGCAGAATCAGACGACGCCGACTCCGGGCAAGCATACGGGCGCAGGCAACGGTACGTCGCCGTGGCAGCCACGCGATGCGGTAGACCCGCAGCTCGCAGGGAATGTTGCGAAGCAGCATGTCACGCTGCAGACGACGGGCTTTCGCGGACCTCCGGGAAAAGAGCGCTCGGATGTGGCCCCAGGAACGGCGCAGATTCCGTTGCAGGATTTGTCTCCGCAGAGGGTAAGAACGGTGAACGGCGCGGGCCAGGACAGCGTTCCGGCGCGCTATCGGCAGTACGTACAGAATTATTTCCAACACAGCGGAAAGTAGCGCCGCTCGGGAAGACGCGCACTCGACGCAAAGGACGGATAACTTGGGCCTGGAAATGAAGAAAACGGTGATCTCCACAGTGCCGGAGATTGAAAGCGTGGCCGAAACCGTCGCGCAGGTGCGCGCGGAAATCTCGAAGGCTATCGTGGGGCAGAACGACATCGTCGACGGCGTACTGATCGCGATTCTGGCGGGAGGGCACGTACTGCTTGAAGGCGTGCCGGGCCTGGGAAAGACGATGCTGGTTCGCACGTTGGCGCAGACGCTGGCCCTCAAGTATTCGCGGATTCAGTTCACGCCGGATTTAATGCCTGCCGACGTGATCGGGACGACTGTGATTCACGAGAACGGAGACGGTGCGAAGACGCTACGTTTTCAGCCGGGGCCGCTCTTTTCGAATTTGCTGCTTGCCGACGAGATCAATCGCACGACGCCCAAGACACAGTCGGCGCTTCTTGAGGCGATGCAGGAAAAGCAGGTGACCGTCGGCGGAGTGACGCATCTGCTAGATGAGCCGTTTCTCGTGATTGCCACGCAGAATCCGCTCGAGATGGAAGGCACATATCCGCTGCCGGAGGCGCAATTAGACCGTTTCCTATTCAAGTTGCGCGTGCCTTTTCCGCAGCGAAGCGAACTGCACGATATTCTCAATCGCACCACGCAGAGGGAGGAAGTATCCGTGAATGCGGTGCTGACCGGCGCTCAGATTATGGAAATGAGGCGGATTGTGCGGTCGGTGCCCGTTGCGCCACACGTGCAGGATTACGTGGTGCAACTGGTAATGGCGACGCACCCGGAAAACGGCGCAAATTTGGTGGCGGCGAAATATATTCGTTACGGCAGCTCGCCGCGCGGCGCCCAGACGTTGATTTTGGGCGGCAAAGTACGGGCGCTGCTCGAAGGCCGCTATAACGTAAGCATCGACGATATTCGGGCGCTACTGCTCTCTTCGCTGCGGCATCGAATTATTTTGAACTTCGAAGCTCATGCAGACGGGCGCAGTCCCGACAGTCTATTGGAAGAGATCGCCACAAAAATAAAGAATTAGCGATCTGGCCTCATAGGAATGCCTCTCGCTCGCGATTCTGCAATCGGTCTTAAAATGGCCAAGCCACTTTCTCTCAGTCCCGATTTTTTGAAAACGCTCGAAGAGCTCACGCTGCTCAGCCGCGACGATCTTTCAGGCGTCGTAGGAGCGGATCATCGCTCTCGAACGCTCGGACCGGGCCTGGAATTTTCGGATTACCGCCGCTACAGCTCGGGCGACGATCCGCGCTCGCTCGATTGGAACGCGTATCTACGGCTTGGCAAGCTATTCCTGAAAACGTATCGCACCGAAGAGCGCATTCCGATTCGTCTGCTGCTCGATTGCAGCGAGTCGATGAACTGCGAACCGGCGAAGTTTTCCTACGCGCTGCATCTGGCCGCAGCTTTTTCGTATCTCGCGCTGCTGCATTTAGACACCGTTGCGATTGCGCCCTTTGCCACGCGATTGAGCAAGCCGCTCGTCGTTTCCGGAGGTAGGGATGTCTTCTGGATGGTGGCGAAATATCTCGGCGATGTGACGGCGGGAGGCCAGACGGATCTCTATTTTGCTTCAAAAGAATTCCTCGCGCGCTTCCCTTCCCGCGGAACGGTACTGATTCTTTCGGATTTTTTTGACGATGAGGCTACGCAGCGATCCATCGAAATCCTGCGCATGAGGGGGCACGATCTCGTGCTCGTCCAAGTGCATACACCGGAAGAGCAGCGCCCTTCGTCATATGGCGAATTGCAGCTACAAGACGGGGAAACCAGCCAGCAACGAACGGTGGAGTGCTCGCCAGAAAGCGCCGCGGCATACGAGCGCAATTTTTCCGAATTTTGCACGCGATTGCAGCGGGTAGCGCTGCGTAACGGCGGACGTTACGCTCGCGCTGTAACGAGCCTGCCGTTTGAGGAGTTCGTGTTGCGCGGTCTGCACAGAAGCAGGGTGGTGGCATGAACTGGGCCTCAATGACGCTCGGCGATGTGGCTTTGTTTTCGGCTATCGCCGCGGCTGTGGCGATATGGCTCTATCTGCGTCAGCCACGTGCCGCTCGCCTGCGCGTTTCTACGCTTCGATTTTGGGAGAGCGCGCCATCAGGATCGTCGAGCGCACGAAGGCGAAAACTGCGGGAGCCTTTGGCGCTGCTCGCGCAAATTTTGTTCCTCCTTCTGATCATAGCGGCGCTGGGAAATCCGCGATGGGGCGCCGCGACGCAGGGCCGCAACGTGGCTATTGTGCTCGACGCCGGAGCGTGGTCACAGATGCGAGGCGGCAGTGGCGCGTCATGGGTCAACGACATTCGTGCGCAAGCGAATGCTCTATTGCAACGGCTTCCCTCGGACGACCACATCCTTCTTTTACGTGCTGATTCTGACGGTGCGCCGTTGCTGCCATTCACCACGGATCGTAGCGCTCTCCACACCGCAATTGCCGGCCTGCAACCATCAAGCACCGTAGCAAATATTCCGCGTGCACTTGCCGAAGGGCAGTCGGCGCTTAATCCAGCCGAAGCACTGCCGAAAGGGACGCCACGCGGCCTGCTCGTCTACATCGGGCCGGGTCTTGTGGACCAGCAGCAAGCGGGCGCGATCGAGGCTTTTCGCCAGTCGTTGGTCGCCGCATCTACCAGAGCCATAACTTCATCGGCGAACGCGAATGCCCAGCCATCGCAACCGCCGGAATTTCTGGTTCGACTTGTTGGCAACGCGCCATTGCAGGACGTCGGCATCACGCAAATTGCATTGAGGCGTCGAGCGGAAGAGCCGGACGAATGGGCGGTGATGACGCAGGTTAAAAACTACAATGACGTGCCGGCACGCGTCACTTTAAGCCTTTCCGTAGGAGGCGGAGTGTTTCGCCAGGATACCCTCTCCATCGCACCGGGTGAAACGGAAAGCTCAAGCGACGAGTTCACATCGCGTTCCGGTGGCTTGCTTCAGGCGGACATTACTCCTGGTGACAATCTTCCCGCCGATAACCGAGCGACGATTGTCCTGCCGCCGTCCACGCCGGTATCGATCGCCGTCGTCACTTCGCGCGCGAGTTTCGCGGCCAAGATGCGCTCTGTGTTATCCGCAAATCCTTACGTCAAAACGGAATTTTTTCGCGAGGGTGCGAATCCGCCTTCGTCAGCGGACGTGGTCATTTATGACGGCGAAGCTCCCGCAAACAGCAACGAGCGCGCCACAATTTCGTTCCTCTCCGGGTCAGCTGGCACGGCCGCCCATCGCGTACGCTTGGCCAATTGGAATTCGGGTCATCCGGTTACAAAGTGGATTCAATCGCGCGACGTCACCGTGCGCGCTACAGAGAGATTGAATCCGTCATTGGAGGATGTGGTGCTCGCTTCGTCGTCCGGCACTACGCCCGAGCCTCTGATTGTGGCGCACGAAACAACCTCGCGCAGGTCCGTGATTGTCGATTTCGATCCGCTCGACTCTAATTTCACCGATGAACCGGCGTTCCCGCTGCTGATGGCCGCATCCGTGGAATGGATGACCCATCCGATTGCGGAAAGCGGGCAATTTCTCACAGCCGGATCCGTGGATTTGCCGCTCAGGCTTTCGCGAATCGTTGCGCCCTCGGGTCGCGACGTTCTTTTTGCGAGTGACGACGCAGGAGTGCACCTTTTTGCCGCCGAGAACGGCATTTATCGCATCAACAGTGCAGGGCAATCGCTAGATGTTCCCGTAAACGTGCCGCCGCTGCCCACATTTCGCCTGGCACCCACTGCCGCCGAAGCGGCGGCTCTGGAAGCGCAGCCGATCGCCGTCGTGCAGCAGAATCTCTGGCGCTGGCTCGTGGCGCTCGCATTGATCGCCCTCTGGCTCGAATGGAGATTTTTCTATTTTCGCCGCGAACGCACGGCAGAGAGCGTCGCGGACTTGCCAACCGACGCGGGAACGCTTCGCCTGGATATTCGCGAAATGGGCCATGAGTCCGACGTTCCGCGTCCAATGGTGAAGTCATGAGCAAGGCGGCGCTGTGAGCTTCGACCGTCCAATCTTTTTTCTGCTGCTGCTTGCGCTGCCTATCCTCTGGATTTGGGCCAGGAACAAGCGCGGCAGCGCGCGCATTTCTTTCGCGCTCAAGGCGATCGTATACACGCTGCTTGTAGCAGCACTCGCTGGCCCACGCGGCCAATTGCCCGTGCGGCATGTGGCCGTCACTCTGATTGCGGACACGTCGGCGAGCATGCCGAGCGAATCGATCCAGCAGAGTCGGTCTTTGCTGCGGGAATTGGACCGCGCAAATTCCGACGCGGATCTGCGCCTGGTGACGTTTGCTGGCGAAGCGCAGATGCATGACGTTCCTTCCGATCCATCCAAGGCGGCGATTGCGGACAATGCACCCGATTCAACAGGGATGGATACGGATATCGAAAGCGCTCTCGATCTCGCGCTTAGCACGTTTCCAAAGCAGGGCGCGCGGCGAATTCTGCTGGTAAGCGACGGTAATCAAACGCGCGGCGATGCACTGGCTGCGGCAATTCGGGCCCGCGCCGAAGGCGTTTCCGTTTATACCGCACCGTCCGGCGGCATTTCGCGCCTTCCTGTGCAGCTCACGGGAATTTCGGCGCCGCAGAGCGTCTTCTCGGGTGAACGGTTCACCGTTTCTCTGGAACTTGAAAGCGCCCAGTCTCTCGCCGCAAAAATTTCCATTGCGTCCAACGGTCACGCAATCTCCTCAAAACCCCTCAATCTTCGGGCTGGAAGCAACGCCGTGGATCTCGACGCCCATATCGTCGATACCGGCGTGAATTCACTCGACGTAAGCCTCGAAGCGCAAGGGTCGCAGCAGCAGCAGCTGTATTCGCAAGCCATTGCTGTTCGGAAACCGCGGGTGCTTTATATCGCTGGGCAGGACGGGCCTTCCAATCCCCTGCTGAAAACGCTTGATGAGGCACAAATTGAAGTGCAGCAAGCCGACGCATTTCCGCAGGATCCCGCAAATACGAATTGGGACGCTGTGGTGCTCGACAACTATCCCGATCAGCCGCTTTCGCCAGAAGAGGGGGCGGCCATCGCAAATTATGTCTCCGCCGGCGGCGGACTGATTTTCATCGGCGGCGACAGAAACGCACAGATCGCAAAAGAACCAGCCACCGCGTTCGACAAGGTTCTCCCTGTGCGCGGGGATCCGAATCCGGCGCCGAAGCAGCCGACGGCACTCGTTCTCGTGCTGGATAAATCCCTGAGTATGGAAGGTCCAAAGATCGAGATGGTAAGGCAGGCCGCGCGCGCGAGTGTCGCGGGGTTGCGCCAAATCGACGAAGTGGGCTTGATCGCATTCGACAAGGAATTTCGGTGGGTCTTGCCGCTCACGCCCGTATCGGAAGCGAACGGCATTGACACCGCGATTGAATCGATTGAAGCAAGCGGCGGCACCCGCATCTATCCGGCGCTGGAGGCCGCTTATGAAGCCGTTCTCCCGGTTCAAGCGACGCGGAAACACATCATCCTGCTCACGGACGGCATGTCACCCCCGGGCGATCTTCCGCAACTCGAACAAGACGCTGCCAAAAACCGCGTCACGATTTCGACCATTGGAGTCGGCGACGACGTGGACAGCAAGTTCCTACAAGAGATTTCCGATTCGACTCATGGCAAGTCCTATTTTATCGAGGACCCGCGCAAGATCACTGAGATCGTCAACGACGAGACGAAAAATCTAGAGAATACGGAAATCGTGGAAAAGCCGGTGCACGCGATTTCCGTGCGGCCGATGGAACTAACCGATGGCATCGATTTCGCGCACTCGCCCGAGTTGCTGGGCTTCGTGAAAACGAAGGCTCGCACCGGAGCGGAGACGATTCTTCGCACAAATACCGGCGAGCCGCTTCTCGTTCGCTGGCAGTATGGCCTTGGGCGCGTAGCTGCGTTCCTTTCCGATTCGCGCGCACGATGGTCTGCGGGCTGGGTGCGCTGGCATTCATATGGCGCGTTTTGGCCGCAGATGGTGCGCGATATGAGCCGCCACGACGCCGTTGTACACACGGGCGTTCGCTTTAGCGAAGACGGAACTCAGACGACGGTGACCTACGACGTTACGGAAGGTCCTGAAAAGAGTGCGGCCGCTATTCTGAAAACGCTCGAGCCGCTTGATGTCACGGTTACAGCGCCGGACCGCTCCACACACCGTATTGCGCTACATGAGACGGCACCGGATCACTACGAAGCCGCCATTGATGCAAATCAGAGCGGGTTGTACAGAGTGGCGGCGGAGGGTCCTTCGTCACTGCTGCCAGCGGTCGGTTTCGTGCGGGCGCCGGAGGAATTAAAATCAAAATCGGTCGACGTGGCGCTACTCGGAGAAATGGCCCGTGCGACGGGAGGAACTGTGAATCCCACCGTCGCGCAGTTGCTCGATAAAAATGGTTCGCAGGGATTGCAAAGCGAGGAGTTGTGGCCGTTTCTGCTCGTGCTGGCTTTGTTGCTCAATTTCTTCGAACTCGCATGGCGCAAAGGCCATTTCGAGCGCGTCGTCTCCTGGACGTGGCGCAGAATTCCCGCGTCCTCTTCGCATTCTTCCCAAAACCCAGCACCGGCACGAAGCTGATCGGACGCGGTCGCGCCGTTTATTGGCCGGGCGCCTGCTGACGCTGCTCGAGATATGCAATCTGGAAAGCAATGCGCTCCGGCGTGGCAGCCTCGGGCATTGCACCCATCTTTTCGCCTAGTTCCATCGTCTTATGCGCTTCCGGCGAGTAAGCGGGCCAATGCGCTAGCGACTTTCCGTTGGGATCGCCTTTCGCAGCAAAATTCATCCAATACGACGAAACAGCATCGGACACTTTGCGATCAGCGGATTCAATTGGATGGCCCGACAGGTCTAGATTTCCGAAGACGTAGGGTACATCTGAAGTGTGGAACGCACCAAATTCCGGATGCTCGGGCCACGGGAGCACTCGGTCAAAAAAGTACGTGTAGACTGTTCCGCTCAACTTCATTTGGTTGGCTGACCACAAATCGATCGAGGCGCGAGCCTGATCGCGATTAGCAACTTTCATCATTGCGGCCACATCCTCATCGGACTTCACCGGGTAGAGCTTTAGAAATTCGTCGGCTTTCTCTCCATATTTGTTCTTCGCGGCCTCTTCGTAGGAAGCGACCGCGGGTTTCTGCGCATTGCCTGCGCTAACGCCGATGTCGTCCGCAACCATACCAAGGAGAATGGGAACTTCTTTCTGCGGCGGCGCAGTGCCTGGTAGAGGAAGTACCCAACCATCCGCAACCGGCTGGTTCGGCGACGGAGGGCCGCCGCGGCCCGTTGACTTCAAGACCTCCGCCGGCGATAGAGCGCGCAATTCGGCAAGAGAATGTGCGCCTTTTGCTTCGGCCCAACGAACGCCAGCCTGTTCGCGATCAGCCAAGGAAGGCGGCGGTCCGCCGCGGCCAATGAGGCCGGGGCCGCTCTCGGCAATTGCTCGCGCAAACAATCCTTTTGCAAGCGAGCTCTGCATCAGATCGTAGATTGAGATCGCGCCCGCTGACTGGCCGAAGACTGTGACGCGATTGGGATCGCCTCCAAAGGCCGCAATGTTTTTATGCACCCATTGCAACGCAGCGATCTGGTCAAGCAAGCCATAGTTGCCGGAAACGCCATGCTCGGATTCTTTCGAAAGTTCGGGGTACACAAGAAAGCCGAGGGGGCCGACGCGATAGTTCATGTTGACGACAACAACACCCCGCTTAGCAAGCTGCGTTCCGTCGTAAACGGCTACCGAGCCCGCGCCTTCATTGAAGCCGCCGCCGTACATGTAAACCATCACGGGACGCCGCTCATTCGTCGATTTCGCTGCGGTCCAAACGTTCAGGTACAAGCAGTCTTCGCTGACGGGACCTTGCTCCATAAAGGGTTCGGTCCATGGAAGCCGCGAATGCGCTTCGTTCTGGAAGCACGCGTTGCCAAAGTGATCGGCTTTGCGGACGCCCGTCCAATGCTCGACGGGTTGCGGAGCTTGCCAGCGCAGCTTGCCGACGGGCGGTGCGCCGAATGGAATGCCCTTGTAAGAGGTGACGCCAAAAGAATCGGTAACGCCAGAGACCTGGCCGGCGTCCGTGGTGGGGACGCTCGGTTCGGCCGCATAAACCAATGAAACAGCAATGAGCGCGACTGCTGCAAACACGAACATCCAAACTCCGCGGATCATGGCACCCCCTTCGACCTATCGATGGGAATAGTGCCACACTTATCTATGGTTGGCACGAACTTCGAGGCTATGACCCACACGCTCTGAGCCGCGAACGGAGCGAGCGGCATCCGGCACGATGAGCCGAGCGCTTCGCCTTGCAACTACAGTGTTGGCATGGGAAAATCGATTTGGCTTTCCGCACGATTCCTTCGCCTTGGCGTCAAATCATGGAGAATTGTGCCAACGAAAGCGCGTGCGGCGATATCGTCTAAGGGTTAGGACGTAGCCCTCTCAAGGCTAAAATCCGGGTTCGAATCCCGGTATCGCTACCAACTCCAGATACCTCCAGGCATTTACGAGTTAACGTAGATAATCGTGAAGCCGTCGTAGCCCTTTCCGCCAACGGTTTGCATTGTTGTCGCAGTGACGCGCCTCTCGGCGGCAACAGCTTGGTGAAAGCGCTGTACGCCCTGTACGTTCGCGTCCGTATTCGCAGGATCCGCAACTCCGCCCTTGCGCACCACGTTGTCTGCGACGATCAGCGTGCCGCGATGCGCCAGCTTGAGAGACCACGAAAAGTACTCGGGATATCCGGTCTTATCGGCGTCGATAAAAATGAAATCAAAAGGGCCGCGATGGTCGGCGAGCAGCCGCGGTAGCGTGTCCTGCGCGCGCCCGAGGCGAACTTCGGCGGCGCTCGAGAGGTCCGCGTGCGCAATATTGGCGCGAGCAATCTCTGCGTGCTTCGGGTCGGCCTCAAGCGTCACGAGGCGTCCATTGGCAGGCAGAGCGCGCGCGAGCCAAATCGTGCTGTATCCGCCGAGCGTGCCTATTTCGAGAATAGTCTTTGCTCCGTGGCTTTTCGCCAAGATGTGCAAGAACTTGCCCTGTAAAGGCGAAACGTTAATCGGATCGAGGCCCGCTGCATTGCTCGATTCAAGAGCGGAGTCGAGCGCGGGATCGGGTGGAATGTAAAGCTGCGAGAGGTATGTATCGACTGCAATCCAGTTCTGTTCGGTCATGAGTGTCCCAGTGTGGCCTGTATCGCGCGCCACATTTCGATTCTATGCCAAAATTGCGCAAAGTGTCAGAATGGCGACACGATGAGGCGGCCCCGCCCAAAATGCTTGCATTTTGTCGCCATAGCGGCAGCTTTGGCTGGGTTGTTTTTCGTCGCAATGCGCTCGTATGCGCAATCGCCGCCTGCGTCAAATCCGGGGCGGCAAAGTTCGCAGACTGAAATGCCCGCATGGCAAAAGGCGGCGGGCGGCCACCTGGAATTCGAGATTGCGTCAGTAAAAGAAGATCCGCCCGACTCCTCCGGAGGCCGCGCAATTCCGGCGTCCAACGTGCCGCTCGCGCCAGGCGACACATTTTCGCCGACTGGGGGCCTCTTCCAGGCAAGTCATTGGCCGCTGATCGCCTACATCTCCTTCGCGTATAAGCTTCAGCCAGGCCAACTGCAATCCGTCAACAGCGATCTTCCCAAGTGGACTATGCAGGACTTTTTCGATATCCAGGCACGGACCGCGGGCAATCCGACGAAAGATCAATTCCGGCTGATGATGCAATCGCTGCTGGTAGACCGCTTCAAACTCGCCATTCATACGGAAACGCGCGAAGAGGCGATCTTTGCGCTCGTGCTCGATAAACCCGGGAAATTCGGATCGCAGCTCCGCGAGCATACGGACGATTCGCCCGCGTGCGCCCCGGCCACGGCTGCGTCCGCGCTTCCGTTCACGACCAGCACGGTCGACGGCGGTTATCCGGCGGAATGCGGTTCAGTGATGATGATTCCGACAGGCAAGCGAGGCACTGTGGGCGTCGGCGGGCGAAATGTCACGATGAGTATGATCGCGAGCACGATCGACGGCGCGGGCAATTTGATCGGTGAACTGGAAAAGCCTGTGACGGACGGCACGGGCCTCACGGGAACAGTCGATTTCCGCATCGACTTCGCGCCGGAATTACCCTTTATGCCGAATCCAGCCGCCGACCAGAACGCGCCAACTTTCCTCGAAGCATTGAAAGACCAGCTAGGGCTCAAACTTGATCCGCAGACGGGCGAAGTGCAAAAAGTGATCGTCGACCACGTCGATCATCCCACCTCGAACTAGTCTCTATTTCGGAACCATCTGAATGATCCAATAGGCCTGAACGTAAGCGAGTGCGCTGATCAGCGCGGCGAAAATCACCGAATGCCAGAAGGTGGAACGCAGCACCTTCCCTTCCTGCGCCACGAGGCCGACCGTCGTTACGCCAATTGCGATGTTCTGCGGCGAAATCATTTTGCCTGCGACGGCCCCGGAAGAGTTTGTCGCGGCCAGCAGCACAGGGCTGATATGCAATTGATGTGCGGCGACAACCTGCAAATTGCCGAATAGCACGTTGCTCGCGGTATCGCTGCCGCTCAAAAAGCACGCTGCCCAGCCCAGATAACTGCTCAGCACCGGGAAGATATGCCCTGTGCGCGCCATCGCATCGCCGAGCGTGTAAGCCATTCCCGAGTAGTTATAAAGATATGCCATGCCTACGATCACGATTGTGGTCAGTCCCGGAATCCGAAGCTGGCGAAACGTAGTCCATCCGGATCGTGCAATCACTGCAGGCTTCGCGCGCAAGAAAATCGCCGACAGGAATACTGCCACAAGAACTGCCGTTCCCGTCGCCAGCGGCTGGTAGTTATATAGCGCCGCATACGGCTTCTGGTACAGGGTGATCAGCACGGCATTGTGCAAATGCGGAATATGAATCCCGAGCTGCCCGTATGCCGGCACGTTCAGCAGGGACCACAGCACGACGACGACGGCGAGCAGAATCCACGGCATCCATGCGGCGAAAGCTTGCGCGGCCGAAAGTTTCTTGCCGGTTTCGAACGGACGCGATGGACGTTGTCCATCTCCTAAATTCTCTATTTGCGGTTTCCAGACGCGCAGAAAAGCCAGCAGCACAATCATCGAGAGCCCGGCCGCCAAAATGTCCGCTGTGAACGGCCCCGCGTAATTCGATATCGCGAATTGTGTTCCCGCGAACGTCACACCTGCGACAAGCGCCGCAGGCCAAGTTCGCCGCAATCCGCGAATACCGGCCACAACGCACACGAGATAAAGCGGCAAAATCAGCGACATCACGGGAACCTGCCGCCCCACCATCGCCGAAAGCTTCATCAGGTCGAGGCCGGTCACTCCCGCAAGCGCCACAATCGGAATGCCGAGCGCGCCAAATGCGACAGGCGCTGTATCCGCGATGAGAGCGACCTTCACCGCCATTGCGGCGTCGTATCCCAATCCAACAAGCAGAAATGCGGTTACTGCAACGGGCGCACCGAATCCCGCCGTTCCTTCGAGAAGCGCGCCAAAACAAAACGCCACGAGAATCGCCTGCACGCATGGATCGGAGGAAACATGCTGCTCGATCCAACGCCGCAGCAATTCAAATTTCCCAGTGTCAACCGTCAGGTTGTAGAGCCACAGAGCGCACAGCACGATCCACAAAATCGGCCAGACCGCATAAACCCCTCCATAGATCGTGCTCGCCGCCGCCAGCACAACCGGCATGCGCCATACGAATACCGCGAGCCCCCCGGCAGCAGCCAATCCAAACAAAGAAGAGAAAAGTCCACTCTTCCGGAGCCCGCCCATTAGCACGAGGACCACAAACAACGGCAGTGCAGCCAGTAAAGCGGAAAAGAGAGGCGAGTGCGCAGGATCGAGAGGCTGGGGCCAGATTGCTGCAAGTGCGAGAGCCATCGAAGCTCCTCAAACAATCGGCGGCGATTCTACTAGAAGAATGCAGGTGAAACGTCACAAATATTTCTTGGATTCCCTGCTTCTCGGTATGCGCATTTGCCGTTGGTTTTGTTACAACGTGGCGAACAATCCTGCAATCAGCGCCGCGCGCTCAGCCATCTTCCCAATCACAAGGTGCTCGTTCAACGCGTGTGCACCATCGCCGACGACGCCCAATCCATCGAGCGTAGGCACGCCGAGCGCCGCCGTGAAATTCCCGTCTGATCCGCCGCCCGTCGAACCCTCTTGCAACTCAATTCCCATGTCGCGCCCAATCTTCTGCGCATGAGCAAAAAGCTTCTGGACACCAGCCGTGCGCTCGAGTGGCGGCCGATTGATTCCGCCCCGCACCTCGATCTTTGCGCCTTTCAAAATTGGCCGCATTGCCTGTAGGCGCCGATTTACTCTCACCACATCAGCCAGCCGCGCGCAACGCACGTCTACCTGCGCGCGCGCCTCCGCCGGCACTACGTTCGACGCGGTGCCGCCTGCAATCACCGTCGCCTGCACCGTAACTCCACGCGCCGGATCGTTCATCTTCATCAGGCGCTCTATTTGCAGCGCCAGTTCATGCACGGCGTTCACGCCGGCAGCGGGATCGATTCCCGCATGCGCAGCACGCCCTCGCACGACAATTTCCGCTGTGCCGACGCCCTTGCGTTGCGTCTTTACATCGCCGCTCGGCCCGAGCGACGGCTCGAGCACAAGCACGGCGTCGCTGCGCCGCGCCTCGGCCTCAATCAGTTTCCGCGAAGAATGGCTCCCGATCTCCTCATCTGAGTCCCAGAAAAAGACGAGCCGCTTTGCAGATCTGAGACCAGCCTCGCGTAGCGCGTCCACAGCAAACAGCGCCAGCACAAGCCCGCCCTTCATATCGAATGTTCCGGGCCCAAACGCGCGCCCGCCGGCAACGCGAAACGGCATCGTCCGCAGCGTACCAATCGGATAAACGGTATCGAGATGGCCCAGAACCAGCAACTGTCCTGCCGTGCCCCTGGCTGGGGGCACAATCTCCGCGCGAACGTGATTTCCCGCCTCTCGCTGCGCGATCACGCGCACGACCGCGCCGCGCCGCCGCCACGCGCGCGCAATCATTTCCCCAAGTCGGTCCACCGCCGCCTTGTCCGCACTCGGCGACTCGCATTCTACGAATGTCCGCAGCGTCGCCACCATCTCCTTTTCGCGGCGGCGCAGCAACCGCACCACTTCCCGCATCTCAAAATTGTCGGCCATGTGTTAGCGCATCAGACTAAGCACGAAACAAACCTTTTGCAAGGATGAGATGGATTCGGCTCGGAAGGAGCACCATATGCAAGTAACTATAAATGTTCCCGATCAAATCGCAGCGGAAGCGCGCGCGCGGACTATCGACCGAGGTCTACGTCGAAGAGCTGATTACAACCCGTGTAAATGGAGGCAGCAAGCCAGACCAACGCGAAGCAGTGGCAGCAGCCATTGACCGGATTCTTGAACGGCGCGAGCGACATAAGCTCGACGGCCTAAAAATCAAAGACTTGATCAACGAGGGCCGTAAGTTCTGATGACCGCGTTCATCGTCGATGCTTCCGCAGCTCTCCCATCGTGTTTCGCAGATGAGGCAACAGAGTGGACGAAGGCGCTTCTCAGTCGTGTGCGGAGCGGCGATCAGATTGTTGTTCCCGCTCATTGGACCGAATGCTCTTCTTTTTGCGGTGCGGAAGAAATGCATCCCACAACAAGAAGCAATTGAGTTCCTCAATTACTCGGGCGTCCTGCCAATAGAAGTCGATCCCACTCCTGATCTCGCCAGAGCAGCAAATATTTTATCGCTTGCGCAGAAGCATCGACTTACAGCTTACGACGCAACCTACCTCGAACTAGCCATACGTCGGAAACTGCCACTGGCCACGCTGGATGCTGATCTCAAAATTGCAGCACGGGCCGAGAGCCTTGTACTGCTTTGAAGCCAAGCTAGACTGAGACGAGTCAACGTCCTACTGCGTCTGTCGTGCCGCAGGCACATTCGTCGGCGAAGGATTCGTAGGATTAAACTTCCCGGCCAGCTCCGGCGTCGACTGAACCTCAGCAGGATTTACGTTCGTCGCCTTCGCCACCTCAACCGCAAAAACGTAAGTCGGTCCGAACATATTGCTGCGAAAAATCACCATCGTCTCGTCCGGCGAAAAACGTACATTGGGTTCAAGCCGGTAATTATGATGCGCCATGTTGACGAGCTTCTCGGACTTAAAGACGCCCGGCTGCCAGAAGTCCGGCGAATTCAGCGCGCCTACTCCGGTAATTTTTTTTGGGCGGAAAAGGTAAATCCACTCGCCATTCGGCGCCTTAGCCACTTGCCCCGGATCGCCGCCATCGCCTGTAAACAGGTCCGCATCTTTCGTGAGGTTAAAATGAATGGACCATTCATTGCGCTGCATGTGATAAGCGGTGCGCTCGCCCGTTTCCAGATTGTAGCTGGCAAGAAAGAAGTCCTCGCCCTTCGGATATTGCCAGTCATACCAGATCGTCTTGCCGTCCAGGCCCCAGAATTCGTGACCGAAAATCTCCATCAACATCGTCCGCTTGTGGATGAGCGTGTTGTTCGTGCCATCGGTATGTATCGTCCAAATGCGATCCACCTTTTGCCACGGCCCTTCGTGGCAATACATCAGAACGTTCGGATCGCTGGGTGAAAACAGCAGGTGATTGATCCAATCCGTCGAGCGCAGCAGGATCTTCATCTTTCCGTTGTCCGGTCCGGGACGAAGATCGATCGTGTAAAGCAGCAGCGGCTGACGCGACGCGAGCCGCCGCTCCATCATCTGGCCTTTGGATTCAGCTTGCACATCGCCTGCGGTGCCGTTATTTCGCGGCGCTTGCGGCTGGTTTCCCGTCACGGCAGGGCCGTTGTTCATTGTCCCCGCAGCGAGCGTTTCGTCGGCATTGATCGTGATTACGCTTTCTCCGCGCTGAAGAGAACCGACAACCTTTGTCACCTCGCCCGTATACATGTCCGCTTTGTATAGGCCGTTACTGCGAGTGGCGGGATCGAACTTCGTAAAAAAGACAGACGGTGTCTTGCGCCCCGCCTGCACGAGACGAACCGCGTATTCAAACCGTGCCCGCGGATCGTTGTCATCAGCCGGCGGCTTACCGTTTGCCACCAGCAGACGCGTCTTCCGCGCTGCGAAGTCATAAACGTGGATTCCATCCGGCGCAGTGTAGACCATCAGCTTGCCGTCGGGACTGTACGCATTCACGTTGAAGTAGAGCGACTGCGATCCCGGTTCATCGGTCAACCGGTAGACGCGATGCCCCGTGTCCTTGTCCACCCACGTCTTCGGCAGTTCCTGCCCCCAGGCCATCGAAGGTAAAAGAACCGCAAGCGTCAACGCAAAACTCGTGCGGGGCAGCCTCCGTTTGCGATTTCTATGTTGCGGATGACTCACGGTATTACTCCTCAAAACGCATGCATGGTCCATTCGCCGCGAATGATATAGCAATAAGGCATTAATTTAAATCGGGGCGCATTCGTAATGCGCGGCCTGAACGGGCTTAGCTACTAATTCCCCGATCCGCCGTTCTTCGTATAGAATTGGGAGGTTCACGCGAAACTAAATATCAGTACGCACCGAGGCCGAGATGATCCTCGATATAGACGGGATTTGCAAAATACTGCCGCATCGTTACCCGTTCCTTCTCGTGGACCGGATCGAAGAGATGGAGTCGCGGAAGCGCGTCGTGGGAATCAAAAACGTCACCATCAATGAGCCGTTTTTCCCCGGTCATTTCCCCAGCAAGCCTGTAATGCCCGGTGTGCTGATTATTGAAGCCCTCGCGCAGACCGGCGGCATTCTTTTGCTCTCGGAAGTTGCCGACCGCGATAAGAAGCTCATCTATTTAGTCGCCGTGGATAATGTTCGCTTCCGCCGCCCAGTCGTTCCTGGCGACCAATTGAATCTCGAATTGGTCGTCGTCAACATTCGTGGCACGTTCTGTCGCATGGATGGCAAAGCACGCGTGAACGGCGAACTCGTCGCCGAAGCTTCGATGATGTGCAAGATGGTGGATCTCAGCGAACTCGAGCAGCCGGCCCCGCAACCAACGCCGGAGCCTGCCGGCGCGCAAAAATAAGGCGAGAAACATTGAATGAGTGGAATTGACCAACTGACTGAAATCGATCCGAGGGCGGTAATCTCGTCCTCGGCTCGATTCGGCGCCGGAGTAAGAATCGGCGCCTACGCTATTGTCGGCGACGAGGTCGAATTAGGCGATGGCTGCGTTCTCGATCATCACGCGATGGTCCAGGGTCCCGCCAAGCTGGGCCGCAACAATCGTGTTTATCCCTTCGCAGCAGTCGGAGGCGATCCGCAAGACATTACATTTCGCGGCGAATTCGTCTGGCTCGAAGCGGGAGACAACAATACTTTTCGCGAATTCTGCACGGTGAATCGTGGCACGGTGAAAGGCGGCGGTGTGACGCGCGTCGGCAGCCACAATCTCATCATGTCATACGCGCATATCGGCCATGACGGCCAAATCGGCAATCACACGATTTTTGTGAACAATGCGTCCCTCGCCGGCCACGTCACCGTGGAAGACTACGCGCAGATCGGCCCTTTCTGTCAGGTTCACCAGTTCTGCCGTATCGGAAAATACGCTTATATGGGTGCCAACAGCATAATCTCGCAAGACGTGCTGCCCTATTCGATAGTTGTCGCCCCGCGCGCCACAAAGTGTTATGGCACCAATAAAGTCGGCCTCGAACGCAATGGCTTTTCGCCCGAGCGCATTCAGGCCATCGAACAGGCGTACCGTTTCCTGCTCCGCTCCAAGCTCAACACCTCGCAGGCAGTCTCCAAGATGCGCGAAACCCTCTCCTATTCCGAAGACGTCCTATCTCTGGTGCAGTTCATCGAATCGGCCGAGCGCGGGCTCACAAAGTAACCCAAAATGACAGACGCCGCTGCGGGAAACTGGGGCCTCATCGCCGGAAACGGCGATTTCCCTTTTCTCGTTTTGGAAGGGGCGCGCAGCCGCGGCATCGAAATGGCCGTGATCGCAATTCGCGAAGAGGCTTCGCCAAATCTCGAGCGGGCAGCGAAGCGCCTGCACTGGGTAAGTCTGGGAGAACTAAGCCGTGCGATCGAATTGCTTCACAGCGAAGGTGTGAAGCGCGCCGTGATGGCGGGTCAGGTAAAGCACAACAAAATATTCAGCTCGATCCGTCCCGATTGGCGCCTTGCCAAGCTGCTATTCTCGCTCAGCACGAAGAATACAGACGCGCTGATCGGAGCTGTCGCACGCGTCCTCGAAGACGAAGGCATCGAGCTGGTGAATTCGACCGAGTTTCTTGGATCGCTGCTGCCGCAAACGGGCGTTCTGACAAAGCGCGCGCCCGATGAGTCCGAGCGAGCCGACATCGAATATGGCCGGCACATCGCCCAGCAAATCGCAGGCCTCGATCTCGGGCAAGCCGTTGTGATTCGTGATCGCGCATGTGTCGCGATCGAAGCCATGGAAGGCACAGACGAAACAATTGAGCGCGCCGGAAGAATTGCAGGCGGCCAGCGCCTCGTGGTGGTAAAAGTGAGCAAGCCGAAACAGGATATGCGCTTCGATGTCCCCGTCGTGGGGCGCAAGACAATCGACGTAATGACGCAAGCGAACGCGACAGCGCTCGCCATCGATGCGGGCCGGACGCTCCTCTTCGAGCGCGACGACCTGATCCGCGCGGCCGACGAAGCCGGAATCGCCATCGAAGCCTTCGCCGTCGAGAAAACGGAAGCAAAGAAAAAGCCGTAATGAGAAATCCACACACAAACAAGAGCAGCGAAGAGCGCTCACATTTTCCTATCTCCTCGCACCTCAATTTCCATCGTCCTCCTGAGCGAAGCGACGCAGTGTTTGCGTCCCGTTTGGTTCTGCGGGAAGGACCTCTCTTGCGTTTGCGAGAGGCGATCGCTGCCCCGACGTGCCTCGCATGACCGACCTCCGCAAAATCCGCGTAGCGGTAGCAGGCGTGGGCGGCTTCGGCAAAAATCACGCGCGCGTCTGGAGCGCCATGGAAGGCGTGGAACTCGCCGCTGTCCTCGACGAAAACAAGGAGCGAGCGGCGCAAGTCGCGACCGAGTTCAATACAAAGGCTGTCGATAGCCTCGCCGACCTCGCTACGGCCGGAATTGACGCTGTGAGCGTGGCAGTTCCAACGAGGAATCACGCCGACGTTGGTTGCCGCCTGCTCGATGCCGGCGTCGACGTGCTCGTCGAAAAGCCAATGGCCGCGTCCCTTACCGAAGCCGACCAATTGATCGCCGCGGCAAAACGCTCGGGCCGGATTTTGCAGATCGGCCACGTCGAACGCTTCAACGGAGCCGTCGCGGCAGCACAAAAGATCATCTCCAAGCCGATGTTCTTTGAAGTTCACCGGCTCGGCATTTTCACGCCGCGCAGCTTGGATGTGGATGTGGTATACGACGTGATGATCCACGATCTGGACATTCTGCTGGCGCTTGTTGAAGCACCCATAGTCGATTTGAAAGCGGTTGGCATTCCCGTGATCACAGACAAAGTGGATATTGCGCACGCGCGCGTTGAGTTTGAAACCGGCACAGTCGCGAACGTAACGGCGAGCCGCGTCTCCACCGAGCGCGTCCGCAAAATGCGCTTCTTTCAGGCTCACGAGTACATCTCGCTGGATTTCGCTAGGCAAGACGTGCTGTGCATCCGCGTTCAGCCCGGCAACCCACAGCCAGGAATCGGCTTTGAGAAGTTGCCGGCCACGACGGAAGAACCGTTGAAAGCGGAGCTCGCGGCGTTCGCCGATTCCGTCCGGACGCGAAAGGCTCCTGTGGTCGATGGAGCCGCGGGACGCCGTGCCCTTGAGCTAGCCGATCGGGTCATGGCTGGCATCCAAGAACATGGGAAGCGCGTCCAAGCAAGCGCCTTCGCATCTCTATCGACTCCGTGACGACACAATGATCAGCCGCACATTGGTGCCCCGCGACGTGAAGCCCGTCAATGGGGACGAGCTTAGGAAAGCGGGCACCCGTGTGACCACGGCAATGGACGATCGCATGGTGGTGCCCGCCGGCCCTTCCGATGCTCCGCCGCTGAACGGAAAATCCAATATCCCGGCGCACATGCCGCTCGATGTTCTGGTCGATCGCCTGCTCGTCGCGCGCGACATGCCCATCAAGCCCATCGAGCGATCCATTGAAACGCAAGAGAAGGGCGTGATGGCGCTCGAGGTTCTCGATTCGCGAATGCTCGTGCCAGCGCAGGTGAAACCGCTAGAACCGGAGCAGCGGGAGCCTTTCGCGCCCATCGATGCGGCAGGGTTCCGCGACGTCATCGAACCGGACATTTTCATTACCGGCGACGCCAATCTCCTGATCGAGTCCGAAGAAAAGCGTGACGCAAAATGGGACAATCTTGCGCGCATAGGCTCTATTGCCGCTCACATCGTTCTCATTCTCTTCCTCGTGAACATAGGGAAGATATTCAAGCCGAGGATTCCGACGCAGGCAGATCTGGACCGCGCTAAACAGGCGTTGAATTTCGTGTATCTGCCGCCCGAAACCACCACTCCGCCGCCCGTGCCGAAGATGCCGCGCATCCCTCCCAAGCTGCTCGAGCCCACGCCGCCTCCGGTGGAAGCGCCAGTCCAGCCTGCGCCGCAGCCCACGCCACAGCCCGTGAAGCCGCAGCCGGACTTGCCCGAAGCTCCAACTCCGCACGCGACGACGCCGCAACCTCCTACGCAGAAGCAGCCCCCACCTCAGGTGGCCGAAAATCTTCCGCCTAAGCCTTCGGTATTGGAGCCGATCAAACCGCAGAACAACCATTTAAATCTACAGCTCCCAAATCAATCGCCGGGCCAAATCCTCCAGCAGCAAGAGCAGGATGCATTGAAACAACAACGCAGTGGAGGTACGTTCTCAAGCCAAGGTCAATTCCCGCCAGGTCCGGGCGGCCAAGGCCCTTCCGTTGGCAATCAGGTCCAGATCCTGACGCCCACGCAAGGAGTTAACTTCCAGCCCTATGTCCAGCGCATGCTCGAGACGATAAAGCGCAACTGGGTGGCGGTTATGCCGCAATCGGCAATGCTCGGAGACAAAGGCGTTGTCTACGTCACTTTCCAAATAAATCCTGATGGCAGCATTCAATCGTCCGATCCGCAAATGCTGGGCACCTCCGGCAAGCCGCCGCTCGACAACGCCGCAATGTCGTCCATCCGCGCTTCAAACCCCTTCGAGCCGTTGCCCAGGGAGTTCCACGGGCCTTACATGCGGTTCGGAATCTACTTCCTGTATAATTTGCCCGTCGAATATCTCAATCATCACTAAACGATTCCTGTGCAAATCAATCGCACGCAAGTGGCTGGCGCACTATTGCTCGCTGGCTTAGTCCTCTTGATCATTCTTCTCCGCTATTGGAACTTTTGGGGATGACTGGTCCCCCATTCGCGCTAGCGCCATTGATTGTCGTGCTCGGTCCAACTGCATCCGGCAAATCGTCGCTTGGAATTGAACTCGCTCGCCGCTTCAATGGCGAAGTCGTCGTTTGCGATTCAACGCAGGTCTATCGTCATTTCGATATCGGCACAGCCAAAGTTCCTGCCGCCGAGCAGCATGGAGTCCCCCACCACCTGACCGATCTCGTCGGTGCCGACGAAGTATTCACGGCAGGGGAATACCGCAGGCGCGCCGTCGCCGTCCTCGATGATCTGAAAAACCGAAGCAAGCTACCCGTGCTGACGGCGGGCACCGGCCTTTATCTCCGTGCGTTGCTGGAAGGCCTCGCCGACGCGCCAGAGCGCTCCGAAGAACTCCGCTCGCGGCTGCGCGAATCCGTGCAGAATCGCGGGGCTGAGTATCTCCACCGGCTGCTCACCAAAATCGATCCAGATGCCTCGAAGAAAATCGCCGTTCGCGATGCACAAAAGGTGATCCGCGCAATCGAGATACGCATGTTGGCGCGCCAAACAGTCGGGGAGGTTCATCGCTCTGGACGCGAAGCGCTTCAAGGCTTTCACGTTACCAAGATCGGCCTTTTACCAAACCGAAAGGCTCTCTACGCGCACATTGAGGCGCGCACGCGCGAAATGATCGCTGCAGGCTGGCTTGAAGAGGTACGAGCGCTCGTATCCAAAGGAACCTCGCCAGACGCGAAACCTTTCCAATTCATCGGCTATCGTGAACTGGCAAACCATATCGATGGAAAAATCAGTCTCGAAGAAGCCGTCCGCCGCATCCAGCAGGCGACCCGGCAATTCGCCAAGCGCCAAATCACCTGGTTTCGCCGAGAACCGGACGTCCACTGGCTCGAAGGCTTCGGAACCGAGCCCCCAATAATCGCAAACGCTGTCGAAACTGTCTCCAACGGAGCGCGACTTTAAGGTTTAAACGTAGCGCCGCCGCTCTTCAGCGTTCTGCGAACTTGCTTGACCCCTCGTTCCAGTACGAGTATCTTTCGGACTTACATACGCCCACGTATGGCTAGCCCATCTCCTGTTCGATCGCCACTTCATCCAAACGACTGGATACGAGCAGGCATCGCTCGGCTTGCGAACGACGGCGTCGAATCGGTCCGAGTCGAAGTCCTCGCGCGCGACCTTGGCGTCAGCAAAGGCAGTTTCTACTGGCACTTTCGCGATCGTGACGAACTGCTTATGCAAATCCTCCAGGCGTGGGAGACTTCCGAATCGGAATGGCTTTCCATTGAGGAGACGGATGCCTCGGAAAAGCCGAATGCCGCGACGCGCTGGGCGCGATTCGTGGAGCGAAGTGCTGAATCGGAGAGAATCCGCGAAGAAATTGCTGTCCGCGCATGGGCTCGACGCGACGAGCGAGTGGCAGCTCGCGTGGCAGACGTCGAAAAGCGCAAAGCCCGCGTAATAGCGAACATCCTTGGCGAAGTTGGCTTCGCCCGTGAGACGGCCGACTCTTGGTCTGAAATCGTGTGCCTGGTCTATTCGGGTTGGCTCGATCGCACAGCCCGCGATGGCCAGTTCAGGCTGGCGGGCAGAGGTTTGGGTGACTTCCTCTCTGAATTGATATTGGCCGCGTCCGCGAAGGCTACCGCCGCAAATCAGTGAACCCCGGCAGATTTTCACTGCGTCTAAGAAGACGGGAAGCGACGAAGGCGCAGTGTCATACGTTAAGGCGTCTTTACAGGTTGTTACCTTCTGTCACGTCTCCGCTAATGTCATAATATCGGCACACGATAGTTGCAGCGTCAATGCGGCGGGAGGTGTCCCTTCCGTCTGCTACCGGCGAGGAGCTTAAGAAGGCATGTGGATCGTCCGGCTTGCGTTACGCAGGCCTTATACATTTGTCGTCGCCGCGATCTTGATACTCATCGTCGGCGTTGCCTCCATCATTCGCACTCCTGTCGACATTTTCCCCAATATCGACATTCCAGTTGTAAGCGTCCTCTTCAACTACAGCGGATTTTCGCCCGAGGACATGTCGAACCGGATCATCTACATCTACGAGCGCATTCTTACCACGACGGTCGACAATATCGAGCACATCGAATCCGAGTCGCTGGATAGCCGTGGCATCGTTAAAATCTACTTTCAGCCCGGCACGCAAATCGCGACAGCGATCGCGCAAGTCACATCGGTTTCGCAGACAATCGTCCGGCAGTTGCCCACCGGAACCACGCCCCCGCTTGTCATCACCTACAACGCCTCCACGGTTCCCGTGCTACAGCTTGCGCTCTCTGGACCGGGCTTAAACGAGCAGGAGCTGTTCGATTCCGGCGTCAATTTCTTGCGTCCGCAGCTCGTGACGATCCCCGGTGCGGCTGTGCCATATCCCTATGGCGGCAAGCAGCGGACAATCATGGTCGATTTGAACTTGCCGGAGCTGCAAGCCAAGAATCTCTCGCCCGTCGATGTGGCGAGCACGATTGCTTCCCAAAATCTGATCCTGCCGGCCGGTTCAGCCAAGATCGGTCCATACGAATATCAGGTGGACATGAATGGTCCGGCAGAAAATATCCGCGATCTGAATAATCTGCCGATAAAGACCGTCAACGGCTCAACAATTTACATTCACGACGTCGGCAACGTAAGAGACGGATTCACGCCTCAAACAAACATCGTTCGCGTGAACGGAAATCGCGCGGCGCTCATGTCCGTCCTCAAATCCGGCGCCTATTCGACCTTAGACATCATTAAGAACATCAAGGCGAAGCTCCCTCAAATCGAAGACGCGCTTCCCGTGAAAGTCGATATCCGACCTGTATCGGATCAATCGATCTTCGTGCTCGCATCCATTAAAGGCGTCATTCGCGAGGGCGCGATCGCAGCCGTGCTCACCGGACTAATGATCCTGCTGTTTCTCGGAAGCTGGCGCAGCACGTTGATCATCGCCATTTCAATTCCCCTCTCTGTTCTCACATCTTTGATCGTACTAAGCGCGCTTGGCGAGACGATCAACATCATGACCCTCGGCGGGCTTGCCCTCGCTGTCGGCATTCTTGTTGATGACGCCACCGTCGCCATGGAAAACATCCATCGCAATCTCGACCAGGGCAAGGAACTTTATCAAGGCATCCTAGATGGCTCGGCGCAAATTGCTGTCCCGGCGCTGGTTTCAACTCTCGCGATCTGCATCGTCTTTGTCCCGATGTTTTTCCTGACGGGTGTCTCGAAATATCTGTTCGTACCGCTGGCTGAAGCCGTTGTTTTCGCGATGCTCGCGTCCTACTTGCTCTCACGAACGCTCGTGCCCACGATGGCTCGCTACCTTCTGACGCAACAGACGGAAGAAGAGCGGCGCGAACTGACCGCAAGGTCTCGCAATCCGCTCGTGAAGTTGCAGGCGGCATTCGAATCCGGCTTTGAGCGATTCCGGCACGGCTACCACAACATGTTGCAGGGTGCGGTGCGGCATCGAAAAGTCTTCACGGTATGCTTTCTCGTATTCTGCGTGCTGTCGTTTGCTCTGCTTCCTCTTGTCGGCGAGGATTTTTTTCCCCGCGTCGATAGCGGCGAGTTCAAATTCCACATCCGAGCGCCCATCGGAACGCGCATCGAGGAGACCGCTAGCCTTTGCGATCAAATCGAAACTGATATTCGCGAGACGATCCCCTCATCGGAATTGACCAGCATCGTCGACAATATCGGTCTGCCCTACAGCAGCATCAACCTCTCATACAGCAATTCGG
The DNA here is from genome assembly GCA_050746865.1 of Candidatus Acidiferrales bacterium. Lineage (GTDB taxonomy): Bacteria > Acidobacteriota > Terriglobia > Acidiferrales > UBA7541 > Palsa-295. Next base: position 27,016 of record JBOGMU010000154.1, read on the forward strand.
CGCCAATCGGCCCCGAAGACGCCGATATTCAAGTGGAACTGGCGGAAAATCATCGTCCCACAATCGACTATGTGCGAGACCTGCGAAGAAAACTGCCGCGGGATTTTCCCGGAGTGGAGTTCTACGAATTGCCGGTGGACATCGTCAGCCAGATTCTCGACTTCGGATTGCCCGCGCCGATTGATATCCAGGTGGTAGGCCGCAACCAGGTGGCCAATCACCAGTTCGCTGACGAACTGATGAACAAGCTGAAATTTGTGCCGGGAATTGTGGACCTGCGCATCCAGCAGCCGCTGAACTATCCACGCCTGCATATCGACGTGGATCGCACCAAAGCCAGTCAGGTCGGCCTCACGCAGCGAGATGTCGCGAGCAACCTGTTGCTGTCATTGAGCGGCAGCGGCCAAGTTCAGCCGACGTTTTGGCTCGATCCCGCGACCGGCGTCAGCTACTCAGTTGACGTGATGTCTCCTCAATACCGGGTCGATTCGTTCTCTGACCTGCAAAATATTCCGGTCACCGGTGGCGGGGATTCCGCCCCGCAGATTTTAGCGGGTCTCGCCTCCTTCAGCCGCAGCGGCGAGATGGGCGTAATATCGCACTACAACATTCAACCGGAAATCGATATTTTCGGCGCAGTCGATGGGCGCGACCTGGGCAGCGTCGCTCGCGAGATCACGCCCATCGTAAATAACAGCAAAAAGAGTCTGCCGCGCGGTTCGCAAGTCGTGGTTCGCGGTCAAATGCAGACGATGAATTCGTCGTTCGCGGGCCTGCTGGGTGGATTGGTTTTCTCGATTTTGCTTGTCTACCTGCTCATCGTGATCAATTTCCAGTCATGGCTCGACCCATTCATCATTTTGATGGCATTGCCCGCGGCGCTGGCGGGCATCGTGTGGTTTCTATTTGTCACCGGGACAACAATTAGCGTCCCCGCGCTGACGGGCGCCATCATGTGCATGGGAGTAGCCACGGCCAACAGCATCCTTGTAGTGAGCTTCTCGAAGGAAAAGCTTGAAGAAGGCAAAACGCCCGCCGAGGCTGCATTGGAAGCCGGATTCACGCGATTCCGCCCTGTTTTGATGACGGCTCTCGCCATGATTATCGGCATGCTGCCGATGTCCTTGGGCATAGGTGAGGGTGGCGAACAGAACGCTCCGTTGGGTCGCGCGGTAATCGGCGGGCTGATGCTGGCCACGGTGGCCACTCTGTTTTTCGTACCGGTGTTCTTCAGCGTAGTGCACGGACGCAAGCGCGACGAATATCCCTCGCCAACGGAATCATTAGGAGATCTTGAATGAGTCACAGGGTACGCCTCAAACATCGTCGACCGACTGATCCCCAGGCCGGCAAGGGCGGCCTCGCCGCCATCGTCGGATTGCTTGTCGTCGCCGGCATTGTGGTCGCAGGTATTGTCCCCCGCATGCGCGCCGAAAAAGAGCTAAAGGTTACAACCGACGAACTAGCCGTGCCGACCGTTGTCGTGACGCAGCCGCGGGAAGGCGCGCCTCAGACGGAAATCGTTCTGCCCGGCAACATCGACGCATTCACCGATTCACCGATCTATTCGCGCACGAACGGTTACCTCAAGAAATGGTACGCCGATATCGGAGCTCACGTGAAGAAGGGCGAATTGCTCGCCGAAATCGAAACGCCCGAAATCGATCAGCAACTCGACCAAGCCGAAGCCGATTTGAATACCGCTCAGGCAAATTTCAACTTATCGCAAACCACAGCGCAGCGTTATCAGGATTTAGCCAAGAGTGATTCGGTTTCTAAGCAAGCCGTCGACAATGCGACTGGTGATTTCGAAGCAAAAAAAGCGATGGTTGCCTCAGCGCAATCGAACGCAAACCGGCTCGAGCAATTGCAATCCTTCGAGAAAATCTACGCGCCGTTCGACGGAGTAATCACCGTAAGAAACACCGACGTCGGGCACCTCATTAACTCCGGCGCAAGCGCGCCCGGAAACGAGCTTTTCCATATTGCGGCGATCAACAAGCTCCGCGTTTACCTTAACGTGCCTCAGGAATATTCAGCCTCCGCAAAACCCGGCTTGTCCGCCGACCTCGAACTGCAAGAATTTCCAGGCAAACGATTTAAGGGGACGCTGGTACGCACCGCGAACGCAATCGATCCCACGTCGCGCACGCTTTTGACCGAGGTAGACGTCGACAATCCGACCGGCGAGCTTCTGCCCGGAGCATTTGCACAGGTTCACCTGAAAATGCCGGCAGGCAGACCCTCGGTGATCGTTCCCGTAACTGCGCTGATTTTCCGCGCTCAAGGATTGCAAGCGGCAGTCGTGAACGATGGCAAGCACGTCGAGATTCGCAACATCGCGCTCGGCCGCGATTATGGAAACGAAGTCGAAGTCCTTTCCGGCCTTACGGCCCAAGATCACGTGATGGTGAGCCCGCCGGATTCGCTCGTGCAAGGAGAAGAGGTACGTGTCACGCAAGCCCCGAGCAGCGACGTGCAGAACGGCGCGGGCCGGGCGTCATCCGTTCCACAGCGCCAGATTTCGGGTCAGCGATAAGCATGATGAAACGCAGACTTGTTTTTGGGCTCGTCACTTTTGCGCTCGCTGGCTGCACCGTCGGCCCGAAATATGTGCGACCGGCGGTCGTCACTCCGGCGGCCTACAAGGAACCCGGCCAAGAATGGAAACTCGCCGCGCCAAGCGATGCCATCGCCAAGGGCACGTGGTGGGAAATTTACAATGACACGCAACTTACCGCACTAGAAGACCGGCTCACTGCCGCCAACCAAACGTTGAAAGCAGCGCAGGATCGCTTTGCCGCGGCTCGCGCGGCTATCGGCAGTTTTCGCGCAGCGTATTATCCAACGCTCAGCGTGGCGCCGTCCGTCACAGGAATCGGCCAGTCTCAGAACAAGGCGCTCTACAGCAACAACGGCCATCAAACGTATTCCGACTATCAGATTCCCTTTGACGTCTCCTATGAACCGGACCTTTGGGGCCGCGTTCGCCAAAATGTGGCCAGTGCGCGCGCTAATGCGCAGGCGGACGCCGCCGATCTGGCAAATGTCGCCTTAAGCATGCACTCCGAGCTTGCACTCGATTATTTCGATCTTCGCGGGATGGATTCACAGGAACAGCTGCTGCAATCCACGGTGAACTCATACGCGGAGGCGCTCCGCCTCACGCAAGACCTTTACAATGGCGGCCTGGCATCCGCGGTTGATGTGGCGCAGGCGCAAACTCAGCTTGAAACGACGCGCGCCGAAGCAGTTGACATCGGAGTCCGCCGCGCCGCCGACGAACACGCGATTGCCGTGCTCGTTGGTCAGCCCGCCGCCGATTTCAAGATTGCCCCTTTGCCCTTAACGGTCCCGCCGCCCGCAATTCCGCCCGGCTTGCCTTCTGATTTGCTTGAGCGCCGCCCCGATATTGCGACAGCAGAAAGAGTCGTCGCTTCCGAAAACGCACTGATCGGCGTGGCGCGAACCGCATACTTCCCGAATGTTCTGATCAGTGGAACCGGGGGCTTCGATAGCGCGAAAATTACGACGCTCTTGCAGGGTCCTGCGGGATTCTGGTCGCTCGCCGGTTCTGCGGCGGAAACACTCTTCGATGGAGGAGCGCGTCGCGCCGCCGTTCAAGAGGCGCGCTCAAATTATGATCAGTCCGTTGACAACTACCGCCAGACGGTGCTCACCGCGTTTCAGGAAGTGGAAGACAATCTCGCCGCGCTACGGATTCTTGAAACCGAGGCGACTACCGAAAATGCCGCGGTTACGGCCGCGCAACATTCGCTTTCCCTTTCGCAAACGCGCTATCGCGGCGGCGTGACGAACTATCTGGAAGTGACTACGGCGCAAAGCGTTGCTTTGGTCAACGAGCGAACTGCCGTCGATATCTTGGCGCGTCGAATGGCCGCAAGCGTATTGCTCGTAAAAGCTCTCGGCGGCGGCTGGAACACATCGCAGATGCCCCAAGTCTCGCAACTGCATCCGTAGCGCGTTCGTTTTGTCCGTGCTCGTGGGTTTTGCCTTGTAGGTTTCGCTTTGCCCTGACTGCCTTTAGGTGGCCTTTTTCGGTGGGAGCCTTCGTTTCAGATTGTTGCCTTGGTAGACGCGGACTAGCGGCTGACTCGGGCGCCGTTGTGTTGCTTTCTCCTTTACTTCCTTTACCTCCTTAATCCCCTCTACTTCCTATTCTTCCTCCGCCGAACTCGCAACCTTCAGCACCGACAGAAACGCCTCCTGAGGAATGTCCACTCTACCCACGCGTTTCATCCGCTTCTTTCCCTCTTTCTGTTTTTCGAGCAGTTTGCGCTTTCGACTGATATCGCCGCCGTAGCACTTGGCCAGCACATTCTTGCGTATTGCACTAATCGTTTCGCGCGCCACTACGCGGCTTCCGATCGCCGCCTGCAATGGCACCTCAAACTGCTGACGCGGAATCAACTTTCGAAGGCGGGAAACCAGATCGCGACCGCGTTCATATGCTTGGTCGCGGTGGCAAACAATCGTAAGCGCGTCGACCAACTCCCCGGCGACCAGCACGTCGAGCTTCACGAGATCCGAGTCGCGATAACCTGAAAGATGGTAGTCGAGCGACGCATAGCCGCGCGAAACGCTCTTCAGGCGGTCATAGAAATCGAGCACAATTTCATTGAGCGGCATTTCATACGTGAGCATCACGCGCGTCGGTGACAAATACTCGAATTTCTTCTGCACGCCGCGTTTTTCCTCGCACAGCGCCAGAACGCCGCCGATCGATTCGTCTGACGTAATAATCATCGCCGTCAAAATCGGCTCTTCGATCGTTTTAATCGAGCTGGGCGGGGGAAATTTGGCCGGGCTGTCCACTTCGAGTACTTCGTCGCTGATCGTCGTAATCCGGTATTCCACGCTCGGTGCGGTCGTAATCAGATCAATGTTGAATTCACGCTCGAGCCGTTCCTGTACGATCTCCATATGCAGCAGCCCCAGGAAACCGCAGCGAAAGCCGAACCCGAGTGCGACCGAATTTTCCGGCTCGTAAAAGAATGCCGCATCATTCAGCTGGAGCTTGCCGAGAGCGTCGCGAAGCAATTCGTAGTCGCTGGCGTTCACAGGAAAAAGCCCGGCAAACACCATCGGCTTAATCGACTCAAAACCCGGCAGCGCCGGAGCAGCACGCTCCGCTTCGATGATTGTATCGCCCACGCGCGCATCCGCCACGCGCTTGATATTCGCGATCACAAAGCCAACGTCACCCGCCGCTAGCTCCTCAAGAACGACCGCCTTCGGCGTCAGTACGCCGAGATCCTCCACCTCATACACCTCATTGCTGGCGCACAACCGGATTTTCATGCGCGGCGCGATGCGGCCCTCCATCACGCGAACCAGAATCACCGCGCCTCGGAACGTGTCGAACCACGAATCGAAAATAAGGGCCTGTAAGGGGTTATTTGCGTCCCCTTTTGGCTCTGGAACGTGTTTTACGATGGCTTCGAGGACACTTTCGACACCAATTCCGCTCTTCGCACTAATCAAAAGGGCGTCTTCCGCTGGAATCGCGAGCACGTTTTCGACCTGCTCTTTCACGTGATCCGGACGCGCGGCCGGCAGATCAATCTTATTGATTACAGGAAGGATAGTGAGATTGTGGCGCGACGCGAGGAACGTATTCGCCACGGTTTGCGCCTCGACGCCCTGGCTCGCATCCACTACAAGCAACGCGCCCTCGCACGCCGAGAGCGCCCGCGAAACTTCGTACGAAAAGTCCACGTGCCCCGGCGTGTCGATCAGATTTAACCGGTATTCGTGTCCGTCAGGCGATGCGTAATGGAGCCGAATGCTCTTTGCTTTGATCGTGATGCCGCGCTCGCGCTCCAAATCCATCGAGTCGAGCACCTGCGCCTGCATTTCACGCTGGCTAAGGGCCCCGGTTAACTCTAGCAGGCGATCCGCCAATGTGGATTTCCCGTGATCGATGTGAGCAATGATGCAGAAATTTCGGATGAAATGAGGGTCCATGAATTTTTGCGTACATTTGAGTGTGCCATAGAGTGCCTCAGCAGCCAAGGCAAAGCGCCGCGCCTAGGAAGCGAATTGGCGGCTGAATGAAGCAATGCGTTTGTGATCTCGGCTTGAATT
>JBOGMU010000155.1:0-1308 GCA_050746865.1 Candidatus Acidiferrales bacterium
ATCCTGCTAGGAGCAATGTGAGCGTGCCGGGTTCGGGCGTTGAGACCGGCGGAGGCAATATTGGCGGCGGGCCGCCCGGGGGCGGGGGGCCGCTCCCCAAGATGGGGAAGTAGACTGGAGGAATCGGCGACTGGAGCGCGCCAATTGGGCCGTCGAGCGCGAGCGTCGGCGGCGCCAGCGTTTCGGGCGGCGACGGAATGAGATTCATGGGAGGGGCCAGCATCGAAAGCTCGGGCCGTCTCGCGGCGACGAACGGAGCGAGGTCGGGAGCAATGTCCATTGCCTCTAGTTTTGGCTGGTTCGGCAAGACCGGGGAGACTGGCGTCGCCGAGAGGCGATTGCCGCAACGGGTTCGCGCCGTATGCGTTCCGTCCGTCAGGACCGTTTCGCCCGCGGGCAGAAGAAGCGGCGTCTTCGTCCAGAAAACGGTGTTTCCCATGCGGTAGGAGACATACATTAGCTCGCTATGCTCGAGAAGAATCACGCGTGTGCCGGCGACTTTGAAATCGGCGTAGTGACGCGCCACAACGGGATCATTGTCGATGGCCCGCAGGAGTTCTTCGCGGCTGCGCGCGCCGCCAGGAATGATGGAATACGGATAGAGCGGATGTTGTGCTATTCCGCCGATTGCTGCTGAATCAGACAGAGACGAAGGCGATTGGCCCTCTGAATCGTTCGGCTGTAGAGCGGCGGAATGCAGAGACGTAGAAGTTCTCGCACTTCTGACGCCCCATATCCAGAATGGAACAGTGATTAATGCGACGAGGAATGCTACGAGGATTGCCGTCCGGTAAATCCAGCCGAAATCCCGATCCCAAGCCCTGAACTTCGCCCAAAAACTCTGCAACCTGCTAATCACCCGCGACCTTTTCCCCAAGACCCAACATGTGCATGGCAATTCGAGGACCACGTCTGATCGGGCGGAAACGTCGTTGCAAGCTGGTACTCGAGTCGAGGTTGATTTTTTCTCAACTAAGAACTGAGAGTCGAATTTTTCCTATGTCATTCAGGTGGTGCGGTTTAGGCGGACTGTTTGAAGCGCGTACGGTAAATGATCAGATTGCGGCACTCCTAGCACGTTTTGTCGTTGGTTACCTCGATGGTAACCAGGTGACAACGAGGGCAAATCGCTTTCCTCAGAGGGAAGAAATTTGGCTCAGCTATCGTTGACGCAAGGCAAGAGCGTATTCCACGGGCTCTGATTCGCGCGCGGTGCAGGAAGCCGGCAGCAGCCAAGGCAAAGCGCCGCGCCTAGGAGGCGAATTGGCGGCTGAATGAAGCAATGCGTTTGTGATCTCGGCTTGAATT
>JBOGMU010000156.1:0-4234 GCA_050746865.1 Candidatus Acidiferrales bacterium
AAATTTATCATACTGTTTTTAAAGGACTTACGAGATTTTTGACTCCCAAAATACATCGGTGGCCTCATATTCGAGGGCAATAATCGTTGAGCGGGGTGAAAACTGTTGCCATGTTTTGCCAAGCGGCTTCCGCACTCTTACCTTTACTGCTCTGCGTTCTTCGCTGAGACCAGAGAAGGATATCCCTTGTTTTTTCAGTAGATTAAGGAGCCACAGAAAGAGGGCGGTGGTCAGCGATGTGCGTTTTATCCCACGCGGCAGCAAGGGCTCTCAGCTTGAGAACATGCCGGTCAGATTGAGAAGCGCGAGAACGCCAAAACAAACTGCAAGCAAGAATGACGGCGGACTCGGAAAACGTCTGTCCTCGCATCATTTCCGATCAGCTTTTAGATTTTCGTTTCCGTAGCCGTACCGATAGGCGTGGTAGTACTCCGAGTTGTACATATGTGCTTCACCGACATTGTTGAGCACAACACCGACAATATTCCGTGTCTGTAGCTCTTGGCGTGCCCGCTGTGCAACTGCTGAGGGTGTTGAACCCGACTTCACGACAAGGAGAACGCCGTCGCAGATACCTGCCAAAATGCTGGAGTCGGCGACTGGTAAGCACGGCGGCGAGTCGAGGATGATCCAGTCAAAAACTGGCGCTAGGCGCTGGATCAGTGCGCCAAGGCGGCCGTTTGAAAGGAGCTCACTGGGATTTGTCACTTCACTGCCCCCAGGAATGATGCAAAGGTTTCCTTCCGGCCCAAACTGAATGATCTTCAGTTCGTCGGCCTCACCTCGGAGATAATCAGTAAGACCCGGAGCCGCAGGCGCGCCGAGCAGCGTATGAACCCGTGCGCAGCGCAGGTCTGCGTCGATAATGATTACCCGCCTATCCGGCTGCCGAATAATTGCCTGCGCCAAGTTCACGGTAACAAACGTCTTTCCCTCTCCGGGAACCGAACTCGTCACAAGTAGGCTTCGAAGCGGCTGATGAGTCCGGCTCTGATACAACCGCGAGCGCAAAGTGCGGAACTGTTCAGCACCATGCTCGCTCAAGGTAGGATTTGCGAAAACATTCACGTTCGGATCCGGATTCCACGCGGGATGGCCACATCTCTTCCGCAGTTCTTCAAATCGCAGATATTCGAGGGATTCCGAAGCCATCATTAGGGAGTTTGTTGCCGTCGGTGCTTCTCGCTGGACAACGTCTTCGCGAGCTTCCGATCCAAGCGAAGCGTCAGAGATCGCCTGATTTTCAACGGGAACATTCTCCATTGGCGAAAATGGAATGTGGTCCGCCCCTCCGACCCCGCGCTCTTGCTCCGCCTTCTTAAGGGCTTCGTGAATCCGACTCATGGCTTCCTTTCGCGCGGAGTCAAAGCGTTGGCCTGCCGCAATCGTGCGACTAATTCGTCCAGATTCTCTAGCAATGCCTCAGTGTTTGTTGCGCCAACCGGGTGATTCGAGCCATTAGCAGCAATCGGCGCAATCTCATCGAGTTGGAAATCCCTCGCGACTTCCTCCACGAGGTGAGCTGGTACAGGCCTCACGCTATCAACGTAAGCGTTGATCATTGCGTGCTCGCAAAGCAAATTTACAACGCGAGGAATGCCACGCGAGTAGAGATGCACCGTTTGGATCGCCTCTTTCGAGAAAATCGGCTCACCATTGGCGCCCGCTATGCGCAAACGTTCCGCGATGTAACCGAACGTTTCCTCAAGCGAGAGAGGAGATGTCCGGCATCTGAGCGTGATCCTCTGCCGAAGCTGCCGCAATTGCGGCGCTTTCAGCTTCTCTTCGAGCTCCGGCTGACCCGTCAATACAATTTGTAAAAGCTTCTCCGTTGATGTTTCGAGGTTAGTCAGCAGCCGAATTTCCTCCAGTACCTCCGAGGACAAATTCTGGGCCTCGTCAACAATAAGAACGGCCGTCTCGCCTGCCCGATAGCGTTCCAACAACCATTGATTGAGGCGCAGCAAGATTTGACTCTTCTCGCGAGAATCGCAGGGAATCTCAAAATCCGCCATCATGAAGTCGAAGAGGTGACTAACTTCGAGACGAGAATTGAAGATAAATGCGGTCGCGACCTTCTGTCCGCGAAGCCAATCAAGCAGGCGGTTCAAGAGAGTAGTCTTACCGGTACCCACTTCGCCGGTAAGAAGAATAAAGCCCTTGCGATTCTGAATCCCGTACGTCAACCCAGCAAGCGCTTCCTGGATGTGGCGCGTCAAGTAGAGATAGCGAGGATCCGGATTGACATTAAAGGGACTTTCCCGCAAGCCAAAAAATCGCTGATACATGTAGTCTCTCAGGCCCTCAAACTCAAACCTGCATCCGTAGCCGCATGCAACGGCGAGTGAATGGCCCTTTTCGTTGTCACGGGCTCAACCGCAGGAATCATAGCCAACACCGGCAAGCGCAAACTGAATTCCACATCCCGCTCCGATTTGAGGGACGTATCCTTCAGCTCAAGCAACAGCGTCAGGCCAATTCCCAAACCGAAGCCACCTGCAAGTCCACCAAGAGTGAAGAATCATGGCTTAGGGAACGTAGGCGAACTCGGCAAGTTGGCGGGATCGAGCATCTTGAAATACTCACCCTGCGGCTCCCGGGCCAGGTCTCCTGACATTTGGGACGTGTTGTAGTCCTTCAAAAGCGCATTGTATGAATCGAGATCGGTGTTATAGCCGCGCGTCAACTCCGTATATTCTTGTTCCACCGCAGGACTCGCCTGGATGCGATTTTGGCAAAGCTTGATCTGTTCGTGGATTCGCTCGAGTTCCTGTGTTCTCGCGACAATCGCATCGTCATCGGTGCGAATCTGGGCACGCCATTGCGTGACCTGTGCTGGCTCAACCGCCGCTTTCGGCACAATCGCCGTGGCCTGCGACTGACTACTCTGGGCAGCGATCTTTTTCCGCAGCACCTCAATATCCGCCTTTGTCTTCACAACATCCGGATAGTCATCGGTGTACTTCCCTTCGAGACCAGTGAGTTGTGCTTGGAGCGTGTTGAGCTGCTGTTCAAGTGTATCCGGATTCTGTCCGGTCTGTCCCGATTCCCACGCCGCAAGTTGCTGTTCAAGCATCGATTCGGCGAACCGTTTGTCTTGTTGAGAACGACTGAGCGCTTCGCTCGCCGCATCATTCTGAGAAGTGAGACTAGCCAGAAGGTTGAGATTCGCTTGCCTGTCGTCGGGGAGCGATCCCGTGTTTTTTAGCTTAAATGCTGCCAACTTCGCATCTTGGGCGTCCAGAGTATTCTTGGCTTCGGTCAATTGTTCGCTCAAGAACTGCGTCGTATTTTGCGATCGCGCCTGCTGGTTCCCCAAACTCTGCGTAATGAACATCTGTTCGACTTCACCACACACTGACTGGGCGGTGTGCGGGTCGCCCAGAGTTACGCTGATCGTGAATCCGGCTAGGTCGTTGCCAGTGTTTTGCATCGGCTGCACCGCAGTAACGTCAATCGCAAGTTGCAAACGCGCAACCAGCTCATCCATGGATTTCTTGTTCAAATCGTCCTTATATACGCCGTTTTCGCGGATCATGCGTTCTAGGTTGGTCCGGCTTAGGATCTGCTGCTTCAGGCTGGCCAGTTGCTGGTTCATACTCGTAGTGTCCATCTGCGCTAAAATCGTACGTGGAACGCTTGGCTGCTCAACGAGCACTACGGTTTCGGACTTATATTTCGGCGGTATTACCTTCGCGGCCCCATAGCCGATTGGGGGACCGAACACCGTGAAGACCAAAATCAAGACCCAATGCCGGCGCAACATCGCAATGTAATCCGCAGGGGTCAACTCTCGCTGTGTCGTGTTCTCCGCTTGCATCTTGATCTCCTGCTATGCCTGTTTCGTAAACAGCCTAAAACAGCAACGGCCTCTGATGCCATCCCAAGCCCACAGAAATCATGTGAACTAAGACGTTTGTGCCGCAAGTGGGCCCAATGCACTGTGCCGCATTGGAGGTCTGATACTGGACCTGATATCCAAGGGTCAGCCCCAACGTCTCCCCGATCGGCTTGGTAAGATTTATCCCCCCGAACCAATAATCATAGGTCTGATTTGCTGCAGCGCCCGAACCCGGAATGCCCGTTGTTCTGGAATATCCACTCGTAAAGCCACTCGAAAACGTTTTGGACATCTGCCTCGTTAATGAACCAGTCACCGTGTCCATCTGCCCCCCGACCAATACGCCAGAACCACCGCCAATTCCGTGACTATAGGAGGCGTTCAGTCTATACC
>JBOGMU010000157.1:0-7042 GCA_050746865.1 Candidatus Acidiferrales bacterium
GCTTAAGCTTGGCGCAAGCCTGCTTTATCGGGTGGCGCGCCCGAGAATCGAAAACTGTGTCATTGCACTGCGCTCTTTCTCCCTGAAGTCGGCATCAACCCAGCGCGCTCAGGCCGCCATGTTCGGAGCCGCGATCCTCACCGCGTCGGCTCTCTTGGGCTTCGTTATGCGCAAAGAAACGCACGCCGAACAGACGATGCCCGCAGCCCATGTTTCGGCAAAATCTGCGATACCATCTGCAAACTCTTCAGCCGCTGCGTTGATTGCCCCAGCGCCTGTCTCGCCATTCACGGCCAAGGAATTCGACTTCAACGCGCCTCCCGACGTGTCCGACGCGACACTTGATTCTGCCGATGACGAGCCTGCCATTCCCCCGCCGGCTCCAATAGTCGCGAGCCTGAAACCACCAAAGTCATTCCACGTATCCTCCAGAAAGCTGGAGAAAAGTCGCGCGCAGGCCCACGAACTCGCGATTAGTAACTCTGATCAAACGGCGAAACTAAACGCCAATCCTCCGCTGTCCATGCCGCAATCTGTGGGAATACTGCCTCTGGAAAATCGTCGCATTTCGACAAAGGTACTAGCGCTTCAACCGGTCCCGACGTTGAAGACGCCGGCTCAGCCCGTCCAAGACGCTGTCCCAGTGCTAAATCCGTACCTTGAAGTGGGTTCTTTCAACGATGCTGGTTGGGCAGACAGCGCAGTCAGCCACCTGTCTCAATTAGGCTTTCCTGCTCGAGCGATCCACAAAACTCACCTTTGGATGCAGTCGTATCGCGTCGAAGTCGGACCGTTCAAGACATTGAGTGCGTTGGAAACGGCGGAAAAGACTCTGTCTGATAAAGGTTTTAAGCCGCATGCGGTAAAGTAGGGTTAGACAGCGTACCGGTCGACTCGCAATACGGTCGACCCAATCCGAAATCGTGACGTCTCTTCCAGCTTGGCCGCGAAAACACGAGCGCCATCCAGAAACGTTCCGTTTTTCGAACGCAGATCCTGCAGCAGAATCGATTCTTTCCTTACTTCCACGGAACAATGTACCCGCGAGACTTCTGGGTCATCGATTTCGATGTCCGCGCCGCCTCCCAGTCTGCCAATCGTCATTAGTGGCCTCAAAACTTCGTACTCCGCTCCTGGGCGTGCGCCCTGCACGACCGCTATCTTGACCACGGTATCGTCTGGCAGCGTGAGGCTCTGCCCCTGAACGTCTCCTCCATCGTTCAACCGGATGGCACCGGGTCTCGCCGGAGCGGAGGCGCGCGCGGGCCGCAGAATAATCGTCGGATTGTCGATCCTAGGCTTGGCCGGGACTGCTTCCAGCGGCGCGGTACACATCCAACATCTGGTGGGGTTTTGGTCCTCCCCGTCTCGATGAAGCGTCGCGCCGCAATGGGGACACCGGGTCTGCATCTCGCCCCTCAATGACGAAACCTCAACTTAACACGCGTCCTGAAATTTCCCGAATTGGAACGATGCGAAATAACGTCTTTGTTGTCTGTGCCGTTAATGTCCAGTACTAGGGCTCCGTCCTACAGCCGGATATATTCGATCGGAATAGATATAGCGCCGCGCTTCGATCTTCCGTGGCGCAGCTATAATCTCTGCGCCTTTAACATGCGTCTAATCTTGCGTTCTCGTTGCGTAACCCACATACTCTCGGCTCCGAGGCTCCACCCATGAAACGATCTCTGGCTGTCGCAACCTGTTCCATAGGCGCCGTCATGCTGCTTCTCGTAACCACGAAAGCGCGAGCCCAAAAAATAGCGGTGCTTACCGATCGCCCTCAGTATGCAAACGGCAAGCTGATCCGCCCAAGCGGTTATCGCGAGTGGATATATGTCTCGTCCGGCCTCGGAATGAGCTACAGCGCATCCAACAATCCAAATCCGCAGTTCACGAACGTTTTTGTGCCGCAATGGGCGTACAAGCAGTTCGTCGCGAGTGGCCAATGGCCGGAGAAGACAATTTTCGTGCTGGAGGAGCGCAGTTCGGAGACAAAAGGCTCAATCAATAAAGGCGGGCGCTTTCAGACGGATCTTTCGGGGCTCGCTGTGGAAGTGAAGGATGATCAACGGTTTTCAGACAACTGGGCCTACTTCAATTTCCCCGGCGACACTCGGGAAGCCGGGGCAAACCCAAGGCAAGCCTGCTGGCAATGCCACGATACAAACGCCGCCGTCGAACATACCTTCGTGCAATTTTATCCCACGCTGAAACCCATCGCGCAGAAGTTCGGCGCTTACCAGGCGCCGCCGACCGAAATCCAGCCACAGCCACACTAAGAAGAGGCTTCCGTATCGAGCAGCCCTTCACAAGCGAATATCTCATTAGCCAGGCATTGTAGGGTGGGCTTCAGAATCTGTCTGCCAACTCAGATTTTTGGGAAGGGCGCGGCTTTCAGCCGTGCCGTAAGCGGCGCAAAAGGAATTCAACTTTAGCCGCTGAAGCCATGGTTTGCTGATTGCCACAGAGACCCTTCAGCCCCGCCGTAGAAGCAGCCAAATCATTAGGGATTTGGCCCATTAGCGACCGCCTGTCTTACTGGCGCGGTTTGGGCTGTGTAATTGTCGCCGGTCTACGCCGCCGAAGAAGAAACGGCCCCCGCTTCAAGCTGACGCAGGATGGCACGCACCGCAGACGTTAGTTCTTCCCTACTTACTTCGCTCTTGCGGAACTCGATGCGCATCTGAAATGACCCGTCCGCTGCTTCGAAATTGAACGAATAAGATTCCGGTCGCGGTGCCGATTCAGTTTCGGCCTTGCGGACCCGACGCGCTTCGTCACGCTTCATTCCCTCCTGCGTGATGCGGCCCACCAACTCCCGCATTTTTTTCTCAGTAGGCTGACGCGCGATCTGCAACAGCACCGACTTCGCAGTGACGTCGTTCGTAACGCACTCCTTGCGAACTTCGTCAGGAATCAGCCGCAAAGACATGATTTCCGTCACCGAAGAGCGCGCTCGTCCGATCTTCCGTGCGATATCGTCGTGGGTATAGTCAAACTGTTCCGCCAGCCGCTGCAAGCCATCGGCCTCTTCAAACGGCGTCAAATCCTTACGCTGCAAATTCTCGATCAGCGCCAATTCGAGCGTCTCTGCGTCGTCCGCCACCTTCTCAATACAGGGCAGCTCGTGCAAACCCGCCGCTTGCGAAGCGTGGTAACGCCGCTCGCCTGAAATGATGTAGTAGGTATCTTCCCGCGGGACGTAACGAACCAGCAGCGGCTCCAGCACTCCCTTCTCCCGAATCGAGTCCGCCAACTCCCGCACATCGCCGATGTGTTTGCGCGGCTGATCCGGATTCGGCCGAATCTTGTCGATGGGAATCATGCGGCCGACGGACGCGCCGCTGAAGCTAGTCAGCGTCTCCACATAGTGCGCGTCATGCCGCATCTTGAGAGTGACGGGCAACCCGATCCTCTTGGACACGTTGCAAAACCTCCTGAGCCAGTTTCTTGTATTCGTCGGCGCCCGAAGATTTGGGCGCATAGCTAAAAATTGTTTCTTTGTAGGCTGGACTTTCCTCGAGCCGCACGTTCTTCGTAATGCGCGTCTTAAAAAGCGCATCGCCAAACGTGGCGCGCATCTGCTCGTGGGTATCTCGCGAGATATTCGTCCGCTTGTCGTAAAGCGTGATCACCACGCCCACGATCTTCAAATCGGGATTGGGCCGCGAACGGATGCGCCCGTACGTTTCGAGCAAGTCGTCCGTTCCTTCGATCGCAAAGTACGCCGCCTGAATCGGTACGAGCAGGTGCGTTGAAGCAACCAGTGAATTCACGGTCAAAATCCCCAGCGCCGGCGGATTATCGATCACGATAAAATCGTAGTCCTTGGCAATCGGCGTGAGCGCATCCTTCAGCTTAAACGGCGCGTCGAATTGCCCCGCAAGCTGCTGCTCCAGCCGCGCCAGCGCCAATCGAGAAGGCGCCACGAAAAGGTTCTCGTCCTTGGTGGGCCGCACGATCTTGGCCATTTCGGTCGGATGTTCCGAGAAGACGTCATACATCGTGGACTGCACTTCGTCCGGCGCAAAAAACGCAATCGTCGCGTTCGCCTGCGGGTCGAGATCGATCAGGAGCGTTTTTTTCTTTTTCAAGGCGAGTGCGGCTGCGAGGTTGATGGAAGTAGTGGTTTTTCCGACGCCACCTTTTTGGTTGGCAACCGCAAGGATGCAGGCCACTCGTGTTTCCTCAGTTCCCGCTACACCTCAGGCTAACCGTCGCCTTGGACGAGCTCCTCTTCGTTCGAGTAGCCTAACTGTAACGACTCACCGTTACCCGTGCAAGGAAAAAGTATCGTTTACCGCGATCCCGCCGCCAAATGCAAGCTGTGGAAAACCCTACCGCTGTGAATCGCGTCGCTGGTCGTATGTTCCGCCGCGAAACTCCGAATTGTTTGTTTCGTTCGGTCTTGCGCCACCGCTTTCACGGCGCTATCGTGGTCTTGTTGTGATGTTGATATCCCCACCAAAACGCAATTCCCACAGGTGCGCCGATGAAAACAACCTACAGCCATATGGAAACGCATTTTCGCAAGCAGGTCGAGTCGGACCTCGCTCGAGGCATTCAGAAGCTTGAACGTCTTTTGAAGAAATACGACCCGGACCTTATTCTCCTGCACTGTTCCCTGGAAACGATTGAACGTACCCAGCAGTTCAGCTTTGCACTAAGCCTTTCGCTCCCTACCGGGAATCTCCATTCCGCCAGCACGGCGGCCGACGTCCGATCCAGCGCAAAGGGCGCAATCGCCGAACTCGAGAAGCAAGTAAAAAAGCATCAGCAAAAGCTGCGCAAAGACTACGAATGGAAACGCAAGCGCGCCCGCGGCCTCATCAAACCCGGCGAACTCCCAGCGTAACAAGCTGCACATTTAAACCACATCACGTAGCTCAGGTCCGTCGCGTTTTCTGCGATGGACCTGAGGTCTCTAGTCTCGGATTGCACCTGAATCTAGCCATGCCTTCGACTGGTTTTGTCGGTGCCGTGGTTGCCATGTCATGTAGGTATGTGATGCCGTGGTTTCGTAGCGCCGGGCTTGCCTGCGTAGTGAGCAGGCGCTTTTAGCCCAGCATCACTCGATCTTGGCACGCGCGGACCCACGCACTTCAATCATCACGGGAGTCTGCGCTTCTATACCCCAGCCGAGGCTCCTACCTCGGGGAATTGCCGTCGCTCGTCCGAATTGAGTCCGCTCGCCTCCGCGGCTACAATGCCTGCTTCGGAGGAGCCATGTCCAACTCCCGTAGGCAATTCCTGAAAGGCAGTTCCCTAGCCATGCTCGCCGCAGCCGCGGGCTGCCGCTCCAATTCCCAGAAACCAGCCGAACCGCCTCCCGGCGCTCCACCCGCATTTGGAACCGCTCCACAGGTGGGCCCTCCTGTGTCCACCACCACCTTTGTCGAGGCAGAAAAGCTCGTGCAAATCGAAATGTCCAACGCGGACCTGAAGCAAGCTACGCAAAGCTGGCGTGCCAACATGGCCGCCCTTTACGAACGCCGCACCGGCCCGCGAAAAATTCAACTGCCGCCGACAGTCGCACCATATTCAAACTGGAATCCCGTGTTGCCCGGCGAATATCCCGGCTCACAACGCGATCAGTTCATCCGCAGCGGAAACGATGCCGTACCGCTGCCCTCCTCAGAGGAAGATATCGCCTTCGCGCCGGTGACTCGCCTCTCGCGTTGGATCGAGCAGCGCAAGCTCACCTCGCAACGCCTCACGGAAATCTATTTAGCGCGCCTGCAACAGTTCAACACCAAGCTGCGCTGCGTCATCACACTCACCGCTGATCACGCCCGCGCCCAAGCGAAGCAAGCTGATCAGGAAATCTCGGCCGGCAAATATCGCGGCCCGCTGCACGGCATTCCGTACGGCGTGAAGGACCTGCTTGACACCGCCGGCATCCCAACCACGTACGGCGCCGAAATCTTTAGAAATCGCGTTCCGCAAACGGATTCCGTCGTCGTCAATCGCCTGAACAAAGCGGGCGCCGTTCTCGTCGCGAAGCTCAGCATGGGCGCGCTTGCGCTAAATGACGTTTGGTTCGGCGGCCAAACAATGAACCCTTGGCTGCCCGAAGAGGGCTCATCTGGCTCAAGCGCAGGACCAGGCTCCGCGACCGCAGCGGGCCTTGTCGCGTTCGCAATCGGTAGCGAAACCGACGGAAGCATCGTAAGTCCCTCGATGCGCTGCGGCATCACTGGCTTGCGCCCAACCTACGGTCGCGTACCGCGCACCGGCGCGATGACGCTCTGCTGGTCTCTCGACAAACTCGGCCCCATGGCGCGCAGCGTCGAAGACACGATGCTCGTGCTGCAAACCATCTCCGGTCCCGACGCCGGCGATCTTTCAAGCGTCACCAGCAAATTGGATTTCGACGCTGGCGCCGATGTGAAGGGTCTTCGCGTCGGCTACTTCCCTGCTTGGATGAAGGCGGATCCAGCCACCAACGTGGACCGCGACGCCCTCGCTGCGGTCGGAAGAGCCGGAATGGTTCCCGTCGAAGTCTCCATTCCCAATTGGCCTTACGATTCGCTCGATCTGATCTTGTTTGCCGAAGCCGCCGCGGCATTTGAAGACATCACCCTGAATCACCAAGTCGACCAATTAAAAGCTCAGGTCTCCGACGCCTGGCCGAATCTTTTCCGCCAGTCGCGTTTTCTTTCCGCCGTCGATTTTGTTCAGGCCGATAGATTTCGCCGCAGCGTCGCCAACGAGATGGCGCGAGTCTTTTCGCAAGTCGATCTCCTGCTCGTGCCTTCACTTCGCGACGAAATGCTCACCATCACGAATTTCACGGGCCATCCGTCGCTCACGTTCCGCGCCGGTTTCGTCGAAGTCTCAAAAGCGCGCAGCGATTGGGCGCCCGACCCGCAGCGCCCATTGCCCACTTTTTCCACACCGCGCCGCGTGCCCTACGGCGTCACCCTAATCGGCCGTCTCTTCGACGAAGGAACCATCGCCCGCGCCGGTATCGCTCTCGACTATATTTTCGGAGTCGCAAATCTGCGCCCGTCCGGCTTCTATGGCGCTGAAATTTCCA
>JBOGMU010000158.1:0-8167 GCA_050746865.1 Candidatus Acidiferrales bacterium
CCACACCGGATCACGGCCACCGCCTCACTTTTACCTGTGGGTGCCGTATCCTTTGCGGCTTTGGCAAAGGGTGCGGGATTTCCGTCCCGCAACCAATTCTTCGATCTCGCGGGAAGCGCCGGTCCTCTGAAGTTTAAGGCACCAATCGAGCCATTTCTCGCCCGAATAGCGCGATTAGTGACGCCAATCGTGCGAAAAACAGCGCGTTTCTGGCACATTTCGTTCGCGCGCGGCGTAGTGGCACACCGGTCCCGCGAAAGATTCTGAAACAAGTCCTTGCAAGTGAATGTATTCTGTGATAAACTTCTGCTTGTGTTTTGTATGACACAATTCGTGCCGTTAGTGCCGAGGGTAGGGACGGGGAGCCTCAGCCGCTCTCTGCGATTCGAAACCAATCATGCCTCTATCGATCGTCGACCGATCAAAAAACGCAAGCCTTGCGCAGTATCTGCAACCTGCCACCTGAAACCTGCAATCCGAATTCTAATCGGCAATCTGCCGATTAGAATCCGACGTAAATCTCGTGCTCTCAACAAAATTCCAGTTTCTAATCGACAAAAAAAAGGCATTTTTCTTGAACCTGACACCCGACACCTGAAACCAAGAACCTGCGGTTCTAATCGCAAGTCACAAGAATTAAAAACAGACGTAACTCTATGAAAACAAAGGGAGGGCACCCAGTCTAATCGCAATAGCCAGCGGGGTGAAGCGAAACGAGGCGAAACCAAAAGGCGCGGCCAGATTTTTTCTTGCAGGCGTCGGCTTGTCTTTGAGTCGGGCAGCCTCTTCTCTGTAGAGCTGGCTTCCAGGCGCTGGCTTTGGCCTTTGAAGGGGGCAGCCACCCGAAGCCGGGCCGGAAATGTCGGTTTTGGCAACAACTTGAAGAGCGCAATGGATTTCCGGCGATGCAACGATGCTATAATCCGACAAAGGCTGCGCGACTAACGCTGCGGCCGGCCGGGGACGGGCCATGGGAATTGAACTTCGCGAGTTCATGAACTGGGCGCGTAGGCGGAAAACCTTCGCGTCCCTTCTCGTCGGAGCGACGCTTGCTATCGGAATCCTGATCGGCGCGATCGTGCCGGGCGGGGCGCTGGCGCGCCGCGCAGAAGGGCCGGGTGGTGCGGCGATGCTCGCGGTTCCCGAACCAGTGGCGCTGTCGAACGCCTTCTCCGGAATTACAAAAAAAGTCGAACCCGCCGTAGTGAACATCTCGACCACGCAGGTATTGCAAAGGCCAAAGTCCGCCGGGAAATCGCACAGCTTCGGCAACAACGAAGACGATCTGCTGAACCGCTTCCTCAATTCCCCCGATGATTCGCCCGACGCGGAGCGCAGCATCGGCTCCGGTGTGATTGTCGACAAGAAAGGTTTCATCCTCACAAATCAGCACGTGATCGACGGCGCCACGCGCATTCAAGTGTCACTCGACGCCGATTCGCGACGCTTCACGGCGCGTGTGATCGGCAGCGAC
This sequence comes from Candidatus Acidiferrales bacterium, assembly GCA_050746865.1. Taxonomy (GTDB): domain Bacteria; phylum Acidobacteriota; class Terriglobia; order Acidiferrales; family UBA7541; genus Palsa-295. The sequence continues at coordinate 1,475 of JBOGMU010000158.1, forward strand.
AAAGAGACGGACCTCGCCGTGATCAAGATCGACACCGATCAGGACCTTCCCGTGGCTCCGCTGGGTAACTCCGACGGCGTGCAGGTGGGAGATTGGGTGCTGGCGTTCGGCAGTCCGTTCGGATTTTCGTCGACGGTTACGGCCGGCATCGTGAGCGCGAAGAACCGCGCGGCCGAGGCGGAAGGGCAGGGACAATTCAAACGCTTCATTCAAACGGATGCCGCGATTAACCCCGGCAATTCGGGCGGTCCGCTGGTGAATATGGCCGGCGAAGTGATCGGCATCAACACCGCCATATATACGGGCAGCCACGGTTTCGAAGGCGTGGGCCTCTCGATGCCTTCGAATGTCGCGATCGGAATATATAACCAGCTCATCACAACCGGCAAAGTTACGCGCGGCGCGATCGGCATCACGTTTGACGATCGCGTGAGCCAAAATCCCGTCACGATGAAGGAGCTCGGCGCTTCGTATGGAATCGTGGTGGAGGCGACGGACTCCGGCAGCCCAGCGCAGAAAGCGGGCTTGCAACCGGAAGACGTGATTACCTCCGTAAACGGACAGCCCGTGCACAATGGCTACGAACTGGTGAGTCCAATCGCGGCTACGCCTATTGGTCAATCGGTTCAACTGCATGTAATCCGAAATAAGCAGCCGAAAGATGTGACGCTCACGGTGGAAGACCGCTCGAAAATCGTGCCGACAGCATTTGAGCCCGCGGAATCGGACACGCAGGATCAGAACGCCGACAATGGACAATTGGGATTACACGTACAAGACCTCAGTTCGGATCTTTCGCAGAAGCTCGGCTTAGGCAAGATTTCAGCCGGGGCAAATCCGGGAGTTGTGGTCACGAATGTCGACCCGGCCAGTTTTGCGGACGACGTAGAATTCCACATTGGCGACGTGATCCAGGCGATTAATGACGTTTCCGTAGGGAATCTAGCGGCGTATCATCGCGAAATGGCGAAGCTCCAGCCGGGGCAGGATGTTCTCTTCAGGGTGAAGCGCTACGACGGCGGCGGAGATCACGTGTTGATCGTTCCGCTGGGCGGAACAGTTCCCACGGCGGCGGCGCAGTAGTCTCCGGCCAAGAGTCGCACCTCGCCCACAAATCGTCCGGCCCACTTGGCAGTCAATGCGGTGTTGTCCATTGCCGTACTTCGCAGCTAATAGGTAAGATTCACGATGCGACGGGGTTCGGTTTTTCCGTGTCAATGCCCAAATCCGCGACGGCTTTGTCGAGGATCGATTTTTGGATCTTGCCATCACTGTAAAGTTCGTGCAGCGTGGCGAGCGTAATAAATCGCGAATCGACTTCGAAGAAATTGCGCAGGGACGTGCGACCTTCACTGCGGCCGAAACCATCGGTGCCGAGCGAAGCAAGCCGCCGCGGCATCCACTTGCTCACCATGTTGGGCAGAGTCTTCAGATAGTCAGAGGCGGCGACGAGAACGCCGGGCACGTCCTTGAGCGTTTCGGTGATGTAAGGAACGCGCGGCCTTTCGGCAGGGTGGAGGCGATTCCAGCGGTCGGTCTCGTTACCGTCCATATAAAGCGCCTTATAGCTGGTTACGCTCCATACGTCGGCCTCGACACCGTACTTTTCGGAGAGGATTTGCTGCGCCTTTAAGGCTTCGTTGAGAATGGCGCCGCTGCCGAAGAGTTGCGCGCGAAGCTTTGCCTTTGGATTTGCCGCGGGGCGGAAGCGATACATGCCTTTCAGAATGCCGTCGCGAACGCCTTCCGGCATCGGCGGCATGGCATAATTTTCGTTCATCACGGTAATGTAATAGAAGATGCTTTCGCCTTCCTTGTACATGCGGCGAATGCCATCTTCGATGATCACAGCGATTTCGTAGGCGTAGGCCGGATCGTAGGCGAGCAAATTGGGAACGGTGAGAGCGAGAACGTGGCTGTTGCCGTCTTGATGCTGCAAGCCTTCACCGGATAGCGTGGTGCGGCCAGCGGTACCGCCGAGCAAGAAGCCCCGAACGCGCATATCGGCCGCGGCCCAAATGAAATCACCAATGCGTTGGAAGCCGAACATCGAGTAATAAATGAAGAAAGGAATCGTGTTGACGCCATACGTGGCATAGGCGTTTCCGGCGGCAATGAACGATCCCATCGAGCCAGCTTCGGTGATGCCTTCCTCAAGGATCTGGCCGTCCTTCGTTTCCTTATAGTAGAGGAAGTTATCGGCGTCGACAGGTTCATATTTCTGGCCGCTGCTCGAGTAGATTCCCACTGTGCGGAACAGCGATTCCATGCCGAACGTGCGAGCTTCGTCGGGGACAATCGGTACGATCAGGTGGCCGATTTCGGGGTCCTTCAGCATTTTGCGCAGCATACCGACGAAGGCCATGGTGGTGGAAACTTCGCGCCCGCCGCTGCCCTCTGAGAATTCCTTGAAGAGTTCGGCGTTGTCGGCAGTAAGCGCTTTCGAACGAACGCGGCGCTGCGGCGTATACCCACCAAGCGCTTCGCGACGCTCGCGCAGATAACGCATCTCTTCGCTATCGTCGGGTGGGCGGTAGAAGGGAATCTGATCGCACTGTTCGTCAGTAAGTGGAATCGAAAAACGCGTGCGGAATTCGCGCAACTCTTCTTCGTTGAGCTTCTTCTGCTGGTGGGTAACGTTTTTGCCTTCGCCAGCCTCACCAAGACCGTAGCCCTTGATCGTGCGAGCCAGAATCACGGTCGGGCTGCCTTTGTGTTCAAACGCAGCCTTGTATGCGGCGTAGACCTTGCGAGGATCGTGGCCACCAAGACGCAAACGGCGCAACTCTTCGTCTGAAAGCGGCTCGACGAGCTTGAGCAAGCGCGGATCTGTGCCGAAGAAATGTTCGCGTACGTATGCGCCTGACGAAACGACAAGCTTCTGGTATTCGCCGTCGACCATCTCTCCCATGCGCTTGACGAGCAGACCTTCAGTGTCGCGCTCGAGGATGGGATCCCATTCGCTGCCCCAGAGGACTTTGATGACATTCCAGCCGGCACCCCGGAAGGCAGATTCGAGTTCCTGAATGATTTGGCCGTTGCCGCGCACTGGGCCATCGAGCCGCTGCAAATTGCAATTGATGACGAAAATCAGATTATCCAGTTTTTCGCGCGCCGGAAGCGTGATCGCGCCGAGCGATTCGGGTTCGTCGGTCTCACCATCACCGAGGAACGCCCAGATTTTCGCGTCCGTCTTCGGCTTAAGGCCGCGTGCTTCCAGATAACGCGCAAAGCGTGCATTGTAAATCGACATGAGCGGGCTGAGGCCCATTGAAACAGTTGGGAATTCCCAAAAATTTGGCATCAGCCACGGGTGGGGATATGACGAAAGACCGCCGCCGGCCTTCAGTTCACGGCGAAAGTTGTGAAGATTTTCGGCCGAGAGCCGCCCTTCGACAAATGCCCGCGAGTACATGCCGGGTGCGGCGTGGCCCTGGAAGTAGACTGTGTCGCCTTCGAAATCGTCGGTGCGGGCGCGGAAGAAATGATTGAAGCCGACTTCGTAGAGAGTGGCAGAGGAAGCAAATGTGGAAATATGGCCGCCGATGCCGTTTTCTTCGCGGTTTGCGCGGACGACCATCGCGGCTGCGTTCCAACGAATGATGCTCTTGATGCGGCGTTCGATTTCCTGATTACCGGGAAAGTCCGCCTGCATGCTGGCCGGGATTGAATTTACGTAAGGAGTGTTCGCGGTGAAGGGAAGATCGATGCCGACGACCTTTGCATGGGCACGGAGGCGTTGGAGGATATACGACGCTACCTCGGGTCCGCTTGACTGGAGCACCGAATCAAGCGATTCCAGCCACTCTTGAATCTCTTCGCCATCGAGATTGGGCGATTCAAGCGGCAGTTCGGTTTCCAGCTTCGGTTCTACGCTTTGCAACTGCGTGATGATGTCGTTATCCATAGCCTCGCTTCCGTGCTCCTGCGTGATCTAAATACGAGCGAACGCCCCCACAGCATTCGCGTGCCAATGATCGGTCAGAGTAAGAATACACCCTCGGCGCGTCCCGCACTAGGCGTTCTCATGCCTCGCCGGAACTCGCTTTCCGCTTGCGATCCAGTCATGAGGAATGCGCAAAGAGCCGGAGGCGAGTTGGCCCACCAGATCGCGGTCGGCGGGGAGAAAATCGAGCTCGCCAAGAGTGTGCGGGAGCCGCCACTCGATGCTTTGGAACGCAAGGTTTTGGACTTGTTCGGGATTCGCGGCGGCGGCGAAAAATATGATTTCTGTCGAATTCTGCATCTCGCGATATTGAAAGGAGGTTCGATAAACCTCCGGGCCGACCGGTGCGTCCACGCCGAGTTCTTCGTGCAATTCGCGCGCAAGGGCCGCGGCCAACTCCTCGCCGGGTTCGACTTTGCCGCCAGGAAATTCCCAGAGGAAGGCAAAGCGGTCGCCGCGCCTGCGCTGACACACGAGCACACGGCCTTCCGATTCGATCAAGGCAGCTACTACTGTAAGCATTGGCTCGAAAACATTCTACCGTGCGGCCTGTTGAATGCAGTACTGAAATTTGGGATCCGGTTCAGCAGAAATACCCGCTGGTGATTGCGATTAGAAGCACCTCCGTTCGTTTGTTTTCATAGAGTTACATTGGTTTTTAATTCATGTGAGTTGCGATTAGAATCGCAGGTTCTGGGTTTCAGGTGTCGGGTGTCAGGTTCAAGAAAAATGCCCCTTTTTTGTCGATTAGAACCGCGACTTTTGTTGAGAGCGCATAACTTACGTCGATTTCTAATCGGCAGATTGTCGATTAGAATTTGGCGATCGCGGCGGGACGAGGAGATGCGTCTTGTTTGTTCGGTTTCACCTGCAGGCACGGTCTGTATGACGTAAAACACAGGCAGCAGTTTGCCAGACCACCAACATAATGTTAAAGGGCATTTTGTGTGTCTAATTCGAGACACTTTTAGTTGCTGTTCCGAGGCGCCGGAAGGCCGGAAATTTGTCTAAAAAGGCGCGATGAGCACCTCAAAGTTGGGAATTCAGGCGCGAAATGGCGCGAATCGCGCCGTAAAAAAGGCTTAATTTCGGGAGAGGATTTTGGGATCGGTCGCCGGTCTCCGGAAAGGGCACGCTGCGCTCGTCTCGGCATCGAACTCTTGCACAGGGCACAGAGAAAAGCGGGACAACTTCAAGAGCAACTTCAAGAGCAACTTCAAGAGCAACTTCAAGAGCTGCCCGCCTCGCCCGCCAAAAACGGGCGGACGTCCCCGCTATGAGACGCGGGGCAAAGGCGGCCGCTTGTATCTTGGTTTTGGGCGAGACTTGCCGAGGAGGCGAGTTGCTCTGGCGGGAGAGGCCGAGCGGCCGCGAGGCCCGGAGTGGTGAACTTCGAGAGCCTGTTCTGTAGATCGGCCCCCCGCCCTAAATTCCCGAAACTGAAGAGAATCACAGGCCACGAGAGCCTGCATTGACAAGCTCAGTTTGGAATTGGCACAGGGTCGGGGAGCCAGAGCCACAGCCTAATACCAGGAGGGGAGATGGACAAGGGCGAAGTCTGTGGTTTGGAAGTGAGTGCGCGGGAGCTAGTCGTAGCGATGGCGGGCAAGAAGGGCGATCTGGTAACGCGGCGATTTGCGAATACGGCGGTGGGGCATCGCGCGCTATTGCATGCGCTGACGCGCGGGGGCGAAGGCGCGAGAGTATGCATGGAGGCAACCGGCGTGTACGGTTTGGACGTGGCGTTGTTTCTCAGTGCGCGTCCGAACGTGCAATTGATGGTGGCCAATCCGCGGGCAGTGCGTCATTTCGCGCAAGCCTTGATGCAGAGGAGCAAGAGCGACTTGCGCGATGCGGTGGTGCTGCGCGAGTTTGCCGCGCGCATGCCCTTTACACGGTGGGCTCGGCCCGATCAGGCAAGCTTAGCGCTATGGGCCATAGCGCGGCGGCTGCAAACGCTCACGCAGCAGCGTGCTGCCGAGAAGAATCGCCGGCATGCGGCAGGCGTTTCGACCGCGATTGCCGCTTGCGTGCGCCGCAGTATCGATCGCACCTTGTGTTTTCTGGATGCCGAGATTCGGCGGCTGCGCAAGGAGGCTTTGGCGTGCATTGCCGCCGAGCCGTGCCTGCAGAAGCGTTATCGGTTGCTGCGCACAATGCCCGGAGTGGGAGAAAGCAGCGCCGTGCAGATCTTGGCCGAACTGGCTCTGCTGCCGCCTGATCGCGATGTAAGGCAGTGGGTGGCGTTTGCAGGGCTGGATCCGCGCGAATACAGTTCGGGGACCTCGGTGCGGAAAAAGACGCGCATCAGCAAGATCGGCAATCGCCATCTGCGGCATGCGTTGTTTATGCCGGCCCTGGTGGCCAGCCGGCGCGAGCCGCATCTCAGGGCCTTCTATGAACATCTTTTGGCCGAGGCCAAAAGAAAAAAAGTCGCCCTGATTGCCGTCGCGCGCAAAATGCTGCACGCCATCTACGGCATGTTCCGCTGGGACCGGCCCTACGACGGTTCCCGTGTCTTCCCGCTGCGAGCCCCGGCGGCTCATTCGATCGCAACGATCCCGGCTCGCAATCTTTCTTGAAATTCAAAAGAGAATCTACAAAATCAAAAGCAACGGCAACGGCAACGGCAACGGCAACGGCAACGGCAAAAACGCCGGCGAGAGACCGGAAGGTCGAGAAAAGCAAAGGCGCCGCCGAGACGGCGGCGCTACCAGATCAAGGCGAAGACGTCGTCTACTTGCAAG
>JBOGMU010000159.1:0-5438 GCA_050746865.1 Candidatus Acidiferrales bacterium
AAAACCCCGCGTGGAGCAAAGCCAAATAGGAGGGGAGGGCCGGCCCGGCCCGTACACGTCGCGCTCGAAGGAGGGCGGCGTCGCGACCCTCGGGTAGGCTGCTTGAGTCCCGGAGCGATCCGGGACCTAGAGGAATGATCGCCGTTCGGCTGCGAGGCGAAAGCTTCGTGGCCGTTCACAGAATCCGGCTTACAGGCTCATCCGCTACTAATTCTATCTGCGATAGAGAAGTCAAGACTCGTAAGGCAGAGCCAAAACTCGCATACATCGCACAAACCGCGATGTGTGCGGCACCCTCGGATTTAGTTGGGCATCCTTCGACCGATCCGGTGCGCAGCGCCATCTGGAGCGTTGGTTTAGAATAGTCGTTCCCGATTGGGCCACCCTCCACTGTTCGCTTCGATTGAGTGGGCCACCCCCGGCGGTGCAACAGATTCTGGTCACAATCGCCTTGCCTGGTTTTACCTCTGAACGAGAGTCTTCGTTTTCGGAGGGGCGTTACCGATTCACTTGGCCGGCCGCGAGACGAATTCGGGGCGTTCAGGCAGGCACTTCGATTCGAAGCTGCGCGTACAACTGCAGGAACTGCTCGCGCGAGTGCCACGTTCCCTTGTGCCAGAGATGATTCGATGTTTGAGCCACGCCTAAGTACTCGTGCAAAGCTGGATAGAGCATCCTTGTTATGCCTTCATGGTCGATAACGCCGATACTGCCTTCCTGTTCCATGAAGTCTTTTACGAGCTGTAGCGTTATTTGGCTCATGGTTGAACCTCGCTGCCCAAAGTCTTAGTGGCCCTGCGTTGATATGAAATTATGATCCGGGCTGAGCCCTGATTGCCATAGTACGCTGGGCTATCGATCTACCCCCGAAGTACTAAGGCCTCTACACCGGAGAAGCAGGCGGTTTGTGCCGGAACACTGGCGGCGGCGACTACGACGCCGAGTATGACTTAACGATTCAATTCAATCAGGGCTCGACTATGCGCGGCTACTTTCTGTTCTGCCATGCTTCGCTGGCATGGAAAATTCCTGCGAGTGAGTTGCGATCTGCCCCACAGTTGACGCGAGGCACATATTGATCTAACGTCCCTGCCCACTGCTAAGCATGAGACGCGCTTTAGCCTCATCAGCGCAGGCAATTGTATGAAACGAATCGCCGCTTTTCTTCTGCTGCTCAGTTTCTCATTGGCTCTGCGCGCCGGGGACGAACCGACGCGGCCGCGGATTCTGGGTATTTCGCACATCAACTTTTATGTCAGCGATCTGCAGAAGGCGCGACATTTTTACGAGGACTTCCTCGGGTTTGCCGAGCCTTACGATTTGAAGCGCGACGACGGCAGCGTCAGCCTTGCGTTCGTGAAGATTAATGACGATCAGACGATTGAGCTTTCCACTGATCCGCGCAAAGAGGATGGGCAGCTCAGCCATATCGCTTTCTATACGGATTCGGCTGAGGGCATGCGCAAATATCTTGCATCGCGCGGCGTCAAAGTGCCGGACAGAGTGCCGCAGGGAAAAATTAAAAACCTCAACTTCACTATTCAGGACCCGGATGGGCATTCCGTGGAGATCGTCCAATACACGCCGGAGAGTTGGGCAACGCAGCAGCGGGGCAAATTCATGCCCGCCGCGCGCATTTCGACGCATGTGCCGCACGTCGGCGTGACGATTGCCGCTCTCGATCCCTCGATGAAGTTTTATGGGGACATTCTCGGCCTGCGGGAATTTTGGCGCGGCAGTTCAAACGGCACGGTGCTGAGTTGGGTCGATATGCGCGTTCCGGACGGCCAGAATTATCTTGAATTCATGCTTTATGCGACTCCGCCGGACGCGCGCACGCTGGGCGTGATGAATCACCTGTGCCTTGTGGTGCCGGACATGCAAAAAGCCGTCGATACGTTGAAGGCGCGCGCCGCGTCGACGGATTACAAGCTTCCGATTGAAATTCATGTTGGGAAAAACGGGAAGCAGCAGGCGAATCTGTACGATCCAGACGGTACGCGCGTCGAGCTGATGGAACCAGATACCGTGGACGGCAAGGCGGTACCATCCTCGACGGCGCCGCCACCGAGATAATGGCTAGGAATTTTCGTCACACGGCACTAAAGGAGTGTAATAGATGAATGCGTCAGTTTCGCGTCGTAGCTTTCTATGGATGCTGAGTAGCGTAGGGGCCGGGCTGGCGCTGGCGCGTTCAACGGCGGGGCGTGGCTTCGCAGCCCAGGCCGCCGGTTCGATGCCGGGCATCCGCATCGGATACGCGTCGATCACGTGGGGAGGCAAGGCGCAGCAGGCGATTGACGATATTTCGGCGCTCGGCTATCGCGGAATTCAACTGCGCAGCGACGATATAAAGCAATTTCAGCCTGCCGTGCTGCGCGATGAGCTGCGCCGGAAGAATCTCGAATTCGTGGCTTTGTCGAGCGGGAACGTGCAAATCGATCCCGCTGCCAAAGCGAACGATATTGCGGCACACATGGCGCACGCGCAATATATGCGCGATGCGGGCGGGCACTATCTTCAAGTGCTCGATCAGGAGCCAGGTCGCAGCGACTTCTCGGCATCCGATTACAAATATTTTGGGAGCGTTCTGAGTGAGTTAGGAAAGCGAACGTCCGATATCGGCATCCCGCTCGTCTATCACAATCACCTCAATTCGGTCAGCGAGCATCCCGAGGGGCTAGAGCGCGTTTTCGATGCCGTGAATCCAAAGTACGTGAAGCTTCTTTTCGATATCGCGCATTACCAAGCGGGCGGAGGCGATCCGGTGAAGGGAATTGCGCAATATAAAGACCACATCGCGCTGCTTCATATCAAGGATCTCGGTAAGCCCTTCGATTTGCCTGCCAATAATCCGCGGCGGCTCGAGGATTTTGTCGAGCTTGGACGCGGCAAGGTGAACATTCCCGCCGTTTTTGATGCGCTGCGTCAAATCAAGTTCCGGGGCTGGGCGATGGTGGAACTCGATAGCGAGAACGACAAATCACGGACGCCGAAAGAGTCAGCCGAGATCAGCAAGAAATATCTGGAAGACAAACTGGGACTTCACGTGTGAGGAGGATGCAGTACGATGCGGTGATTACAGCCGCAGACGATTCGGCCCGCCGCAAAGTGAGTCTCTTGGGCAATTGATCGCACGGAAAGTGAAAATAATTGCGACTCGCGGCCCGTCACTGTCTTCTAAGCCCCATGTTTTCGCTATGGGCGGTCGGCGAGGGAATTGCTGGCACTGTATTCCGGGTGCGGTGCGAATGCTTCGCATTAGATTGAGCCAAAAATACTTTACGGAAGACGAAGTAGCCAGCTTGACGGGAATTTGCTCGCAACACCTGCGCGATGTTGCGAGAGCGAAGCGGATAGGGACGATAGCCAGCGCCGTAGTGGCTGGATTGCGTTCTGAAAGCCGCCTGTTTTCAAACTCCGATGTGGCAATCCTGGCGTCACTTCAGCCGCGCTGCGAGCACGAAGGCTCTGTTTAGGTCGTCGCCATCGTCCTCATAGCAGATCTGAAGGACATGTGTCGCTAGTCAGGATGACCCTGAATTTCCGCCCTCCGGGCGACTCCTTAGGTTATTGCTGGCCTAAATTGTGCGCGTCACCTTCGTAAGGGAACGCGGCTTATCGGGATCAAGTCCTTTGATGACCGCCAGATGCCCGGCGAAAAGCTGCGCTGGAATGATGTAGGGAATCGGCGTGTAAAGGTCTGCCAGGTTGTTGCGGAAATTCGCCGTCCAGGCTAGCTGAATGCTTCGGGCAGTTTTTGAGGCGACCTTCTTGTTTCTCGCGTCCGTAATCACCAACGTATCCGCTTTCACGGTATCCAGCCGCTCGAGAACTGTGGTGATTGAAGGCTCCGTGACGCCCGGGGGGGCGAAAACAAAGGCCGGCAGCGAATTTTCCAGCAGGGCGACGGGGCCGTGCATCAAGTCCGCGGCAGAGAAGCGGCCGGTAAGCACGTAGCTTGTCTCGATCATTTTCAGGGCAAATTCGAGCGCGTTTGCATAGTTTAGCCCGCGAGCCACTGTGACGCCGCGATTCATGAAGCGGTAGCGCGGGGCCAGTTCCGCAATCGTCTTTTCCGTGCCCAGAGCGCTCGCTGCGCAGCCGGGAAGTTGGCGCAAGTCGTCAAGTTCCAAATTTCCGCCGAGCGCATAGGCAAACAGGTAAAGCGCGATCAGTTGGCCGGTGTAGGTCTTCGTTGCCGCGACGCTCTTTTCTTTTCCGGCGCGAACAAGAATCGTTTCGGCGGCAATTTTTGTGATGGCGCTGTCCGGTTCGTTCGTGATGCCAATCGTAAACGCGCCGCCTTTACGCGCATCATCGAGTACGGCATTCACGTCGGTGGACTCGCCGGACTGGGAAATCCCCACAACGGCAACGCCGTCAAGATTTACGCGGCTGTGATACAGCGTGACGACTGAGGGCGCAGCCAGCGAGGCCGGGATGCCCGCGGTAATTTCGATGAGATAGCGGCCGAATTCCGCCGCGTTATCGGACGTTCCCCGCGCAACGATCTGCACCATCCTCGGAGGGTGTGCCTCGAAATGCTCGCGAAGCTTTTGGGCGCTTCGCAGTCCTGTTTTCAGCGTCTTTTCCAGAGCATCCGGCTGCTGCCGCACTTCTTCCAGCATTTTTGACATTCGTATCCGCCCTATTGAGTAATGGAATTGAGCAAACCACGGCAACGTGCGACTAAGTTCGCACCGATTCAGACCGTAACAAGCTATTCGTTGCGTGATAGATACTACACGATTCCGGCGATCGATTGCGGAACAGCAATTCGTCTGTTTTAGTGAGTGCAATGCAGATTCCCGTAACTTCGCTCGGTGAAATTCAGTACAATCGGCGTTTCCATTTCGAGGACAGAAATCGTATGAACCGCCGGCTGTTGAATAAAAATGAAAAACCGCCGAGGAATATCGGAAATCGAAGCATCGGGCGAGGAGTCTGTGTCTTGCCGCGATTGCTCGTTGTTCTGTGCTTAATCGCCATGATTGCTGCGACGCGTACATACGGGCAAGACCGCTCGCAAGGGCGCTCGATGGTTATCTCGCAGGGCGGCATCGTCGCGGCCGAGAGTCCATTGGCCGCGCAAGCGGGCGCGCAGATACTCGCCCACGGCGGCAATGCGATTGATGCAGCCGTTGCGGCCAACGCCGTGGTGGGTGTGGTCGAACCCATGATGAACGGCATGGGCGGCGACCTCTTTGCGATCATCTATGACGCGAAAACCGGGAAGCTATATGGCATCAATGCAAGCGGCTGGGCGCCTGGGGGGCTTTCGCTTGAATTCCTCAAGAGCAAAGGCATCACGGAAATGCCGACGCTCGGAATTCAGTCCGTCACGGTTCCCGGCGTCGTGGATGGCTGGTCAAAAATGCTGTCGCGCTTCGGGAAAAAAAACTTTTCGGAAGTTCTTGCGCCGGCAATCTACTACG